>JANXTB010000396.1 GCA_025356415.1 Hyphomicrobiales bacterium
GCGATCCTGCTTCTCCCCAGCCAGCAATGGCTCTGGTGTCTAACGATCCGACAGCCGCGGCCTGTCCCGGTGGCCACCGGGACAGGCCGTTTCTTCACGAAACGGAGCCATTGTGGCACGGATCGACGTTACAAGGTGTCATGCGAAGCGTGACGGATGAGGGCTTTTCATCCTGCGAAACAGCGAATTCGTTGAAGCGCCCTCACCCGTCTGGCTTCGCCAGCCACCCTCTCCCGCCAGTGCGGGAGAGGGGCGCGCGTTCTGCCGGCTTTTCGCACTATGATCGCGACGCGATTTCGGCCTTCACCGCGCGCGACATTTTCTGCGCATCCGCCGCCGGCAGCGGCAGATATCTTGCTCCCAGATCCTCCGCCAGTTTCCGCGCGCGCGGTTGCGGGCGCGGCGAGGTGTCGATCAGCAGTGACGCGATCCCGCTGGCGCGCAGCGCTTTCGCGGCGGCCTGCACATCTGCTTCGGCGCGCGGGCGGTCGCCCACGCCCTCGCGCGTCACATTCGCCTGACCGTCGGTGAAGAACACAAGGATCGGCGTGTCGCCCTTGCGCGCGATCGATTGCGCGAGTTCGCTCGCGAGCGCCAGGCCTGACGCCAGCGGCGTGCCGCCGCCACCGGGCAATTGCGCAAGCTCACGGCGCACGCGCGCCAGCGAGCGAGTCGGCGGCAGCAGCACTTCAGCTGTCTTGCCGCGGAAGGAAATCAGCGCCGCCTCGTCGCGACGCACGTAGCATTCGGCGAGCAGCAATTGCACCGCGCCCTTGGCTTCCGCCAGCCGATGCAGCGCCGAGGAGCCGGAGGCGTCGACGACGAAAATCGTGGCGACCTTGGTGCGCTCCGCGAGACGCTTGATCTGCACGTCTTCCTTGCGCACGAGAATGGCTGGGGCGTTGGCGGGATCGGCCAGCGTGCGCCGCCGCAAAGCCTGCTTGGGCGCCGCCGCACGCAAAGTCGCCAGCAGCGCGAGCCGTGCGCCGCTGGCCAGTTCGCCGGGTCGCGCGCCGATAGGGCGGCCCCGGCGCAAGGCGCGGCGCACCAGCCCGCTCTTGCCGCCCGCCTGACCCCGGCGCGGCGCATCGCCTGCTATGAGCGCCTTCAGGAGGTCGGGGGGCAAGGCGGCGCGCACCGCTTCGGCCAGCTGGTCAGATCCTACGTCCGGCGAGGACGTGCTCTCTTCATCCCCGGAATCTTCATTGGGTCGCGGCGGCTCTGGGCTTTCGCCCTCGTCGGCGGCATCCTGCGGCCGGGGCGGCGCCTCGGCTTCGGGCTCCATGGACGGCAATTGCCGGGCGCGCGGCGCCAGTGTGAGTTTGACGGCTGTGAAGAGGTCGCTTTGCTGCGTCTCGTTGCGGCCCTCCAGCGCCGCGCAGGCGCGCGCGACGCGCAGCGCGAACAGGCAGGCGCGGGTCGAATGAATGCCGAATGCGGCGGCGGTTTCGACCACGCTTTGCGCGTCGTCGTCAGCGCACGCGACCGCGCCAAACAGGCGCCGCGCGCGGGCGAGGGCCGGCGCGTCGTAATCTTCGAGATCCGCGTAGAGGTCGGGCGCGCGCTCGTCGAGCCAAAGCGCGAGCCGATCCTTCAACGCGTCCGCGACAGCCTCATCGCCGTCGCCTTCGTCGAGCGCGATCAATCCGAAACGCGCTGCGGCTTCGATCTGCAGGCCATCGCGTTGCGCGCGCACGTCGCCGTTGTCGAGCGTCGCGCAGAGATGCGCGATCGTGCCGGGCTGCAAGCGTTCGGCCATAGGCGAGACGATGACGCCCTCATGCGCCTCCGCCATCAGCCCGCGCATGGCGACGGGGCGACCTGACGACAGTGTCAGGCCGAGGTCGAGGCCGCCGAGCAGGCGGTCGTCGCTGATAGAAACCGGCATGCGCCGCACCGGCGCACCGTCGGGCAGCAGCGCTTTCACATGCTGCAAGAAGGCGTCGCGTTGCGGCCCCGCGCGGCCGCGCAGAACGAGGCCGCCGAAGCCCGCCGGATCAACGGCGAAAATTGCGGCAGCGAGCCCCGCGCTCATGCAGGGATGACTTCGGCGAGAGCGCGTTCGACGCGCACGCCGGTGTCGACTTCATCGAGAACGTTGCGGCGCAGGCGGTGGCGCAGCGCGAGCGGGGCGACTCGGCGCAGATGCTTGTCTGTCACGCTCTTCGCGCCATCGAGTGCGGCGGCGGCGCGCGCGGCGCGGATCAGCGTGATCTCGCCGCGGATGCCATCCGAGCCCAGCGTCAGGCAGAGTTGCACGGCGCGATGCAGCACGTCGTCGGCGACATCCACCTCGGGCAAGAGCGCCTGTGCGCGCTTGATGCGGCGTCGGGTCTTGTCCTCTTCCTTGCGCCATTGCGCGATGAAGGCCGCGCGATCGCGTTCGAATGCGTCGCGTCTGCGCACGACCTCGACACGGCTTGGGACGTCTTTCGGCGTTTTCACCTCAAGACAAAGGCCGAAACGGTCGAGCAATTGCGGGCGCAGCTCGCCTTCTTCGGGATTGCCGCTGCCCACCAGCACGAAGCGGGCGGGATGACGCAGGCTGAAGCCTTCGCGCTCGACGACGTTTTCGCCGGACGCGGTCACGTCAAGCAGCAAATCCACGAGGTGATCCTCGAGCAGGTTTACTTCATCGATGTAGAGAAAGCCGCCATGCGCGCGCGCCAGCAGGCCCGGCTCGAACGACTTTTCGCCCGCCGCCAGCGCGCGTTCGATATCGAGCGCGCCGGTGATGCGATCCTCCGTGGCGCCCAGCGGAAGGTCGATGACAGGCATCGGCTCAGCACGGACTTTTGGGGCGCCCTTGGCCCCGTCCGCGCAAAGGGCGCACAGGCCCGCAGTTTTTTCGGGCGGGCATTGGTAGGCGCAGCCGGCGACGACATTGCGCTTGGGAAGCAGGGCGGCGAGCGCCCGCACGGCCGTGGACTTGCCCGTGCCGCGATCGCCGAAAACCAGTACGCCGCCCACGCCCTGGTCGACAGCAGCGATCAGCAGCGCGAGTTTCATGTCCTCCTGCCCGACAATGGCTGCGAACGGATAGACCAGTCTCATCGGGGCGCCTTGCAGTGGAAAGCAGGAGAAGTTGACACACTCGTATGTCAGGTTGTCTGATCGCGACCTGAAACACAATGCTTGCTGTTGGAGATTTGTACGCATGTCGGCAAGCTCGTTGATGGCGCTGATCGCCTTTCTCGCCCTCAACATGACGGCGGCCGCCTCGGGCGCCCTGTTTCGCCCCGGCGCGTGGCATCGCTGGCTCAAGAAGCCGTCCTGGAACCCGCCCAACTGGCTGTTCGCCCCGGCGTGGAGCGTGCTCTACCTGATGATCGCGATTTCAGGCTGGCGCATTTTCGAGGCGCGGGGCTGGGACGCGGCCCCCGAGCTTTTCCTTTACGTGGTGAGCCTTTGTCTGAACGCCGGCTGGTCGGGCCTGTTCTTCGGCCTCAAGCGGCCCGGTCTCGCCTTCATCGAGCTGCTCGCGCTTTGGGCGTCGATCGCGCTGATGATCGTGGCGTTTTGGCCCATCGACCAGCTCGCGGCGCAGTTGCTGATTCCTTACATCTGCTGGGTCACGTTCGCGGGCGCGCTCAATTTCGCAATCTGGCGGCTGAACGAGGGCCGCACGGGCGCGCCGACGGGGGCTTGAGCCTGCAGCCTGAATCGCGTCAGACTTCGCCTGCATCCCGCAACTCGGCGATCGTCACTCTGCCATCGGTAAGGTAGCGATTGATCTTTCCGATATTCAGTCGCTCGCCGGGCATGACCTCACGCACGTTCTGAATGGCGCTGACCTGCTGCAGGTCCAGGATCACGAGATCGCGCTCCGCGTCCGTGTTGCGGTCGGTGGCGTGCGTGATCTGAAAGCTCATGTGCGTTAAGGCCAGTCCCGTATCTCTGGTTCCCGCACCGAGCCAAAGCACCTGCGAGTCATTGGCGGACGGGCGTTTCCCGACATTCCAGAACGCCGGTTTGCCTTGTTCTTCCAAAACGAGCGCAAGGCTTACGCCCCAGAAGCGAACATGATGCCGCTTCCGGGGACTGTTGCCGATCGCACGTTGAAACCCAACGTCCTGGCCTCGGCCAAAAAGAAAAAGAGTGCTGAACGGCGCTGTCGGATACGGGCGGTTCAGCACAAAGGCGCAAGCCATTCGCCAGGAACTTGCAAACGAGAGGCTGTCGGGCTCAACCCATCCAGCCTTCGCGAAAGCGCGTTCGAGGTCTTCCAATTTCCCGATGAGACCGATGTTGACGGGGTCGCCAGGAAAGCCGTCTCCCGTCGTCGTGAAGCTCGGCACACGCTCACGGCTCAGCACTTTCAAACCCATGTGTATCGCTCGAGGTATGATGACATAAGCCGCAAGCGCATAAGTCATGGACAAGGCGAGTACGGCCGGAAGCCATTGGTCCGCGAAGTCAAAAAAGACAAATACAATTAACCAGATCGTCACCGCCCCGATCGCGAGCACTAACAGGCGGCGTATCAGCAAGGTCAGGAAACGCATGACGCACTATCTCCGGGGCGTTTATCCGCGGGGAAATCAAAGCCCGGTCGTGCAGGCCCGATCAGTGATATTTCTCAATGCGCCGGGGTGATGAGGATCCAGCTAATGCAGTGTTGGCGTCACAGAGCGTCATCACGGGTCAACTTATCAAATACTTTGCGCCGTGATCAATTCTTTCGTGACGAAACTTCGAGGCCGCAAGACTCGTTGCTTTCATCAGGTGCGGCTCTCATGAACAGGAAGGGACATCATGCGCAATCCTTTGATCGCGGCGCTCGGAATAGGCATTCTCGGGGCTGCGGCCTCCATGCCGGCCTCCGCGCAGGCGCTGCGGATCGACCCCGCGATCGCTTCCGCACACGTGAGCGAGCCCGGTGTCATGCAAGTCCAATATCGCCGTTACTATGGCGGCCGCTATTATGGCAATCGCTGGAACAATGGCGCGGCCGTAGGGGCGGGCATCGCGGGCCTCGCCGCGGGCGCAATCATTGGCGGAGCAATAGCCAATTCGCAGCAACCAGCCTATTACGGAGGCGCGCCGGTGGCAGACGATGCGGTCGCATATTGCATGCAGCGCTTCCGCTCCTACGATCCGGCAAGCGGTACCTATCTCGGCTACGACGGGATGCGGCATCCCTGTCCCTGACCGCGGGAAGCGGGCCACGCAAGCTTTCGCGCGGCCCGCTCATCGCTCGTCGTTTTCATATAGGAAACGCGCGGTTAGTTTTGTCGCAGTCGCTTAGCCCGTCACGCAGAGATGTTCAGAAGAATCTCTGTCAGCTGATCGGGCATTTCAACTTGGACATTATGGCCGGACGGCATGTCGAAGACAGTCCATCCAGCTGCCTTGCACGCGTCGTAGAAGCTATCAAAGTTCAGATTTGAATAGCCGCGCGCGCGAATGTAGGTCTTCCTGGCGATGCGGTCGCGTGCGCCGGTCAGTGAGATCGGATCGAGCGATACCCCGATGGGTTGGGGAGTCGCCTTGGCTTGCAGCCATTGACGGTCAGCTTCATTCATTCGGCTGCTGGTGCTCGGCATCGGCGGTCTTGAGACTTCGCCGCGCTTGATCGCTTCGAGCACGGCCTCGCGGCTTTGCGGCGAATTCAGATCGAGCCCTTTCTGGCCGTTGCCTGGCATGAAGGCGTCGAGAAAAACAATCGACCCGATCGCCTCGCCGACATGTTCGGGAACGGCGGAAACAGGCCAGCCTCCGTAGGAATGCGCAACCAGCGTGATGTTGCGCAGATCTTCCCATTTGATCAGGTTGACGATGTCGAGGATGTGCGTTTCGAGCCGGATGTCCTTGCTCATCAGATGCGACTTGTCGCCGAGGCCGGTCAGCGTCGGCGCAAACACCTGATGGCCTTTTGCGCGCAGACGCGCCGCCACATATTTCCAGACATAGCCGCCGCCATAGGCGCCGTGGACGAGGACAAAGGACTTCACTGATCCGGTTTGCGCCACCGCCGGTCTGCCGGATGCGGAAAACAAACCGGCCGCCGCGCCGAGCGCGCTCATGGATGCAAGGGCGCTGCGCCTCGTCGGGTCCATTCCGTTCGTGTCGCTCATCAGACGTTTCCTCATTATTTGCATCGAGAAGATATGGCCCGAAGGGCCGCATGCGCAAATGCTGGCCTGCAGCAATCGGCCAGGAAAGGCGGGTGCTCATTGACGCGCGCCTTGGGCGCTCTCATCATGTCGCCCTCGCACGGGCGAAGCCTGATGCGCATAAAGAAAACAAGACTTCAGGGGGGAGACATGAAACGTCTCGCGTTCTTCGTTGCAGGCCTCGTCCTGTCCAACGCCGCTTTCGCTGCCGATGCGCCGCTTGAAATCGAGAAGCAGGGATATTTCTTCGTCGGCGGCAAGTATGAGGACACGCCTGACGGAAAGTTCATGACCGGGCACATGTACGTCGAGTACCAGATCCCGCGGAACCGGACTCACGAGACGCCGATCGTCTTCTTTGCCGGCGGCGGGCAGAGCGGCCTCAATTACACGGGAACGCCGGACGGACGCGAAGGCTGGGCGCAATATCTGCTGCGCCGCGGTTACGCGGTGTACATGCTGGACCAGCCCTCGCGCGCGCGCTCGCCGCATCAACCCGAGGTCGGACCGCTGACGCGCCTCTCGGTCGCGCGCGTCCAGCAACAATTCACCGCGCCCGAACGATCCAATCTGTGGCCGCAGGCGAAGCTGCATACGCAATGGCCGGGCTCCGGAGTCGCGGGCGATCCGGTGTTCGACCAGTTCTTCGGGCAGAACTTCCCATCGCTCGCAAGCTTCCCGCGCCAGCAAGAGCTCAATCGCGATGCGGGCGCCGCCTTGCTGGACAAGATCGGCCCGGCGATCCTTGTCACGCATTCGCAGTCAGGCACGTTCGGCTGGCTCGTGGCGGATGCGCGACCGGGGCTCGTGAAGGCTATTGTCGCCATGGAGCCGTCGGGACCGCCGGTGAGCGAGAATGTCACGAAAGGCGCGCCCGACTGGTTCGAGGATGGCCCCGTCACCAAGCCCTATGGCCTGACCGCGCCGCCGCTCGCCTACGATCCGCCGCTGCAGAAGCCCGAGGATCTCGCCTTCGTGCGCGAAGACGCGCCGCAAGGGCCGGATCTCGTGCGCTGCTGGCAGCAAAAAGAGCCCGCGCGCAAGATCGTGAACCTAGCAAACATCCCGGTGCTCGTCGTGCAGACCGAGGCCTCGTACCACGCGCCCTATGATCATTGCACCGTGGATTATCTGCGTAAGGCCGGCGTCACCCGCACCACGTTCGTGCGTCTCGCGGATGTCGGAATCAAGGGCAACGGCCACATGCTCATGCTGGAGAAAAATAACCAGCAGATCATCGGCGTTGCCGAAAAATGGCTCGGCACGACGCTGCCGTCGGGGAGCACGCAGAAGTAATTGCGCCTCGGCGCAGACAGGGAGGAAGCCATGACGAATACGCTTCTGAAGGGCGCCTGCCTGGCGCTTTGCCTCTCGGCTTGCGCGGCGGTCGCGAGGGCGGAGGAGCCGCTGACACTCGCCAAGACGGGCTGGCTCTATGCCGGCGGCCACATCGAAAAAGCTGACGGCAAGCAGTACATGACCGGGCACATGTATGCTGAGTACATGATCCCGGCGCGGCAGACGCATCCGTACCCGATCATCATGGTTCACGGCGGCACCATGTCGGGCACCAATTACACCGGCACGCCGGACGGGCGCGAAGGCTGGGCGCAGTATTTCGCCCGGCGCGGCTATGCCGTCTATTCGGTGGATCAGGTCGGGCGCGGACGATCGGCGTTCAATCAGGCTTTCTATGGTCCCGCGGAGCAGACAGACGCCTCCAACAACCAGTCGCGCTACGCCGCGCAGGAACGCTTCAACCGCTGGCCGCAGGCGCATCTGCATACGAAATGGCCGGGCGACGGCTCGATGGACGATCCCGCGGTGCAGCAGCTGGTGTCGTCGCAGCTGGCGGCCATCAAGGATTTCCGCCGGCAGATGGAGTTGAACCGTGATGGTCTTATCGCGCTCATCGACAAGATCGGGCCGTCGATCCTTCTCGTTCATTCGCAGGCGGGCGCCTTCGGCTGGCCGGTCGTGGACGCGCGGCCGGACAAGGTGAAGGCGCTCGTCGCGGTCGAGCCAAACGGCCCTCCCTATCGCGGCGTCGATTTCGTCGGTGCTCCTGAATGGTTCAAGCAGCAGGATGTCACGCTGCCCTGGGGCGTGACCGGCGTGCCGCTCACTTACGAGCCGTCCGTGAAGGACGCGTCCGAAGTGAAGTTCGTGCAGGAAGACAAGCCGCAGGGCGATGGACTCGTCCGCTGTTTCAAGCAAGCGGAACCTGCGCGCAAGTTGACTCGTCTGATGCAGGCGCCAACGCTCGTCATCACCAGCGAGGCTTCCTATCACGCGCCCTACGATCATTGCACCGTGCAATTTCTGCAGCAGGCGGGCGTCAAGCCCACGTGGATCAAGCTCGCCGATCGCGGCATCCGTGGAAACAGCCACATGATGATGGTTGAGAAGAACAATCAGGACAGCGCGGCGGTGATCGACGAATGGCTCACACAGACCGTGAAAGCCACGAGCGACAAGTAAGTTTTGCGGTGCGCGGCTCACGGAAACGCGTGCCGTCTTAACAATCTGGAAACCCTGATCGGCGAGGTTCACGGCTCTTGTTTGTGAGGAGATAAACATGAGTGGACCGGGCGGCGTTGCAGCCGATCAACTGCGCGCCTTTGTCGAGCGAATCGAGCATGTCGAGGAAGAGATCAAGGCTTTGAACGAAGGCAAGAAGGAGATCTATTCCGAGGCGAAGGGCGAAGGATACGACGTCAGCATCATCAAGGAAGTGATCCGCATCCGGAAGCAGGACGCCAAGGATCGCGACGAGAAAGAATCGCTCATAGACCTTTACCTGCACGCGCTTGGCGGCGCGTCCGCCGTCGAGGCCAAGGCGGCCTGAGGTGACGCGAAAGGCCTGCGCGCTTCATCGCGCAGGCTCATTCATGAGCGAGAACGCCAGTGTCTGATTGGGCTGCCATCCGCAACGCGCGCGCTGATGCGCGACTGAAGAAATCGCTCCCGAGCATATTCCCGGCTCCGGCGCTCGTTCACGCGTACAAGCGCGCGCTGACTCCACCGACGCCGCGCCTGGCGATCGATTCCTATTGGCACACGCACCCCCTCCGCGCCGATCGCCTCGCACGCGCGCTCGCCTCGCGCAGCGGCGCCCCGGAGGGATGGTCGTGGCGCCTCGCCGACGCGGAGTTTCGTCTGCCGCCTGCGCCCTACCGCGAAGAAAAATATGCTCTCGGGCGTGGGTTCTGTTGCGTTTGCGGACAGCCAGCCTTCCGTTTCGGGTGGCATGTCGATCTCTGGGGCGACGAAAAGCCCAACAAGAACGCCGCCTGGCATGCGTGCTGCGTTGTCGCGTGGAAGCTCTGGACGACGCCGCGCGACCATTTGCGCGTACTCCGCAAGGCTCAGGGCCGCAAATGCCCGGTTACGGGAAAGCGCCTGTTGAAGAGCGGCGAGGTCGATCACCGAACGCCGCTCTATCAGGTCTGGCGCGAGAAGCGCGACACGCCATGGCCGACGCTGCTCGCCTTCTGGGGCGCGCCGAACCTGCAGGTGATCAACCGCGAAGGGCATCTGGAGAAGTGCCAGCAGGAAACGCGAGAGCGGGCGACATGGCGCCAGACGATCGCAATCGCCACCATCGGATGCGATGAGGATCGCTCGACGCTCGAGCCGTAGGCGTCGCGGCGCCGAAAGCCTTCCTCGCCCAGATTCAGTTGTCTCGCTGTGGCTACTTTAAACCGCCCCAAGCTGCGCGAACGTCCGATAGAGCCGCGTCAACGGGCCGCTTACATGGGTTGGAAATTCGCCGCCTTGAGCAGGTCCGAATTCCGCTTCACGTCCTTTGCAATGTAGCTTGCAAATTCTTCCGGCGTCTCCATCACGGCTTCGATGCCGAGCGTGTCGAGGCGTCCTGAGGCTGCGATGTCTTTCACGGCTTCGTTGGCGGCCGTGTTGATCCAGGCGACGAGATCCTTCGGCAGCGTCTTCGGACCCCAGATTCCATACCAGGATGCGAATTCGAGACCCGGCATGCCGGCTTCAGCGGCGGTCGGGATCTGCGGCGCCAGCTTGCTGCGCTTGGCCGTGGTGATCGCGAGCGCTTTCACGTCGCCCGATTGCGCCATGGGGAGCAGCGCGATAATCGGGTCGATCAGTAGTTGCGCATGCCCGCCCGCGACATCGTTCAGCGCAGGCGCGGTGCCGCGATAGGGAACGATGGTGAGATTGACCCCACCGAGATGGCCAAAGCCGATCGTTGCGAGATGGCCCATGGCGCCGAGCGCCGCAACGCCGAACTCCCACTTGTCCGGATTGGCTTTCATGTCGGCGATCACTTCGGAAATGTTCTTTTGCGGACGCCGCGGATTCATGACGACGAGCATGGGGGCTTCGCCAACGCGTGCGATGGCCGAGAAATCCGCGATCGGATCATAGGGCGGATTTTGCATCACCTGTTTGGCCATGACATGCGTCGAGGCGGAGAAGAGCAGCGTGTAGCCGCTGGGTTCTGCGCGCATCACGCCAATTCCGCCGACCGTGCCATTCGCGCCCGGCCGGTTCTCGACAATCATGTCGACGTTGCGCCTTTCCTTGATCGCTTGCGCGATTATGCGCGCATAGGCGTCGACGCCGCCGCCCGCCGCAAACGGCACGATGAGCCTGATCGTCTGAGAGGGGAATTTCGCCTGCGCGGCAGCGGCGCCGATCCCCGAGATGATCATGCCGAGCGTCACGGCGCCGACGAGAATGTCTTTGGTCCGCATGCGCTACTCCTCCTTGATGTCAGAAAGCGCGCAGGCTCTCGATCGAGCACGCCGGTTTCCACCCCTTGCGCATTATTTTTTTCGGACTACGAAACTTCTTTCGAAAGTTTACGGGGTCATGGAATTAAGTCAAGGCAGGGCGTGGCGCGCCCTTCGTCTCATGCGATTTTAAAAGAAGGACTGGCGATCAGCCCGCGACCGTGCCGCCGCTGGCCTCTAGCCCGAGCGCGATCTGTCCGGCCACTTTGCGCAATGGAGCAAGCGCTCTCGCTTCAAGCTCGGTCAGCGACATGCGCATGCTCGGCGCCGCGACGCTGACAGCCGCGATAGGATAACCATCCTTGTCGCGCACCGGCATGGCGAGAACGCACAGGCCGTTCGAAATTTTCGAAGCGCTCAGCGCGTAACCCTGTTTGCGGATGGTCTTGATCTGGCGCGCAAGGTCTGCCGGCATTTCAGAAAGTTTCTGCAATTGAAGCACGCGCTTCAATTCAGGCTCGGGCAGAAAAGCCAGCATGGCCCAGCCGATCACGCTGCTGGTGACGGGAATAACCGTGCCCATCCGAATGTCGACGCCAAGCCGCGTGATGCCTGCGCGCATGCGCTCGACATAGAGGACATCGGCGCCATTGAGCACGCCGAGACTCGCCGCCTCGCTGACCTCGCCGACGAGCGAGCGCAACAGGGGACGCGCCAGCGTGCGAAGGTCACGGTGCCCGATCGCGCGGAAGCCGAGATCCAGAACTTTCAGCGTCAATGTAAAGCGCTTGGCTTCGGTGCGTTCGACGTAGCCGAGCCCGACGAGCGTGTTGAGCATGCGGTGCGTCGTGCCGGGATCGAGATCGGCGGCTACGGCAATTTCGCTCAGCGTCATGTCCAACTCGGACGCGGCGATGGCCTCCAGAGCGCGAAAGGCTTTTGCAAGCGATTGCACGGAGCTTTTCGAGTTTGCGGCTGAGGCTTTGGCGGGGGTTTTCGGCGACATCATACGAATGGCTGATCCTGGGACACGATTGACATCGTAGTCGTAACGCGTCAGTTTTACAAAAGCGAAAAACATTTCGCAATCCGAAACCCCTGGGAGGGGACGTCATGGACATGGCCTCAGCGGCGCCGACAGGCCGCGACACGCATGGGAATGCCCTCATGGATGGCGCCGCAGGCATCAGCGCCCGGCTGGAGCGCCTTCCAATCACCAAGCAACTGCTCTGGACGCGCAACATCATCGGCGCGGCGACTTTCTTTGATGGCTACACGGTTATCGCGATCGCCTACGCCATGCCGATCCTCGTGCGTGAATGGAAGCTTGATCCGCAGGAGACCGGGCTCATCCTGTCGATGGGCTATCTCGGGCAGATGTTCGGCGCGATCTTCTTCGGCTGGCTTGCCGAGCGCATCGGCCGCCTCAGTGTGCTGCTCTTCACGATCCTGCTCTTCGTCAGCATGGATGTCGCTTGCCTGTTCGCTTGGGGCGCTGTGTCGATGATGGCTTTCCGTTTCGTGCAAGGAATCGGCACCGGAGGAGAGGTGCCGGTCGCGAGCGCCTACATCAACGAATACATCGGCTCCAAGGGCCGTGGCCGCTTCTTCCTGCTCTACGAAGTCATGTTCCTGCTTGGGCTCGTCGGCGCCGGGCTCATCGCCCGCATGCTTGTCCCGGCTTATGGCTGGAAAGCCATGTTCATCGTCGGTCTCGTGCCCGCAGCGGTTTTGATTCCGCTCCGCTTCTTCATGAAGGAATCGCCGCGCTGGCTCGCCTCCAAGGGTCGTATTGCTGAAGCCGACAAGATCGTGACGTCGCTCGAGCAGAGCGCCGTCGCCTCCGGCTACAAGCTTGAGGCGCCAAAGCCGCTTGCGGTGAGCGATGTTCCGGTGGCGCCATCGAACTGGCGCGAGCTTTTCTCGGACGTCTATCGCCGTCGCACGCTGTCGATCTGGGCCATGTGGTTCTGTTCCTATGTGGTGGCGAACGGCATGATCTCGTGGTTGCCGACACTCTACCGGCAGACGTTCAACCTCTCGCTTGAGACAAGCCTTACCTACGGCCTGTTGACATCAGTGGCCGGGGTTGTGGCCTCCATCGCCTGCGCGTTGCTGATCGACAAATTCGGCCGCAAGCGCTGGTACGTCTGGGCGTTCCTGCTCGCGCCGATCCCGCTACTCATTCTGGCGTTCCTCGGCGCGCTGAACCCGATCGAAGTTCTCATTTGCGCCGGCATCTCCTACGCCATCGTGCAGACGATCACTTTCTCGCTCTATCTCTACTCCGCCGAAATCTACCCCACGCGCATCCGCGCCATCGGCACGGGCCTTGGCAGCGCGTGGCTGCGGCTGGGCTCGTCCGTCGGGCCCATGCTGACCGGCTGGACCATAGCTTACGCGGGCATCCAGTACGTCTTCGTGGTCTTCGCGATCGTGCTCCTCGTCGGCGCGCTGATCACCATTCTCTTCGCCATCGAAACGAAGGGACGCGTGCTCGAAGAGCTGTCGCCCTAGCGCGCCTGCCTTCGCGCGGTCCTGCCTTGATTGAATATTAGGAGACACCGACATGAGTGATACATCATCCACAAAACCTGGCGGCCTGCGTGTAGCCGTCGACATTGGCGGCACTTTCACCGATCTCGCGGCCTTCGATGAGCGTACCGGCGAACTGCATTTCGGCAAGGCGCTGTCGACGCATGGCCATCTTGTCGATGGCATCCAGGACACGCTCAACGGCGCGAATATCGAAGCCAAGGACGCATATCTCTTCTTGCACGGCTCGACCATAGCGATCAACACGCTGCTGGAACGCAGCGGCGCGGAGACAGCGCTGCTGATCACGGAAGGCTTTCGCGACATCTACGAGATCGGACGCGTCAATCGGCCAGACGCCTACAATCTCTTCTTCTCCAAGCACGAGCCGCTCATTCGCCGCTCGCTGCGCTTTGAAGTGCCTGAGCGCCTGCGCGCAGATGGCGAGGTGCACAAGGCGCTCGATCAGGATGCGGTGCGCAGCCTTGTGCGCGGGCTCAAGGATCGTGGCGTCGAATCCGTCGCCATCCTGCTGCTGCACTCCTATCGAAACGCGGCGCATGAGACGCGCGTGAAGGAAATCGTGCTTGAGGAAATGCCGGGCGTGTTCGTCTCCGCCTCGCATGAATTGTCGCAAGAATATCGCGAGTTCGAGCGCGTCTCGACAGTCGCGGCAAACGCCTATGTCGGCCCGCGCGTGTCCGCCTATCTTGGCGAACTCGAAGGCCATCTCACCAACGCGGGCTTCCGCGGTTCTTTTTACGCCGTGCAATCGACCGGCGGACTTTTCCCGATTGCGCATGCGCGCCGTGATTGTGTGCGAATGCTGGAATCAGGGCCAGCCGCGGGCGTCATCGGCGCGCAGGCGATCTGCGCCCAGATGGGCCTTGGCGACGCCATCGCTTTCGACATGGGCGGCACCACCGCCAAGGCTGGCGTCATCTCAAAGGGCGAGCCGCTCACCACCGGCAGCGCGCTGATCGGCGGCTACGAAAAGGCTCTGCCGATCCAGATTCCGATGATCGACATTTTCGAGGTCGGCACCGGTGGCGGCTCCATTGCGCGCATCGGTGAAGGCCAATCGTTCCGCGTCGGCCCGCAGAGCGCTGGCTCCATGCCAGGACCAGCCTGCTACGGTCGCGGCGGCGCCGAGCCGACTGTCACTGACGCTAATCTTTTGCTCGGGCGTCTCGACGAGAAGAATTTCCTCGGCGGCGAAATGGCGCTCGACAAGGAAGCCTCGCTGCGCGCTATGGCGAGCGTCGCCGGGCCGCTTGGTCTCGATGAAGTGTCGATGGCGGACGGCATACTGCGCATCGCCGTCACGTCGATGTCGCACGCCGTGAAGGCGGTGACGACGGAGCGCGGGCTCGATGCTGGCGCCTTCACCATGGTGGTCTACGGCGGCGCGGGGCCGCTGCATGCGTCGGCAATCGCGCGCGAACTTGGCATTCGCCGTGTGCTGATCCCGTTCTCGCCCGGCCATTTCTCGGCCTTCGGCATGCTCTTTTCAGATTTGCGCTACGATTACGTGCGCTCCTGTTTCCGTCGTCTCGACGAGGCGTCCTTCGACGAACTGGAGGCCATGTATGGCGACATGGAGAAGGAAGGACGTACGGCGATCGCCGACTCCGCCGTCAAGCCGAGCGAGATCCGCCTCGCCTATGCGGCCGACATGCGCTACGTCGGCCAGGAGCACGCGGTCAGCGTCGATCTTCCGCTGGAGATGATCCGCGCCAAGGATCGCGCGGCCATCAAGGCCGAGTTCGACAAGGTTCATGCGGTGCGTTACGGCACGTCGGCGCCGGGCGAACCGGCGGATCTCGTCTCGCTGCGCATGACCGTCTCCGGCCTCATGCAGAAGCCGAGCCCGCGCCAGGTTCCTGAAGGCGCAAAGGCGCCTGATGCAGAGGCGGTTCTTCGAACGAAGGACGTCTACTTCCGCGACTCGAAAGGCTTCGTCGCCACGCCCGTCTATGCGCGCACCAAGCTGCGGCGCGGAAACGAGATCGCCGGGCCTGCGCTCATCGAAGAGCACGCCTCGACGACGGTCCTTCAACCGGGCGACGCGCTCACCGTCGACGCCTTCGGCAACCTCCTCGTTTCGATCGGAGCCTGAACCATGACCTCCACCTCAAAACCCGCCGTCGATGCGATCACGGTTGAAGTCATCCGCAACGGCCTTCTCGCCATCACCGAGGAGATGAAAACCAATCTGATGCGGACGGCCTATAACCTCATCATCTACGAGGCGCTCGACTTCACCGTCGGCCTTTTCACCGTGAAGGCCGACACGATCTCGATCGGCCTTGGCCTGCCCATGTTCATCCGCGGCATGGCCGAGACCGTGAAGGCGAAGATCAAGCATTTCGGTCTTGAGAACATCCACCCCGGCGACATTCTTGTCACCAATGATGCTTACACGACGGGCAGCCATCTCAACCATTTCACCTTCACGCAGCCGATCTTTCACAATGGCGAGATCGTCGCGTTTTCGTGCTGCATGGCGCATTGGCTCGATGTCGGCGGAACGCTTGGCCAGGTGACGACGGATATTTTCTCAGAAGGCATCCAGATCCCGATCGTCAAGTATCAGAAGGCTGGCGTGGTCAATCAGGATCTCGTCGACATTATCGCCATGAACGTGCGCTTGCCTGAGCGGGCGCTCGGCGATCTGCGTGCACAGATTACAGCCGTCACGACCGGCGAACGCCGCTTTGGCGAACTCGTGCAGCGCTACGGCAAGGACGCGGTGCTCGATTCCGTCGCGATCATCATGGATCATTCGGAAGCCATCGCGCGCACCAACACGCGCAACATTCCCGACGGCGTCTACGAAGCTGAATCCTACATGGATGACGATGGCGTCGATGTCGGCACGCGCATTCCCATCAAGGTGCGCGTCGAAGTGCGCGGCGAGGAAATGACCATCGACCTGTCGGATGTCTCCAAGCAGGTGCGTGGTTTCTATAATTCCGGCTGGACAACAGGCATCGCCTGCGCGCAGGTCGCCTACAAGTGCCTCACCACGCCGACCGATTATCCGGTCAACGACGGTTCGTTCCGCTCGTTGAAAGTTGTCATGCCGATGGGCCGCGTGATTTCCGCCGAGCGTCCATTCCCGATGCGCGTGTGGATGACCTTCCCCATGACCGTCATCGACACGATCTTCAAGGCGCTCGCGACCGCGATTCCAGATCGCGTGGTTGCGGGTCACCATGCCGATCTCGTCTTCCCGAACATTCACGGCCTGTCGCAAAAGGATGGCCGCCTGTTCATCGTCGGCATCGGCCCGCTGGGCGGCGGCTGGGGCGGCAAGATGTCGGAGGATGGCATTTCGGCGACGGTCTGCATGAATGACGGCGATACGCACAACAGCCCGACCGAGCAGCTCGAATCCAAATATCCCGTTCTCGTCGAGCGGTATTCGTTGCGCCAGGACAGTGCGGGCGCGGGCCGCAACCGTGGCGGTCTCGGTGCGGAAATGGTCGTGCAGGCGCTCTCGCCGTTTGCCGTCACGACGCGCATCGATCGCGTGCATTGCAAGCCGTGGGGACTCCACGGCGGCAAGGACGCGATGGGCAACGGCATCGGCATTCGCCGGAAGGGCGAATGGGACACGGACATGCCAAACGCCAAGATTTTCGGCGTGCGGCTCAAGGCTGGCGATGCTTATCTGATGCAGTCGGGCGGCGGCGGCTTCGGCAATCCGCTTGAGCGTGATCCCGAACGGGTGGCGCATGACGTGCGCGAAGGTTACGTGAGCCGGGACGCCGCGCACCGCGACTATGGCGTGATTGTCACGGATGACGGACGCTTGTCCGAGACCGCGACGGCAGAGCTACGCAAGCGCCTTGCGTCGGGTGGCGGCGCGGGTGAAAACTTCGAAGTCATCGCAGGCTGAGAGGGACCGAGCCCATGCTTGCCTTTTCCGGAAACAACCGGCGCCGTCGGGCGTCGGACCTGACCGAGATGTGGGGACGCTTGTCGAGCCAGCATCTGTCGGGCGGGCAGGGATGCGGCTGCAGCTTCGGCGGGCTCATGTTCCAGGCTTCCGATTTTGAACTCGACATTGTCGAGTTCGTCATCGGGGATGCTGCGAAAGCGGACCTGCCGGGCGTCGAGACCTACATCGACGCCATCGCGAAACGAGGACCGGATCGCTACAGCTTGCGCGCGCTTTTGAAAGCGCTTGAAGAGGGCGATGCAAGGTCTGCATCCGACGTCGAAATCGATTTCGTGATCGAGCGACTCAAGACAACGTTGTCGAACATCGAACAGGCTCATTCCAAGGGCCGGTTCGTCTGCGACTGACACGCCAGACACTCGGGACCAGAATCATGAAATACGCCAGTTTCAAAACACTGGATGGCCGCGCCACTTACGGCATTGTCGAAGGCGCCCGCATTATCGACCTTGGCTCATCTCACCCGAATGCCGCGACATTGAAGGATTTCATTGCCACCGCTGAATTTGGAAAATCATTATCCGGCGTCGAATTTGAACTGAACAGTGTGAAGCTGCTCCCGGTGATCCCGAACCCCGGAAAGATCATCTGCGTCGGCCTGAATTATCAGGACCACGTCAAGGAAATGAACCGCCCGGGTTCCGAGAAGCCCGTTCTCTTCATGCGCAGCGCCAATTCGCAGATCGCGCATGGCGATCCGCTTGTGCGCGCCAAGGTGACTGAGAAACTCGACTACGAGGGTGAACTTGCGGTCATCATCGGCAAGCCAGGCCGCTATATTTCGAAGGATGAGGCGTTGTCCCATGTTGCGGGCTATGCTTGCTACAACGACGGGACAGCGCGCGACTGGCAGCGCCACACGCATCATTGGACGCCGGGTAAAAACTTCGATGGCACCGGCGCCTTCGGCCCCTGGATGGTGACGGCCGACGCCGTCAAGGATCGTGCGACGACCTTCCTGACGACGCGCGTCAACGGCCAGCAGGTCCAACGCGCCAGTCTCGCCCAGATGATTTTCTCGATCGAGGAGCTGATCGAATATATTTCCGGCTACACCACGCTCGAGACCGGCGACGTGATCGTCACCGGAACGCCCGGAGGCGTCGGCGACAAGCGAAAGCCCCCGCTTTATCTTTCGGCAGGCGACACGGTCGATGTCGATATCGACGGTGTCGGTCTGCTTCAGAACACGGTCGTGCAGGAGGCCTGATCGCCGCCGTCTTCGACCCGACAAAAACGCGATCGACGACGAACGGCAGATCGCTTCAAGAGGGGAGCCGTCCGTCAGGCGTCAACTCATCGACGGCGCGCGGCAGGTCCTTCGACAAGCGCGCTACAATCTCCTCGCGAGACAAGCCCGTCTGCTTCTGCAATGCCGTCATCACATCGGGGCCGATTGCGGTTTCGAGTTGAGGAGGGGGTAGTTCCTTGTTGGGGCCAGGGCTGACCCAGGAATCGGCAGCGTCGCCGTGGCCGCTCTGACGAAACTTCTCCAGCAGTTCACTCAACCCGCCGCCGAGCAGCCCGCCGGTTGCGCCCTGCGGGGCGCCGTCGCCCGGCGAGCCTCCGGTCTGGTTGCGAATAAGCTCGGCAAGCTTGTCGCGATTTTGAAAGCCCGCCACTGCAAGCAGGCCCAGCAAGGCTGTCATGGACGGAAATCCGCGGCTCATGATCGTGCTCCTTGTGCATCGCACGGCAACCGGTTCGCGACCGGTGGGTTCCCGGCGACCTTGGACACGCGGCGCCGGCCGAGCGGAGTGGTGGAGTTTTCGATCGGGACGAGAGCATTCCTGCAAGGAAGGAAGGCCCATAAACAAAGACGGCCACAACGCGAACGTTGTGGCCGTCTTGCTGACTTGCAGGAGAAACTGCAAAAATATTCTGCCCGAAAACAGACGATTGTCTAGCGAAACTGTCGTCCAGAAAGCCCGGCAATCACACCGGGCTTTCGCTTTTCAAGCATGAAATCAGAAGCGGAAGTTCACGCCGGCGCGAACGATGTCGAACTTGTTGCTTTCGCGGATCGTGATCGTGTTGCCAGCAGCCATCGTGGCGCCCGGCGCCGCAGAAGCGAGCGTGGTGAACGTGCGGCTGTTGTCGCCGAGGCTGACGTGAAGGTATTCAGCCTTGAGCGAGATGCTGTTGGTGAAGGCGTATTCGACACCGCCGCCAAGCGTCCAGCCGATATTGTTGTTGCCCCCACCCGTAGATGAAAGTCCACGGTTTGCATTGGTGGTGAACGTGCCGTTCGCCGCGCAAGCGCCGCCGACAACCGCAACCGTACAGTTTTCCGTGTAGTCGCGCTGGTTCACGCCAAAGCTGCCGTTCTTGCCGCCGAACGCAAGACCGCCGGTGCCATAAATAAGCGCGCGGTCGAAGGCGAAGCCGAGACGGCCGCGCGCTGTGCCAAACCAATTGCTGTTACCGCCGCGCGACACCGCGAAATCCGTGCGGTCGTCGAAGCCAGCCGTGACATTCGCCGGGGCCGGAAAGGCGCCGTTGCCGCCGTTCTTGCGGTCGAGATAGTTGATGTCGCCTTCGACGCCAGCCACGAACGAGCCGAACTGCATGTTGTAGCCCGCCGTCACGCCGCCCGTGAAAGCGCCGTCGCTACCGCTGCCGGCGCCCGTGTAAATTGCGTTGTTCGGAGCCGTGAGGCCCCTCGACGAGATCGAGCCGGAGTTGTTGTTGTTCAAGGCCGCGCCGGCGTTGAGGCCGACATAGAAACCCGTCCAGGTGAAGACCGGGGCCGCCGTATAGTAAGGCTGCGGCGCCACAGCCGCCGAGCGGCGCGGAAGGTCGGCCGCAACCGCGGAACCGGCGGCAGCAATGAAAGCAGTGGAGAGCAGAAGATTGCGGAGCATTGACAGTCCCTTCAAAAGCCCCCCGGCCCGTCGAAACTTGTGTCTCCACGTAACAGTCTCAGAGACCCTCCGGCTATCGGGTGGCTCCATTAAACCCGCAGTGTTGCAGGTAAGTCACTGATTTTGCTTGATTTACAAATCGGCACAACACCGCCGCTCGCAAATACATTACTGACGCAACAGTTCCGGTCGAGATCTGAGAATTTGCATTTTAGCGCAAATTTGTTGCGGGAAGGGCTCGGACGCATTCGGCCGAGGGTCATGAATGTTCCGCACGCCAGCTCGCGCGCGTCATCCAATGTGTTCGAGAACGTCTCGAATGCGGCCCGTTAACAGTTTGTTAACCATAAAAGCCTCGACTGAAGCGACTTTCCGCAACGGAAGAGTCGACCATGAAGAAATTGAATTTCTCGTCGGCAGTTGAGCGCATCGCTTCGGCTTCGATCATCGACACGATTGAAATGGCGCACCACCTTGAAGACCGCGTCAGGGCGCGTGTGGCGCTCTATTGCTACGTGCGCAGCCACCTCCGCGACAAAGGGCTGGCGATTGCTTCGATCTGCAGTCTCAAAGACCTTTCGTCAGAATCATCTTTCCATGTCGCTGAAAATGTCCTGGCTCTTGCAATGCGCGTTGCAGAACGCGAGCCCACGCAACAGCAGAGCCGTTTGATTAGCCTTGCGACTCTCTGAGGAGGCAAAAAATGAATCCGTTTCTCTCGCTCATGTCCGGTCAATGGCTCTGGCAATGGAGCGCAATCGGAGTCGCCCTGATCCTGGAGGGGACCCAGCTGCCCAGATGCAGGACCGGCAACTAGAATACTCACCCGAGCCCGCCCTTGATTTCATGTCGGGTTCAGGATGTCCGCAATAGCGGTGTAATTGCGCTCACGTGCGAGCTGCAGGGGCGTTAGGCCTTGCCGGTCCGTGAGCTTTCGATCAGCGCCTGCGGCCACCAGCGCGCGTACCGTCTCGATGTGCCGCGGGCCGCCGTCTCCAAGGATCACCGCCTCGATGAGCGCGGTCCATCCCAGATTGTTCACATGGTCGAGCGGCGCGCCTGCTTTGATCAACTCACGGACAACGCCATCATGACCGAGGTGCGCTGCCGCAATAAGCGCGGTGCCGTCATAGATGCTCGTGACCAGCTTCGCGCTCGCCCCCGCGGCCAGTAGCGCTTGCAAAGTTGGGACGTCGTCGCGAACGGAGGCGATGGTCACGGCATCGTAACGCTGATTGTCCAGAATCGCGGAATTGGCTCCTGCTTGAATCAGCGCGCGAGCTGCGGGCCCGTGCCCCATGAACGACGCGACATGAAGGGGCGTACGTCCGTTTCCATCGCGGACATTGAGATCGGCGCCTTCGCTGATCGACTTTCGGATGGCTTCCAGGCTGCCTTGAGCTGCTGCGGCGTGCAGCCCTCGATAGGAAGCGATTTCGGCTGTGCTGGGGCGTATCTGGGCTTGAACAATGTTCGGCGCCAAGCCGCCAGCCAGGAGCAACGCGAGTGCGACGGATTTAAACATCACTGGCTCCAGATATTTATCTGGTCCCGAGTAAACACCGGCCCTCGCCCACTTACCAGTTCAGTTTCAGGCGGCGGCGATCGTCGTGAACACCGCGTCGCTCAGGCCACTGTCGTGCAGGAGCGCATCGAGAACGTCGAAATGGCATGCGCCGTCCACCGGAGCGTCTCGAATGTCGTGCCGGCGCCATGCAGCAGCGAGTTCGGTTTTGTTGCGCAGAAACTCATCCGCCTCTCGCGTGCCGACTGAGAGAATGAGGCGCGCATCGCTGCGCGGAGAGAGGAGGACCGGGCTCAGAGTTTCGATCTCGTCCTTGGTGAATTGCAGATCCGGCTTGCGTTTCAAAAGCGGGAAAGGGACGAGGTCGTAAAGACCGCTGACGGCCGTAACGCTGCGGATCGGCTCATGGGAGGCCCCATGCGAGGGCCAAGCCGTCGCGAGCATCATCGCAGCGAGATGCCCGCCCGCGGAATGGCCGCCGATGTGGATCCGTTGAGGATCCGCCCGCAGATTTGCGGCCTGACGATGGAAGAAAAGAATCGCGCGGCGAATGGCAGAGACGATTTCGGTGAGGCTCGCGCTAGCGATCAACGGGTAATTGATGGCCGCGAAGTGGACCCCACGGGCCAGGAACGCATCCGCGAGAAAGTGTACTTGCGTCTTGTCTCCGGTGCGCCAATAGCCGCCGTGGATCATGACGAACAGCGGCCCCGCGTCTTTCTTGCAAAGGAACAGGTCGAGGGTCTCGCGCGGCCCCGGGCCATAGGGAATGTCGAACCGGCCTGGAAGATCGCGCAGCATTTGCTCGCTGCGCTGGCGCCGTTCCGCATCGCGTCGCGTGCGGAGTTCCGCGAGTGCGGGATCGCGCGCTGCGCTGTCATATTGCAGGTCGAGGTCCGTCTGCTCGTAGCCGCCAAATACGGGCATGCGCGAATGCTCTCCCTCTCAGTCGGCCGCGAGGGAGCGCGCGGCTTCCTGCAACACATCTTTTGGAGTCGCGTAAAGATCCGCGATCAGGCGATCCATGTCGAGGCCGGACATTGGCGCGAGGATCGTCGCCTTAGCCAGTGACAGGTGCGAATAATTCGTCAGGCGTGACGAGACGCGACGACTGGTTCTGCTCGTAGACATACAGGCACAGGGTTTCCAACGTCCGCCGGTTGGGTTCGAGGCCATAGGAAAAGAAATCGTCGCCGAACACACGCCAGGCCTCTTCGACATGCGCGATGAGGAAGGGCAGAGACAAATGAAGCGCATCGGTGTCGTAAAGGCCATGGAGGGCTATGTCCTTTGCGCGCAGGAAGGCATCGTAGACGCGTTGGGCAAGCGACGGATCGGCCTTCAGAAGATCGGCTTTCAGGACCACCGTATGCATGACGGGGAAAATGCCCGTGCGCTGGTAATAGTCTGTCTCGGCTGTCTGGAAGTCCGGGAACAGGCGGCGGATGTTCGGGCTGCGCTTCAGGAAAGCGGATGGGATGTCCTGCGAAATCAGCGCGTCGATCTCGCCGTTTTCCAGCATCGCGTTGAGGGTCTGCTGCTTGGTGAGCAATGTCATGCGGATGTTTTCAGGCGTCTCGCGTGGGCGCTTGGCGTCGATGCCCTCGTCGATCCCTCCGACGAACCATTCTAGTTCGTGCGGGGCGACATTGAAATCATGCTCCAGAAGGCCGCGTGCGAAGACGAGCGCGGTCGATGTATAACGCATCGTGCCGACGCGGCGCCCGATGAGATCGCGCGGGCTCTCGATGTTGGCGTTCCGGTTGACATAGATGCAATCGTGCCGAAACATTTTTGACAGCATGACCGGGATGGCGACGATCGGACAATCGGCCTCTGCGCGAAGGCCGACATAGGACGCGAAGGACATTTCGCAGATGTCGAATTCGCCCGTCGCCAGCATGCGCTCGAAGGCCACGCGAGGCCGCATGACGGATACATCAAGCTCCACACCCTCGACGCCAACGCGTCCATCTATCAGGGCGCGCGTGCGATCATAGTCCCAACATGCGAGCGACAGTTTCTGTTTCGACATCTTATGTTTCTCGGTGATGCGAGCTGCGTGCGACTTCAGCCGACACAGACGCGCGGATATCTGCGAGCGCCTGTCGGGATGATGCGCCTTCGGGATCTTTTGTGATGAACGTATGTGGCTGGTCTGCATAGGTTCGAAGTTCGATCGACCCCCCTGCGGTGCGATAGGCGTCTGCAAATCGTTCCGACATTTGCGGCGGGAGCACGACGTCCGCGCTGCCCTGAATCAGAAGAAGCGGCGGCAGGCGTGCGGCTTTTCCATCCTGCACGATCCGCATGGGGCTCCCGGCGTCCATCTCGGCTTCATCGGCCCAATAGGCGTCATGGCTTCTTACATGAAGATCCATGCCCCGCTCGCGCGCATAAGCATACCGGGCGCGCGGATCGGTTACGGGCCAGCATGCGACGACGAATGACAAGTCGGCGCCGACTGCGTCGAGCGCCGCGTCATGGTCGCGTCGATAAGCAGGGTCGTCAGGGCGGAGGGCGTTGAGGAGAATCTGGTGGCCGCCGCTTGAGGTGCCCAAGCCGCCGATACAATCGGGATCGACGGACAGTGCCTGCGCATTCGCGCGAAGCCAGCGGATCGCGAAGTTTATATCCGCAACGGGGAGGGGATATTTCACCGCAGGCGGCATTCGGAAATCAAGCGCCATGACCAGGCAACCGGAGTCCGCCAGCGCACGGTCGATCACAGCATTCGTCAGCCGGTCTTCCGCGCACCAGCGACCGCCATGGACGCCGATAATGCCGGGAAACGGACCCTTGCCATCCGGAACGTACAAACGCGCCTGCAGCGCGGCGCCGCCGGGCCTGTGATAGATGACGTCGCGTTCAGTGGCCGGCATGCAGACGCCTCCGTTTCGTCAAACGTGGCCGAAGGTCTTCAAGGCGTCTGCGAGCGAGAGGCCCTTGGCGATCTCCGTTCGAATCGCGATCTCCTTGCGCGTGAGTTCCTCCGAGCGCGTCAGCACCTGATCCAGAACGGCCGCTGGAATAACGATGACGCCATCCTCGTCGCCGAGGATGAAATCGCCCGGCGTAACGGATACGAATTTGGTCGTGGCGCCACGCAACTTCACCGGGGTCTGCCAGCCCGTGACCTTCCAGCGACCGATGGACTGCACCGGCGTGCGATAACGGGCGAAGACGGGAAAGTTATGTTGGCGCAACCAGCGCACATCGCGGACGCCCCCATCGACGAGCGAGCCGACGCATCCGCGCTCACGCATGCCCAGCGCGATCAATTCGCCGAAATAGCAGACGCCTTCGCCGTCACCCGACCAAACCGAAATCTCGCCGTCGGAAAGTCCTTGGCAGGCTGTCATCTTCTCGGCGTCGCCACCAAGAGGATAGGGCATCATCTGGCCGCGGATCGTGTAGGCGAACCCCGCCAGCCGGCCCGCATCGGGAGTGTAGGTCGCAAATTCCGCCGCCAGACCTTGATCGGGCAAGCCGAGTTCATCCAGCACGTCGGCGACGTTGGACGTATCGACCTCGAGGAAGCGCTTGCGGATTTCGTTTCGCTCTGCATTCATAACAAAACCTCTTCAGACATGACTGATATAGCCGCCGTCGACGCGAATGACCGAGCCCGTCATATAGGACGCGCGCGCGCTGGCAAGGAACGCCACGGCGTCTCCATATTCGTGCGGCTCACCGTAGCGACCAGCCGGTATCTGCGCCAGACTGTCCTTCACAACAGCCTCGACATCGATGCCTTCACGCGTCGAGCGCGCCTTGTCGAGTTGCGCAATGCGCGGAGTCGCAATGCGGCCGGGCAGAACGATGTTTGCTGTAATGCCAAACGGCGCCACTTCGCGCGCGAGCGATTTGGACCAGCCGAGAAGCGCGGAGCGCAGGCTGTTCGATACACCAAGATTGGGAATGGGCGCCAGAATTCCAGACGACGTGCTGGTGATGATGCGGCCCCATCTCTTCTCTTTCATCGCCTGCAAGGCGCGATCCGTGATCTTGATCACAGGCAGCACCATGCTGTCGAAGGCCCGCGACCACGCAGCTGCGTCTACGCCCGAAGCGGTAGATGGCGGCGGCCCGCCGGTGTTGTTGATCAGAATATCGACGGAGCCGAGCTGTCGTTCGATGGTTTCGAAATGGCTCTCGATCATATCGAGGGCGCTGAGCTCCCAGACGAGCGGCAGAACTTTGACGGAATTCCCGATGGTTGCGGCGCGCGCTTTCAGGGCATCCATATTGCGCCCGGCAATGGCTACATTTACGCCCTCTGCCGCAAGCGCTTCTGCAATAGCGCCGCCGAGTCCGCCGCTGGCGCCGAGCACGAGCGCTGTCTTGCCTTTGATACCAAGATCCATCGGATGCTCCTTACGTGCCGACGCGCAGCGGGGCTCTCATCTTTCGCAGATACGCAAGCACGGAAAGCGCCGTTATCCGTCCCGTCTTGGGATTTTCGCTCGGGATGTTGGCGATCGACATGGTGAAATTTGCCGAGTCGGACTCAACTTCAATCGTGTGCGTATTGCGGTCGAGAGACGGATCGGCCCAAATTTCAAGCGTCGTTTTATCAACGCCGATTCCAGCGAGCCCGAGGGCGACCGCTACGTTGAGATTGGCCGGAAAGCCAACGGCGGCGTCGCGCGGCGTTCCCTTGAAGATGCGCAGGGGCTCGCGGATGTCTTCGATGCGGATGTTGTTCTCTTCGAGATAGGGCGCGCCCACGAGACCGCGGACGGGCTTTCGGGTGATCATTCGAACCG
Organism: Hyphomicrobiales bacterium; assembly: GCA_025356415.1. Classification (GTDB taxonomy): domain Bacteria; phylum Pseudomonadota; class Alphaproteobacteria; order Rhizobiales; family Beijerinckiaceae; genus Terripilifer. The sequence goes on from JANXTB010000396.1 coordinate 26,486, forward strand.
CTGTAATCTCGCCCTGTGCGGCGGCGGTGACGGCGTCGAGACCGATCAAGGCGCCTGTGGGCACAACGATTTGCCCGCCGGTCTTTTTGGCGAGATCGACGAGATGCATGCGCGTCAGCAGCGCGCCGGCGCTAAGCACGATGACTGTCTTTCCCTTTTCGAGAAAGGGCGCCGCGATGGAATCAAGAAGCGCAGCCGGAGCGCATTCGACGACGATGTCGGCGAGCGGCTCAAGCGCCGCGATATCCACGACGGGTGCCGAAATGCCCCGCGCTGACAAACGCGCGGCCGCAGCCTCGCG
>JANXTB010000398.1 GCA_025356415.1 Hyphomicrobiales bacterium
GCGATCCTGCTTCTCCCCAGCCAGCAATGGCTCTGGTGTCTAACGATCCGACAGCCGCGGCCTGTCCCGGTGGCCACCGGGACAGGCCGTTTCTTCACGAAACGGAGCCATTGTGGCACGGATCGACGTTACAAGGTGTCACGCGCAGCGTGACGGATGAGGGCGGTTCGTCCTGAAACCACGTCGCTCGTTGAAAAGCCCTCACCCGTCTTGCTTCGCAAGCCACCCTCTCCCGCGAGCGCGGGAGAGGGGCGGCGCCTCACAAATAATCCGCCCCTCAATCTCTCACATACAACTTCTCTTCCATGCGCGACGGCACGTCCTCTGCTGCAAGGGTTTCCTCAAACTCCTTGCGGATATACGGGTCCTCGTCGTTATACGGAATCGCGCGTCCGCCCTTCTTGATGTCGATGGCCCAGATGTCGGCCATCGCTTCGCCGGGGCGCCCTGGCTTCAGCGCCGAATGGTTGTTGGCGCCAAACCACGCGGTGAAACGCAGCGGGTCCTTGCTGACCCCGAAATGCTGGTGGAACCAGTCGCCCGACATCGGCGCAGCCGACACCATGCCGCCGAATTCGTAATCCTGCCGCATCACCTTCTCGCCCTTGCCGGCTTCCCACGGACGCGGTCCGAGGCCCTCCGGCCAAGTGTAAGTATAACCCTTGCCCTTCACGCAGATCAGGATCGCGGCGCTCTCGTGGCAATGCGCCTTGGAGTAACGGCCGGTCTCGTGCTGACCGATCCACAGGTGGAAACGCTGCGCCCCCATATGCGGCTCGAGGCGGCGATAGCCCGGCGAACGCCTGTTATCCAGCGGCATTTCGCAATTGATGATGTCGGGAATGAAGTTGGTGCGCTTCATCGCGAGTCCGCGCACGGGATCGGGCTCGAGATCGTCCTTCGGCTTGAAGTAATCGTCGGCGCCCGAATAGCGATCGGTAAAATTATACGGGCAGTTGAAGACGAAATGCGGATTGTCGACGAGGTTCATGATGTTCGGCGCGGTCGTGCCGCACAGCAGAAGCACGGGCGAGCTCGACGCATTCACGAAGCGATGGTTGGCGTTAAGTGGGATCGCAAACAGCGAACCCTTCTGCCATTCGAACGTCTGCTTCTTTGTCTGCCCGTCGTTCCAGATTTCGGTCGAGCCGCGGCCCTCGACGACGAAGACCTGCTTTTCGTACATGTGCTTTTCAGCATTGAGCGCGCCGCCGGGCGGAATCTCGACGACATACATGCCCCACAGTCCCTCGGTGCCGAAGAGCTGGATGTAGGTGCCGCGTCCACCAAGACGCTGCCACGGCTTCATCGGCAAATCGTGCACGCGATGCACGCCGATGGCGCGATGCACCGGAATGCCTTCGGCTTCCATGAAACGGTCGTAGGGCATGGAGGGGCGCGAGAATGTGCCGGTGCCGGCGTTTTCGCCAGCTTTCGGTTCGTGCCAGTGGGAGCCTTCGCTTGCTTCGTGGGGCATGATTTCCTCTTCTTGCTTGTTGCTTGAACCGTGCAGGGCCTAGCCGCCCTTCTTGTCGCTTTCGTAGCGGATTTGTCGCATCCAATCACGCACATCTTTTGGCGCCGCCGCCAATTTGTCGATCACGTCGCGCACGCCCGCCGCATCGAGCGGGCTGATGTCGATGCGCAACTTCTCGGCCTCGGCGCGCAGATCGGGATCGTTGCACGCCGCGATGAACGCCGCCTGCAACGCGCGCGCGCGATCATCGGGAATGCCAGGCGGCGCCGCGAAGGGCCGCGACAATGTGTTGGACAATTCGGCCATGTCGATCAGTTGGCGCACGCGCGCGTTGGGCGCGAGTTCGAGCGCGGTCGGGATGTCGGGGAAATCGGGATGGCGCGTGCGGCGTCCGAATTGCAGGATCACGTGCACGGGCGAGTCAGGCTTCAGCCAGTCGGGGCGCGATGATTTCAGCGACGAGTAATCGAGCGAGCGCCCGTCGATTTCCTTGCGCTCGATGGCGAGGAACATGGCGGCGCTGTCGGGATAGCCTGCTATCATTTTCAAGTTAAGCGGGATCGTGTCGCGCAGCATGTTCGCCCAATCGTTGCCGCCGGCGCCTTCGCCCGTGCCGCCGAGCACCAGTACGGGCCCGCCGGGCTTGCGCGCATCCTCGATTGTCTTGATCGCGGAATCCTTGCGCGCGATCATGAGATAAGCGTCGTCGGCGCCACTCGCCACAGTGCCGAGCCAGGTGAATTTTTGCGGATCGAAACGCGTGTTGGTGTTGCCGCCAAGCACGCCCATCAACGCCATGTCGCGCGCAAACGCGCCGATGGTGGCGCCGTCTTTCGGGGCAGTGTTGTAAAGATAATTGGTGGCGAGAAGCGAGCCTGCGCCTGGCATGTTCTGAACTACGACATTGGGATTGCCCGGAACATGCTTGCCGATGAACCGCGCGATAATGCGCGCGTAAACATCGTAACCCCCGCCCGGACCGTAGCCGACGACAAGCTGCAGATTGCGGCCGCGATAGAAGTCATCTACAGCATCAGCGCGCGCGGGCGCGTGCAGGAAGGACGCGAGGATCGCTGTCGCCGCGAACAGAATACGTTTCATCCGTTCCTCCCATGTTCCTTCGTCATTGCGAGGAGCGAAGCGACGCGGCAATCCATCTTTGCCGGCGGCAAGTCTGGATTGCTTCGCTTCGCTCCCAATGACGGCTCACTTCGCGCCCTTGCCTTCATCCAGCAGCGCGCGCACGCGATCGAGTTGCGCCTGCGGCGTCGCGGCGATCTTGTCGATCAGCGCCAGCACCGCCTTGCCGTCGATGGGCGTGATGCCGATGCCGAGCTTTTCCGCTTCCGCCAGCAATTCGGGATCCTTCCATGTATCCATGAACGCCTTCTGCAACGCCGCCGCGCGATCGGCTGGCACGCCGGGCGGCGCGACATAGGGGCGCGACAGGACGTAGGGCAGTTCAGTCAGCTCGATCAGCGCGCGCGACTTGTCGTCTCTGGCCAGTTCGCGCGCCGTTGGCACATTCGGGAAATCGGGATGGCGCGTCGCGCGGCCAAATTGCATGAAGGTCGTCATGTAGGAATCGGGTTTCAGATATTCGGGCCGGTTGGTGCGCACGGACGACAGGTCCGTCGTGCGCCCGTCGACTTCCTTGCGCTCGATGGCGAGAAACAGCGCATTGGAATCCGGATAGCCGACGATCTGCTTGATGTTGAGGCCAAGCGCCTCGCGCAGGATGATCGGCACATCGTTGCCGGTGGCGCCTTCGCCGGTGCCGCCGAGCACGACAGGATCGCCGCCGGGCTTCTGGATGTCGGCGAGCGATTTCACCTTGGCGTCCTTGCGGACCCACATGAGATAGGCGTCTTCCTCGTAGGACGACGCCGAGCCGAGCCATGTGTATTTGCGCGGATCGTATTTGATCGAGGCATTGCCGCCGAGCACGGCGATCAGCGGAATGTTGCGCGCGAAGGCGCCGAAGGCGGTGCCATCTTTGGCCGCGACATTGTAAAGATAATTAGCCGCCACCAGAGAGCCCGCGCCGGGCATGTTCTGCACGACGACCTGCGGATTGCCCGGCATGTACTTTCCAAAATAGCGCGCCAGCACGCGGGCGTAGACATCATAGCCGCCGCCCGGTCCGTAGCCGACGATCACCTGAATCGTGCGGCCCTTGTAGAAATCAGCCGGCGCCTGCGCCTGCGCGGGGAGGGCGGCGAGTGCGAGCAGTGCGGCGGCGGTTTTCAGAATGCTTTTCATTGTTCGTCCCATTTGCCTCGTCATTGCGAGGAGCGCAGCGACGCGGCAATCCATCTAGCGGCAGCCACCCGAAGATGGATTGCCTCGTCGCC
>JANXTB010000411.1 GCA_025356415.1 Hyphomicrobiales bacterium
GCGGCCCGCGCCATGGTTGAAAGTGCTTCTGATTTTGAAATTGCTGAAAGAGCGCGAAGCAAACATCTTCTACATCGATGCCGACGCGCTGATAACCAACGAGCACTACGATACCCGGGCTGATTTCAACTCGCTTGAGCAAAAGGGCGCAAGCCTTCTTTTGACAGAAGACGAGGCCGGGCTGAACTCAGGCGTCATGTTCATTCGAAACTGTTTAAAGGCACAGGCGCTATTTGAACTGCTCTGGATGTACGATGCCGACGTCCATAATGGCACTTGGGAACAGGCGGCGCTGAAATCGATTGTGAACCAGTTTCCTCAAGTAAGGTCCGAAATCCTTATCGAAGCTGACGCGAAGAAGTTCAATAGCTTCCCTGTTGAGCGTAACCTTTTCCACGGCACCCACATTCGGCAGGTCTGGACAAAAGGCGATTTTGTTTGTCACTTCTCAGGCATCAGAATGCCGCATCTTGAAGCATTCATCACTCGCTATGTGAACGCTCTCGCTATCGCCGCTGAAACTCGCGTCGCCACCGATCATCAAGCGTGATACGCCACAAGCTGTCTGCGGAGGCCCGCCTTGCAAAGTGCAAGTCCAACTCGAACTCCTAAGCAGCCGCCCCGCAGCACTTCTTGTACTTCTTGCCTGATCCGCATGTGCACGGATCGTTGCGGCCGGGCTGGGCGCCCTTGACCACGGTCTTGCCGCGGGGCTTTCCGCCGTCGACGAAATACCAGCTGTCGTCGGGCTCGCCGAAGCGGAAGGTGGAGCGCTCGTGGTGCTCTTCGCGCGAACCCTTGCGCGCGAAATGCGCGATGAATTCGACGACGCCCGTGGTGTCGCCCTGCTGTCCGTCGATCGTGTCGACGATGTCGAGGCCGAGCCAGTCGCTTTCCCGCGACCAGGATTCCAGCGCGCCGCGCTCCATGTCGTTGCGCGCTTCGGGCGCCACGGTGGAGATCAGGTAATCGATGGCGCCGACCGCGAAGGCCGAGTAGCGCGCGCGCATCAGCGCCTCGGCTGTCGGCGCCTTGGCTTTGCCTTCCACATAGGGCTGGCAGCACTCGGCGTAGGAGATCGGGGCGGGGGCCGTTTTCCGGCAGGGGCAAGTTTGCAAGGTCATGCGCGGGAATTAGACGGGTGCAGCCATTAAGGCAAGCTGTCAGGCCGCACGCGAACCAGCTTCGGCCAGCATATCGCGCACCTTGGACGGGTTATCGCGAATGAGCATGAGATAAGCTCTATTGCCGCCGGTGGGTCGCGAGCGTCCTTGCTCCCAGTCTTTAACCTGGGTGGCCGTGAAGCCAAACGCCGCAGCGAACTGCTCTTGAGAGAGGTTCGCCCTGCCGCGGATCTCCTTCACGTCGATGTCTTTTGGCACAACAAGGCGCGCTGGTTCTACTTCGCCCCTCGCGATCGCCAGGGCCTCTTCCAGTCCCTCGGCCATCTTTGAGAATGCCCGCTTGCTCATCGCCTTATGTCCTCGCCGGCCGTAGGTATTCGAACACAATCTTCGACGTCAGTTGCGAAAGCCCGTTTCGCTCCGCCTGAGTGAGGTTCGCGCGCTCGTTCTTGGCGAATACCGTGATCAGGAAAAGCGGCAGGCTTGGCCCGGTGAAAAACGTGATCACGCGATACCCGCCGCTCTTGCCCTTCCCGGGTCGAGCAAAACGCAACTTGCGGCATCCGCCGGTTCCGACGATCTCCTCACCCGCCTGAGGATTGCGACCGAGCAACTCCTCAAGACGGACTACTTCGTCCTCCGTCATGCCGGCCTCGCTGGCTGCACGCTGGAAGGCTCGAGTGTGGCAGATAGTATGCACATTTATGAGGGTACGTAAAATACGTATATAGGTCAAGCTCTAGCTTGCGCACCTTGCCTTTTCCCCTCTGCGGCCCCATACGACAGGCCGACCGGGTGAACAGCCCCAAATCCCAAATAGCACCGGAACCGACATGGGCTTCAAATGTGGCATCGTCGGCCTGCCGAATGTCGGCAAGTCGACCCTTTTCAACGCCCTCACCCAGACGGCGGCCGCGCAGGCCGCCAATTATCCCTTCTGCACGATCGAGCCGAACGTGGGCGACGTCGCCGTGCCTGATCCGCGGCTGGACAAGCTCGCGTCCATTGCCGGCTCGAAGGAGATCATCCCGACGCGCCTGACCTTCGTGGATATCGCTGGCCTTGTGCGCGGCGCCTCGAAGGGCGAGGGGCTGGGCAACCAGTTTCTGGCCAACATTCGTGAATGTGACGCCATCGCGCATGTGGTGCGCTGCTTTGAAGACGGCGACATCACCCATGTCGAAGGCAAGATCGATCCGGTCAACGACATCGAGACCATCGAGACCGAGCTGATGCTCGCCGATCTCGACAGCCTCGAAAAGCGCGTCGTCGCGACCGAAAAGAAGGCCAAGGGCGGCGACAAGGAATCGAAGGAGCTGTTCGACCTCATGAGCCGCTGCCTCGTGCTGCTGCGCGACGGCAAGCCGGCGCGTCTTGCCAAGGTCGCCCCCGAAGAGCGCAAGACGTTCGAGGCGCTGGGCCTCTTGTCATCGAAGCCCGTGCTCTATGTCTGCAACGTCGAGGAAGCCGCCGCCGATTCCGGCAATCATTTCTCCGAGCAGGTGAAAGCCCGCGCGAAGGAAGAGGGCGCCGTCGCCGTCGTCGTCTCGGCCAAGATCGAGAGCGAGATTGCGGTGCTGCCGTTGGCCGAACAGGCCGATTACCTCGAAGCCGTGGGCCTCGAAGAGCCGGGACTCAACCGCGTCATTCGCGCGGGCTACGAGCTGCTTGGCCTCGTGACCTATTTCACCGTGGGCCCGAAGGAAGCGCGCGCCTGGACCATCGAGCGCGGCACCAAGGCCCCGGCGGCGGCCGGCGTCATCCACACCGATTTTGAAAAGGGCTTCATTCGCTCGGAAACCATTGCGTACGAGGACTATGTGTCCTGCAATGGCGAATCAGGAGCCCGCGAAGCCGGCAAGTTCCGGCTTGAGGGCAAGGAATACGTTGTGCAGGATGGCGATTGCCTGCACTTCCGGTTTGCGAACTGAAGTTTTGGCAAACTGAAGGTTTGGAACCCGCCGGGGGCTGAAAAGATGGGCGACGAAAAGCTGCTCTATTTTGAAGATTTTCCGCCCGGCAGCGTGCTCGAATTCGGCGCCTATCCTGTCACGAAGGACGAGATCGTCGCATTTGCGGCGGCCTTCGATCCGCAGCCGGTGCACCTCGATGAAAAGGCCGCGCAGCATTCGATGCTGGGCGGCCTTTCCGCATCCGGCTGGCACACATGCGCCATTCTCATGCGGCTCAATTGCGATGGCTACCTCAACATCACCGATGGTCGCGGCGCGCCCGGCATCGACGAGGTGAAATGGTTGAAGCCGGTGCGGCCCGGCATGACGCTGGGCGTGCGCGCCGAAGTGCTCGCGGCCCGCGTGTCGCAATCGCGCCCGTCCATCGGCCTCGTGCAATTTCGCTTCGATGTGCATGACCAGGATGGCGTCGCGGTGATGACGCAAACCAATTTCGTCATGATCGGCCGCCGGGGCCAGGACAGCGCGCCGGTGTTGCCCGCGAAGGTGGAAGCCACTTCGGGAACGCTGACGTTCGATGCGCCCGACCAGATGCCGGCTTACTCGCAGATTGAAATCGGCAAGCGCATCGTGCTGGGTACGCGCAAGTTTCCCGAAGACGAGGTGCTCGCCTTCGCGCAGCTGTTCGATCCGCAGCCCTTCCATGTCGATCACGCCGCGGCGCGCAGCGGGCCCTTCGGCGCGCTCGCGGCGTCGGGCTGGCACACGGCGGCGAACTGGATGCGCACGCTCGTCGATAGCCGCAAGCGCTGCGTCGATGCGGCGGTCGCGCGCGGCGAGAAGCCGCCGGAGTTCGGGCCCTCGCCGGGTTTTGCAAACCTGCGCTGGTTGAAGCCGGTCTATGCGGGCGATGCGATTACATTCGATACGACGCCGCTTGAAAAGCGCGTCACGTCACGGCCGGGTTGGGGGTTGGTGCGTTCGAAGAACGCCGGCGTGAACCAGCATGGCGTGCGGGTTTTCGAGTTCGAGAGCAGCGCGTTCTGGAAGATGGATTGAGGCGACTTCTTCCTTCTCCCGCGAGGCGGGAGAAGGTGGCGCGCGAAGCGCGACGGATGAGGGCGTTTCCGTTGCGCGCATCTTTCAAGGTTGAAGAAGCGCCGCCGCCCTCACCCGTCATGCTTCGCATGCCACCCTCTCCCGCCAGCGCGGGAGAGGGGCCGCACACTTGCTAATGCCCCTCAAACTTGATCAGCGTCCGCACCGGCACGCCGAGCGCTTCGATCTTCGCTGCGCCGCCGAGTTCCGGCAGGTCGATCACGAAACATGCGGCGACAACGTCCGCGCCCATTTGCTGCAACAATTTCACCGCGCCTTCCGCCGTGCCGCCGGTGGCGATGAGATCGTCGATCAGGATCACGCGTTCGCCTTTCACGATGGCGTCGGTGTGCATCTCCATTTCATCGACGCCGTACTCCAGCGAATATGCGATGGACACGGTGGTGTGCGGCAGCTTGCCTTTCTTGCGGATCGGCACGAAGCCCGCCGACAATTGATGCGCCACCGCGCCGCCCAGAATAAACCCGCGCGCTTCCATGCCCGCGACTTTGTCCATCTTGGTGCCGGCCCATGGCTGCACGAGTTCATCGACCGCGCGGCGAAACGCGCGTGCGTCGCCGAGCAGCGTGGTGATGTCGCGGAAGATGATGCCGGGTTTCGGATAGTCCGGGATCGAGCGGATCGATTGGCGAAGGTCGCTTTCGAAACTCATGTCTTGTCCTTCAGCGCATTCACGCGCGCCATGATGGCGTCGAGCTTGGCGAGCAAAGCCGGATCGCGCGCGGCGGGCGGTCATGATCGCCGTCTCGAGTGAGCAGTCCGAGCCGATCGGGCAGGGCTCGTGTTCGGCTGGGAAATCGCCAATCAAGCGGGCGAGCAGGCGCGCCGCTTTCGCTGCGTTTTCGTGCACGATCTTGATGACGCTCGCGACATCGACATCATCGTGGTCGGGATGCCAGCAGTCGAAGTCCGTGACCATCGCGATGGTCGCGTATGACATCTCGGCCTCGCGCGCGAGTTTGGCTTCCGGCATGGCGGTCATGCCGATCACGTCGCAGCCCATCTCTCTATAGGCGAGCGATTCCGCCAGCGAGGAAAATTGCGGGCCTTCCATGCAGACATAAGTCCCGCCACGCACGAAGCCCATGCCCTCGCTGCGCGCGGCTTCCGCGATGCGATCCTGCAGGCGCGGGGCTACGGGATGAGCCATGGATACATGCGCCACGCAGCCGTTGCCGAAGAACGACGAGGCGCGGCCCTGCGTGCGGTCGATGAACTGATCCACCAGCACGAATGTGCCCGGCGCAAGATCCTCGCGGAACGAGCCGCAGGCCGAGACGGAGACGATGTCGGTCACGCCGGCGCGTTTCATGGCGTCGATGTTGGCGCGGTAGTTGATGCCCGATGGCGAGAGCCTGTGCCCGCGCCCGTGGCGGGGCAGGAAGACGACTTCGGTTGCCCCGATGCGGCCCCGGCGCAGGGCGTCCGAGGGCTCGCCCCACGGCGACGAGACGGCCTCCTCGCGAAGGTCCTCGAGGCCGGGCAGGTCATAGATGCCCGACCCGCCGATAATGCCGATAACCGCCTTGGTCATGTCTCACCTCGTGGAGCCGGGCGCAGTTTTGCGGAACCGCCCGGCTGGAGGCAAGCCCCCCGCTGGAGGCGAGGGTCAAAGAAGCGTTAGTCGAACAGGCTGGAGACGCTTTCTTCCTTGGCGGTGCGGCCGATGGCTTCGCCCATCAGCGGCGCGATCGAGATCACGCGGATGTTCTTGGCGACGCGCACGGCTTCGGTCGGGTGGATCGAATCGGTCACCACGAGCTCTTTCAGCTTGGAAGCCGAGATGCGCGCGACGGCGCCGCCCGAGAGCACGCCGTGGGTGATGTAGGCGCGCACTTCCTTGGCGCCCTTGGCCAGCAGCGCCTCGGCGGCGTTGCAGAGCGTGCCGCCCGAATCGACGATGTCGTCGACGAGGATGCAGCTCTTGCCGGCGACGTCGCCGATGATGTTCATGACTTCGGATTCGCCGGCGCGCTCACGGCGCTTGTCGACGATGGCGAGCGGCGCATCGATGCGCTTTGCGAGCGCACGCGCGCGCACCACGCCGCCGACGTCGGGCGAGATCACCATGACATTGTTGAGATCAAGCCGCTCCTTGATGTCGCGGACCATGACGGGGGCGCCGAAAAGGTTGTCGGTCGGGATGTCGAAGAAGCCCTGGATCTGGCCGGCATGGAGATCGACGGTCAGCACGCGGTCGACGCCCGCGCGGGTGATGAGGTTGGCGACCAGCTTGGCCGAGATCGGGGCGCGCGGTGCAGGTTTGCGGTCCTGGCGGGCGTAGCCGAAATAGGGGACCACGGCGGTGATGCGGCGGGCGGAGGCGCGGCGCAGCGCATCCGTCATGATCAGCAGCTCCATCAGATGGTCGTTGGCCGGGAAGGAGGTCGACTGGATGATGAACGTGTCGAGGCCGCGGACATTTTCCTGGATCTCGACGAAGACCTCCATGTCCGCGAAGCGGCGCACCTGGCACTTGGTCAGCGGAAGCCCGAGGTAGGCGGCGATCGCCTCGCTGAGCGCGCGGTTTGAATTTCCCGCGAGAAGCTTGATGTCGCTCATGTCGATTTCCCTGCCGTCACAGACCAACTTGCGGGCGTCTTAGCAAGGATGCTGGAGCCGAACAACATTCTGTGACCCCGCAATGACATGATTCACGCGATTCACCGGATTCTTGCGTGCAGGAGGCTTGCGGCGGGGCTTTCATCCGGCGCGGGCAGGGCCTAGATGTCGCCCATGAGCAGCCGACCGCCGTCCGACGCCGAAACTGACCGGGACCCCATGCCTCAGGGCGAGGCCGACATGCTCGCGCCCGGGCTGGAGGCTGAGGACGCCGATGAGGCGGCCGAGGAAGAGCTCGCCGGGCCGGTCGACCTTGCGCTGGAGGGCGAGACTGCGCC
>JANXTB010000204.1 GCA_025356415.1 Hyphomicrobiales bacterium
GGCGATGGTGCCGATGGTCATCACCGCGAAGGTCACCGGCAGATACTTCGCCAGCCCGCCATAGCGGCGCATGTCCTGCTCGTGGACCATGGCGTGGATCACCGAGCCCGCGCCCAGGAACAGCAGCGCCTTGAAGAAGGCGTGCGTGAACAGATGGAAAATGGCGAGCGAATAGCCGCCGATGCCCAGCGCGACAAACATGTAGCCGAGCTGCGAGCAGGTCGAGTAGGCGATGACGCGCTTGATGTCGTTCTGCACGAGACCGACGGTCGCGGCGAAGAACGCCGTCGTCGCGCCCACTACCGTGACGACGGTGAGCGCAACCGGCGCCTGTTCGAACAGCGGCGACAGACGCGCCACCATGAACACGCCGGCGGTGACCATGGTCGCAGCATGGATGAGCGCGGAGACCGGCGTCGGGCCTTCCATCGCATCCGGCAACCAGGTGTGCAGCAGGAATTGCGCGGACTTGCCCATCGCGCCCATGAAGAGCAGCAGGCAGGTCAGCGTCATCGCATCCACGTCCATGCCGAACGCATGGATCGGCTTGCCGGCAAGGCCGGGCGCGGCGGCGAAGATCTGGTCGAACGCGACCGAGCCGGTCAGCGCGAAGATCATGAAAATGCCGAGCGCGAAGCCGAAGTCGCCGACGCGGTTGACCACGAAGGCCTTGATGGCGGCGGCATTCGCCGACGGCTTCTCGTACCAGAAGCCGATCAGCAGATAGGACGCGAGACCGACGCCCTCCCAGCCGAAGAACATCTGCACGAGGTTGTCGGCGGTCACCAGCATCAGCATGGCGAAGGTGAAGAGCGACAGATACGCGAAGAAGCGCGGACGCGCCGGATCTTCGTGCATGTAGCCGACGGAATAGAGATGCACGAGCGCCGATACGGTCGTCACGACGACGAGCATGACCGACGTCAGCGTGTCGACGCGCAAGGCCCAGTCGACGCGCAATGTGCCCGACGTGATCCAGTTGCCCACGACCGGCACGCTGAGCGGCGCATGGCCGTAGCCTACCGAGATGAACGTCACCCACGCCAGCACGGCGGAGACGAACAGCAGTCCCGTCGTCACCAGCTCAGAGGGACGCGCCCCGAGCTGGCGGCCGAAAAGCCCCGCGATGAGAAAGCCGAGAAGCGGCAGAAAGACGATGGCCTGATACATGGCGCCGTTCAGCCCTTCATGACGTTGATGTCCTCAACCGCGATCGAGCCACGGTTGCGGAAATAGGTGACGAGCACGGCCAGGCCGATGGCGGCCTCTGCTGCGGCGACGGTGAGGATGAAGAGCGAGAACACCTGCCCGGTCAGGTCGCCGAGGAAACTCGAGAAGGCGACGAAGTTGATGTTGACCGACAGCAGGATCAGCTCGACCGACATCAGGATGACGATGATGTTCTTGCGGTTGAGGATGATGCCCGCAATGCCCAGCGTGAACAGCATGGCGGCGACGATCAGGTATTGGTTCAATCCGACTGTCATGATCCGATCCTTACACGCCGGCCCGCGAGGGCACTTTCTTGAGCACGACGTCCGACTTGTCGCGGGCGTTCTGGTCAGCGATGACCTGCCGCTTCACGTCGGGCTTGTGGCGCAGCGTCAGCACGATCGCGCCGATCATCGCCGTCAGCAGGATGAGACCCGCCGCCTGGAAGAAGTAGACGTACTTGGTGTAGAGCACGCGACCGAGCGCCAGCGTGTTGGAGACGTCGGGGGGCGTCGGCGCCCCTGCCCCAGCAATCGCCGCAGGCGCCTGCGTCCAGGCGCCGACCACGAGCACCAGCTCGATCAGCACCGCGGCGCCAATCAACGCGCCGACAGGCAGATATTGAAGGAAGCCCTGCTTCAATTCCGCGAAGTCGACATCGAGCATCATCACCACGAAGAGGAAAAGCACCGCGACCGCGCCGACGTAGACGATGACGATGATCATCGCCAAAAACTCTGCGCCGAGCAGCAGGAAGAGCCCCGCCGCATTGACGAAGGCCAGGATCAGAAACAGCACGGAGTGCACGGGATTGCGTGCGGCGATGACCATGAAGGCCGAGCCGATCATCACAATCGAGAAGAGATAGAAGAAAGCCGCTGCGGCGGTCATGGCCTGTTCCCCTCGATCAACGGTAGGGCGCGTCGAGCGCGATGTTGCGCGCGAGTTCGCGTTCCCAGCGGGCGCCGTTATCCAGCAGGCGCTGCTTGTCGTAGTAGAGCTCTTCGCGGGTTTCGACCGCGAATTCCTGGTTCGGCCCCTCGACGATGGCGTCGACCGGGCAGGCCTCCTGGCAGAGGCCGCAATAGATGCACTTCACCATGTCGATGTCGTAGCGCGTGGTGCGGCGCGTGCCGTCATTGCGGCGCGGGCCCGCCTCGATGGTGATGGCCTGCGCCGGGCAGATCGCCTCGCAAAGCTTGCAGGCGATGCAGCGCTCTTCGCCGTTGGGATAGCGGCGCAAGGCATGCTCGCCACGGAAGCGCGGCGAGGTCGGGTTCTTCTCGTGAGGATAGTTGAGGGTCGCTTTCGGCTTGAAGAAATAGCGCATCGAGAGGCCAATGGCCCCGACGAATTCCTTCAGCAAAAGCGCCTTCGCGGCTGTTTCGAGTCTCATGCCGTCCACCTTGCCTGTAACCTCATTTACCGAGCGCCGAACCGGCGATGTAACCAATCGCCGGTAGCACCCCGAAGGCCGCGACGAGAAGCGCCCGTTTCACCGGACGCAACCGCGCGCCGAAGCCCGCACTATCCAAATCACCCGGAGCGCGTTTCACTTCGCGCCCCACCGCCGCGCCGATCATGCTCAGCGCCAGCATATATTTCACCCAGCCGACCGCGAGACCGATCAGCGCGCCGACGAGAGCTGGATTCTCTCGCCAGGCCATTTACCGGATCACCTGCAAGACGCCCGCGACCACGACCACCATCGCCAGCGAGATCGGCAGGAAGACTTTCCAGCCAAGACGCATCAGCTGGTCATAGCGGTAGCGTGGCACGAAGGCCTTCACCAGCGCGATCCAGAAGAAGAAGAAGCAGATCTTCAGCACGAACCAGATGACGCCCGGCACCCATGTGAAGGGCGCGAACGGCAGCGGCGACAGCCAGCCGCCGAAGAACAGGATCGTCATGATGGCGCACATGCCGACGATGGCGACATATTCGCCGAGCATGAACAGCAGGTACGGGGTGGACGAATATTCCACCATGAAGCCGGCGACGAGTTCCGATTCCGCTTCCACGAGATCGAAGGGCGGACGGTTCGTCTCGGCCAGCGCCGAAATGAAGAAGATGATGAACATCGGAAACAGCGGCAGCCAGTACCAGCCCAGCATGCCGAGGCCCGTGTCCTGCGCCCGGACGATGTCGCCGAGGTTCAGCGAGCCCGCACAGAGCAGCACGGTGACGATGACGAAGCCGATGGAGACTTCATACGACACCATCTGCGCAGCGGAGCGCAGCGCCGACAGGAACGGATATTTCGAATTGGACGCCCAGCCGCCCATGATGATGCCGTAAACGCTGAGCGACGAGATCGCGAAAATGTACAGCACGCCGACGTTGAGATCGGCGACCGCCCAACCCTCCGCAACGGGGATCACCGCCCAGGCGCCGAGCGCCAGCATGCCGGTGATGAAGGGCGCCAGCAGGAAGATGCCCTTGTTGGCGCCCGCCGGAATGATCGGCTCTTTCAGCACGAATTTCAGCAAGTCGGCGAAAGACTGCAGCAGGCCCCACGGACCCACCACGTTCGGACCACGGCGCAATTGCACCGCCGCCCAGACCTTGCGGTCGCCCCACAGCAAGAAGGCGACGATGATCAGCAGCACGACGAGCGTCGCGACGCTCTTCAAGACCGTCAGCAGCAGCGGAATGATCCAGCCGTTCTCGAAACTCATCGCCGTCACTCCGCCGCCTGTTGCAGGCGGCCTTTCGCAAGCGCCGAGCATTCAGCCATGACGGCGGACGCGCGGGCGATCGGGTTGGTGAGATAGAAATCCTGCACGGCGTTGGTGAACGCGCCGGGCTGGAGCGCAAAATTCTGCGAAGCGAACGTCAAGGCGCCGCGCTCGATGGCGTCGACGCGCGCAAAGTGCGGATGCGCTGCATAGAGCGCCTTGCGAAGGGCAGGCAGCGAGTCGAAGGCGAGCTTGGCGCCGACAACATCCGACAGCGCGCGCAGGATCGCCCAGTCTTCGCGCGCTTCGCCGGGGGCGAAATTGGCGCGCTCGGCGAATTGCACACGGCCTTCGGTGTTGACGTAGATGCCGGACTTTTCGGTATAGGCCGCGCCCGGCAGAATGACGTCGGCGCGATGCGCGCCACGGTCGCCATGCGTGCCCTGATAGATGACGAAGGCGCCCGGCGCGATGTCGATTTCATCGGCGCCTAGATTGAACAGCACGTCGAGCGCGCCCGGACGGGTCATCGCCCAGGCGTCCATGCCGCCCTGACCCGGCACGAAGCCGAGATCGAGAGCGCCGACGCGCGAGGCCGCCGTGTGGAGAATCGCGAGGCCGTTCCAGCCCTCGTTCGGACGCGCGATTTTCGCCGCGCCCGCGAGAATCGACAGGCCGTCGGCGCGCATGAGAGCGCCTTGGCCAACGATGACGATGGGACGCTCGGCCTTGGCGAGCACTCCCGCGAAGCCCTTGCCGGAGGCGATCTCGGCCAGGGTTTCCGCGCCCGCGCCGAGGTACTGATAATCATAGGTGAGATCGACGCGCTCGCCGATCAGGCCCACCGGCAGATTGCCCATGCGCCAGCGCTTGAGGATGCGGGCGTTGAGAACCGGCGATTCCTTGCGGGGGTTCGAGCCGATGATCAGGATCGCATCCGCCTGCTCGATGCCGGCGACCGTCGGGTTGAAGATGTAGGACGCGCGGCCCATCGAGGGATGCAGCTTCGTGCCGTCCTGACGGCAGTCGATATTCGCGACGCCGAGGTTTGTCATCAGCGACTTCAGCGCGAACATGTCCTCGACGCTGGCGAGATCGCCAGCGATGGCGCCGATGCGCGCGGGCGCCGTACCCTTCACCTTGGCGGCGATGGCGGCGAAAGCCTCGCCCCACGTGGCCGCCGTGAGGCGTCCGTCGCGACGGATATACGGGCGATCGAGACGCTGGCTCTTCAAGCCGTCAACGACCTGGCGCGTCTTGTCGGAGATCCACTCTTCGTTCACGGCCTCGTTCACGCGCGGCAGAATGCGCATGACTTCACGACCGCGCACATCGACGCGGATCGCCGAGCCGAGAGCGTCCATGACGTCGATCGATTCCGTCTTGCCGAGTTCCCACGGCCGCGCCTTGAAGGCGCAGGGCTTGGGCAGCAGCGCGCCGACCGGGCATAAGTCAGCCACGTTGCCTTGCAGTTCCGAACCCATCGCGGTTTCGAGATAAGTGGTGATTTCCATGTCTTCGCCACGGCCGATGGCGCCCATGTCTCCCGTGCCCGCGACTTCCGCCGTGAAGCGGACGCAGCGCGTGCAATGGATGCAGCGGTTCATCGAGGTGCGCACCAGCGGCCCGATGTACTTGTCCTCGACCGCACGCTTGTTTTCAGCGTAGCGCGACGAGTCGACGCCGAACGCCATCGCCTGATCCTGCAGGTCGCACTCGCCGCCCTGATCGCAGATCGGGCAATCCAGCGGATGGTTGATGAGCAGGAATTCCATGACGCCGTTGCGCGCCTTTTTCACCAGCGGCGATTTCGTCACGACCGTCGGCGGTTCGCCGTTCGGGCCGGGGCGGCAATCCTTCACGGCCCAGGCGCAGGACGCCACGGGCTTCGGCGCGCCCTTCAGCTCGACGAGGCACATGCGGCAATTGCCGGCAATGGAGAGGCGCTCATGGAAACAGAAGCGCGGAATTTCCGCGCCCGCTTCCTCGCAGGCCTGGAGGAGCGTGTACTCCGCCGGGACATCCACCTCTTTGCCGTCGACGACGATCTTCGTCACTTGGCCTACTCCAGATTGCCGCGCCGCAGCGCGTTAAAAATTATTCAGCCGCCAAACCTACTCGGCGGCCATGCCGAGTGGCAGCACGGTCTCGGTGTGCGGGTTCGCCGCGTAATCGTCGATGCGCTTCTCGATCTCGTGGCGGAAATGCCGGATGAGACCCTGCACCGGCCACGCCGCCGCGTCGCCGAGCGCGCAGATCGTGTGGCCTTCGATTTGCGTCGAGACTTCGAGCAGCATGTCGATTTCGCGCTTCTGCGCGCGGCCCTCGCACATGCGCGTCAGCACGCGCCACATCCAGCCCGTGCCTTCGCGGCACGGCGTGCACTGGCCGCAGCTTTCGTGCTTGTAGAAATACGAGATGCGCGTGATGGCGCGAACGATGTCGGTAGATTTGTCGAGCACGATCACCGCCGCCGTGCCCAGTCCCGACTTGAGGTTGCGCAGCGTGTCGAAATCCATCGCCGCGTCGGCGATCTCATGCGCGGGCACGAGCGGCACCGACGAGCCGCCGGGGATGACGGCCAGCAGATTGTCCCAGCCGCCACGAATGCCGCCGCAATGGCGGTCGATCAGCTCGCGGAAGGGAAGCGACATGGCTTCTTCGACATTGCAGGGCGTGTTCACATGGCCCGACACGCAGAACAGCTTGGTGCCGGCATTGTTCTTCGCGCCGAAGCTCGAGAACCACGCGGCGCCGCGGCGCAGGATGGTCGGCGCCACGGCGATCGACTCGACGTTGTTGACGGTCGTCGGGCAGCCATAGAGGCCCATGTTCGCAGGGAACGGCGGCTTCAGGCGCGGCATGCCCTTCTTGCCTTCGAGGCTTTCGAGCAGCGCGGTTTCTTCACCGCAAATGTAAGCGCCGGCGCCGTGGTGAACATAGACGTCGAACGGCCAGCCGTTGAGGTTGTTCTTGCCGACGAGATTGGCGGCGTAGGCCTGATCCACGGCGGCCTGCAGGCGCTCGCGCTCCAGAATGTATTCGCCGCGCAGGTAGATGTAGCAGGCGTGTGCGCCCATCGCGAAAGACGCGATCATGCAGCCTTCGATCAGCAGATGCGGATCGTTGCGCATGATCTCGCGATCCTTGCAGGTGCCCGGCTCCGACTCGTCGGCGTTGACGACGAGATAGCTCGGGCGCGCCGGATCGGGCTTGGGCATGAACGACCATTTGAGGCCGGTCGGGAAGCCGGCGCCGCCACGGCCGCGCAGGCCCGACGCTTTCATCTCCTCGATGATCCAGTCCTTGCCCTTTTCGAGCAGGCCCTTCGTATTGTCCCACGCGCCACGCGCCTGTGCGCCTTTCAGGCCCCAGTCGCCGTAACCGTAGAGGTTCGTGAAGATGCGATCCTTGTCGTCAAGCATGTCGCGGACCTTCAGGCTTGCGTTGTGTCGGAGGCGGGGCCGGAGCGGCCGTCTTCGCCGTAAAGCGTCGTGAGCGAGGTCAGCTTGCCGGCGGGCTCCGACGTGCGGCGGCCCGTCTGCGAACCGACATGCACGGGGCGCCCAGCGGCCAGATCATCGAGAAGCTTCTCGAAGTTCTCTGCGCTCAGGTCCTCGTAATAATCGTCGTTGATCTGCACCATCGGCGCATTGCAGCAGGCGCCGAGGCACTCGACCTCGAGCCATGCAAAATTGCCGTCAGCGGAAACCTTGCGCTGCTCGCCGACGCGGCGCGCGAGCACGGCCTTGATGTCGTCGGAGCCGCGCAGCATGCACGGCGTCGTGCCGCACATCTGGATGAAGAAGCGGCCCACCGGTTCAAGATTGAACATCGTGTAGAAGGTCGCGATTTCGAGCACGCGGATGTAGGGCATGTCGAGCATGTCCGCGACCTTCTCGATCGCGGGCTTGGGCAGCCAGTAATTGTGCTGCTTCTGCGCCTGCCACAGCAGCG
>JANXTB010000044.1 GCA_025356415.1 Hyphomicrobiales bacterium
GCCCTCTTCCACCGCATGTTCGCCGAAGGCGGCGGCGAAATGCTCGGCGAGCCAATCCGGATAATCGCCGCGCACATGATCGGGCGCGCCCTCCAGCGTGCCGTTGGTGAGGCCGCTCTTTTCAGCGTCGCTGAGCGGCGCAGGCGCGTGCGCCTCGCCGGTGCAAAGCGCGGAGATCGCCTCAGTGTCCATGCCGCGGATCTGGCGCAGCGAGCCAAGCACGATGGCGCGCGGCGTGTCCTCGCCCATGATCCAGGCGGCCGACGCTTTCACGCGCAGCGCGTCATAGACGTGGCTGGCGATTGCCGCGCGATCCTTGGAGCCGGCGAAGCGGTGGCCGAGGCCCCAGTCCTTCAGCCCGTCGGCAGCGGGGCGCCTGCGCTCGGCGATATCTGCGAAAATTTCGATTGCGGCGCTGACGCGTGCGGAAGGGGTCATGTAAGCTTGGCCATATTTGCGACACCGGGGTCCGGTATCTGTGAGTCGCGTCGTTCCACATCGGGCGCCGCGTGACAATTGTTTCTTTGGAAGGCATTCAGATGAAGACGCTTTGCGCCGCGATTGCGGCAACATTCCTCGCCCTCTCGGTCGCCGGCTGCGCGACGACGCCCCCGCCCGTCACCTATCCCGACGCCCCGCCGAAGAAGCAGCTCGACGCGAAGACGCAGCTGGAAAGCGGCCGCAAGTATTGATTTTCAAGCGCAGCGAAGCGGATTGCCGCATCGCTGCGCTCCTCGCAATGACGAGGTTTACGCCGCGAGCCTGATCGCGAACATGATCCACATGATCACCAGCAGCACGACCCCCACGAGGAACGCCGGAAACCGCAGGTTCAGCGTGTTCGACGTGCAATGCACGAAGGCGTGGATGATGCGCGTGATCACCCAGACCCATGCCAGCGCCACGAACAGCACGTCGTAGGTCTTCGTGATCACGACGAGCGGGATCAGCGCATAAAACAGAACCGGCGTTTCGAACTGGTTCAGGAAAGACCGCTGCGCCTGTGCGGCGTAACGCGGCCAGCCGATGTTGCTGGACGCGGCGTCGATCACCTTAACTTCGCCGGCCCGGAACGCGCGGAAGCGCCAGTAGGCCATGACGAACAGCAGGATCAGGGTCAGGAACGCCTGCACCACCACCGGTGCGATCACACTTTGCACGCTCATGCCCTGCCCTCTTTCTTTTCAATCAAAGTCCCGTCGGATAGTTCGGGCTCTCGCGCACGATGGCCACATCGTGCACATGGCTTTCGCGCAGGCCTGCCGACGAGATGCGCACGAATTCCGCGCGCGCCTGATAATCGGGAATCGTGTGGCCGCCGACATAGCCCATGGCGGCGCGAAGACCGCCCGCGAGCTGATGCAACACGGCGCCGACGGGGCCCTTGTAGGGCACCTGCCCCTCGATGCCTTCGGGCACGAGTTTCAGCGAATCCTTGATGTCCTGCTGGAAGTAGCGATCCGCCGAGCCGCGCGCCATGGCGCCAACCGAGCCCATGCCGCGATAGGCTTTGAACGAGCGGCCCTGATAAAGGAACACCTCACCGGGGCTCTCGTCGGTGCCAGCCAGCAGCGAACCGATCATGACGCTGTCGGCGCCCGCCGCGATCGCCTTGGCGAGATCGCCCGAAAACTTGATGCCGCCATCGGCGATCACCGGCACGCCCGCCTTGCGCGCGGCTTCCGCCGCTTCGATGATCGCGGTGAGCTGCGGCACGCCGACGCCGGCCACGATGCGTGTCGTGCAGATCGAACCCGGGCCGATGCCGACTTTCACACCATCCGCGCCCGCATCGATCAGCGCCTTCGCGCCATCGCCCGTCGCGATATTGCCCGCGACGATCGAGATGTCGCCGAACTCGCGCTTGATGCGCGCCACCTGGTCGAGAACCTGCTGCGAATGGCCGTGCGCCGTGTCGATGACGAGGCAATCGACGCCCGCATTGATCAGCTGGATCGCGCGCTCATAGCCCTTGTCGCCGACGGTGGACGCGGCGGCCACGCGAAGGCGTCCCTTCGGGTCCTTGCAGGCATGGGGATGCAACGTCGCCTTTTCCATGTCCTTCACGGTGATCAGGCCGACGCATTTGTAATCGTCATCGACGACCAGCAGCTTTTCGATCCGGTGCTGATGCAGCATCCGGCGCGCCTCATCGAGCTTCACGCCCTCGGCCACCGTGATGACCTTCTTGGTCATCAGTTCGGAGACGGGCTGGAACGGATTGTCGGCGAAGCGCACGTCGCGGTTGGTGAGAATGCCGACGAGTTTGCCGGGCTTGGAATCGACGCCGCGCTCGACCACCGGAATGCCGGAAATGCCGTGATGGCGCATGAGCGCGAGGGCGTCGCCCAGCGTCTCATCCGGGAAGATGGTGATCGGGTTGACCACCATGCCGCTCTCGAAGCGCTTCACCTTGCGCACTTCCTCGGCCTGTTCCTCGGGCTCGAAATTGCGGTGGATGACGCCGATGCCGCCAGCCTGCGCCATCGCGATGGCGAGGCGGGCTTCGGTCACAGTGTCCATCGCCGAGGAAACGAGCGGGATGTTGAGATTGATCGTGCGCGTGAAGCGGGTCGTCAGATCGGCCCCGCTCGGCATGACTGTCGAGTGGCCGGGGCGAAGCAGCACGTCGTCGAAGGTAAGGGCCTCGACGAAGGTCATGCGGGCTGTGGGGATCATGGGGGCCAACTCCTGAAAGGGCTTCGACGCGGGATTCATCTTAGAATCGGCGCCGACTGAGGTTGGCAGCGGCCAATATCACGCCTGTGACGCCAGGCAAAGCGTCAACTGGGTAAAAGCTTGACCTTGGCTGCTTGACGGGGCGTGACGTTTCGTGAAACTGGCTGCCTAGTTTGAGTATCCGCGTTTCTACAGGAGCTGTTATTGCGCGCTCTCGCCGCCACGGCCTGTCTTGTCTTGAGCCTTATGGCCGCTCGCCCGGCGTTTGCCCAGACGCTCGTAGCGTCCGGCCATGTGACTCTTCAAGAGGCCTGCGAGACCGCAGGCCGAGCCAACTGCATCGTGCGTGTATCGATCGAGGGCCCGATCATGGTCGAGACCGCGCGCACCTTTGCGCTCTTGCTGGATGCCGAGCAGAAGCGCACTGGCGCAAAGGTGAGGCCCATTGTGACCCTCCAGAGCACCGGCGGCGACGTCACCGCAGCGATGTCGATCGGTCGCGAAATCCGCAAGCGCGCGGGCGAGACCTTCTCGAACGGGCCGTGTCATTCAGCCTGCGTTTTCGTGGCCATGGGCGGCGTCGAGCGCAACATTGCGGGCATCGGCCTGCACCGGCCCTATTTCGCGAAATTTGAAACCGACGTGCTCGCCGAAGCCGATGCGCGCTACAAGAGATTGATGCGGCTCGTCGCCGAATATCTTTTCGAGATGAACATTTCGGATGATGTTCTGCGCATGATCGTGTCCATCCCGCCGGACGAGATGCGGCTGCTGTCGCAAATGGACGCGCGCCGCATCGGCCTCAATGGCGTCGATCCCGCGTATGATGAACTGCGCATTGCGCAAGCAGCCGCGCAATATGGCCTCAGCAGCGCGGAATGGCGCCAGCGTCTAACATCGCTCGACAGGCAATGCGGACGCGAGGCGGACATGCGCTCGCGGGAAGCCGTGCGCGGTCGCGAAGATTGTCAGAACAAGTTGCGCGAGCGCGTGCTTTGGGGTTTCGACGAAGCGACCTACGCACGCCTCAATCATTCATCCGCGAACCGCTGCCAGGCGATGGCGCCGGACTCGCCAGAGCGGCGCGCATGCGTGCGCCAGATCGCCGATGCGATCCGTCTCGAAGCGCAGCTCCGATGATGATCAGCTTTCGGACGATCAGCTTTCGCCAGGGCGTCCCTTGAAGCCCGTGGCGAGCACATAGAGCTCGGCCGATCCGGCGCGGCTCGCTTCCGGCTTCACGTGCCGCACGGTCTTGAACCCGCGCTTCAGAATATCGAGCAGCGCGTTCTCCGTGCCGCCCTGAAACACCTTCGCCATGAAGAACCCGCCAGGCGCCAGCACTTCGGTTGCGAAGTGAATGGCGAGTTCGGCGAGCGCTACGATGCGCAGATGGTCAGTCTTCTTGTGGCCTGTCGTGTTGGCCGCCATGTCCGACAGCACGCCATCGGCAAGGCCGCCAAGCGTCGCCTTCAGGCGATCGGGCGCGTCATCCTCCAGAAAATCCATGACCTCGAATTCGACGCCGGGAATGGGGTCGATGTCGAGCAGGTCGATGCCCACCACCCTGCCCTTCGAGCCGACTTTCTTGATCGCGACCTGCGACCAGCCGCCGGGCGCCGCGCCGAGATCGACGATCTTCTGGCCGGGCTTCAGCAGGTGATAGCGCTCGTCCATCTCGATCAGCTTGTAGGCGGCGCGCGAGCGCCAGCCGTCCTTCTTGGCCTGCAGCACATAGGGGTCGTTCAACTGGCGCTGCAGCCACAAGGTCGAGGAGATCGTACGCTTCTTGGCGGTCTTGACCCGCACCTTGAGCGAGCCTTCGCGGCCGCCGCCGGTGATTTTCTTGACACTCATCGCCGTTGTTCTCATCCCTTGTCGCCATCGCGCCAGACGCCGTCGGCGCTCATCAGCTCGGCAAGTATGCCCTCACGCAGGCCACGATCGGCAATGCGCACGCGCCGGGCCGGAAAGGCCTGGCGGATCGCTTCCAATATGGCGCAGCCGGCGAGGACGAGATCCGCCCGCTCCGCGCCGATACAACCATTGGCGACACGCTCGTCGTAGCTCATGGCGCGCAGCAGGTCGAGCGCTCCGTCAATTTCCTCGCCCGACATCCAGAGCCCGTCGACCCGGCGCCGGTCATAACGCAGCAGGCCAAGGTGGACGCCAGCCAGCGTCGTCACTGTGCCGGACGTGCCCAGAAGGTGAAACGAGTCACAGGAGGTTTCCCGCCCGACCCGGACCCGGAATTCATCCAGCTCGCCCGCGACATGCGCCACCATGGCGTCGAACACCTCAGGCGTCACATGAACGCCGCCGAATTTCTCCGCCAGCGTCACCACGCCCAGCTTCAGCGAGGCCCAATGGCGCACGCGCGAGCGGATCTCGTCGCTGCGGCCATGGCGGCCCCGCGCCAGCCACACGATTTCCGACGAGCCGCCGCCGATATCGAACAGCAGCACGCCCTGCGCCGCAGGATCGGCCAGCGCAGCGCAGCCCGCAGCCGCCAGATGCGCTTCGGTCTCGCGATCGACGATTTCGAGATCGAGCCCGGTGCGCTCGCGCACGCGCTCGATGAACTCGGCGCCGTTCTCGGCCATGCGGCAGGCCTCGGTGGCGATCAGCCGCGCCCGGGTGACGCCGCGCACATCCATCTTGTCGCGGCAGATCTCGAGCGCACTGAGCGTCCGGCGAATGGCCGCCTCGCTAAGCCGGCCCGACGCCGACACGCCCTCGCCGAGGCGGACGATCCGCGAGAAGGCGTCGACGATGCGAAATCCCTCGCGCGCAGGCCTTGCGACCAATAGTCGGCAATTGTTGGTGCCCAGATCCAGCGCCGCATAGGTATGAAACTGGTGGCGCCGGTACGGCTCCGGCTGCGCAGGATTGGCCGCAGGAACCTGCGGATCGGCACTGGCGGGGCCATTCAGATCCATGCCCTTCAGATCCGTAGGCGGCACGTCGGCAATCTCCTGTCACCCAGTCGACCGGCGATACGGCCCGGGCGGTTCAGGAATGAGTGTAGCGGTCTGTTGCCGGATTTGAAAACCGAATTAAGCCTATTTCGCCTGAAGGGCGCCATTCGGTCGGTCAAAGACCGAACTTTCGCAATTGACAGAAGCCAAGCGAGCGGGCAAAACCCGCCCACTGAAGCCGCCGCGCTTTACAGCGCAGCCGGCCTCTTTGGGGGATAGTTCAACGGTAGAACTACCGACTCTGACTCGGTCAATCTTGGTTCGAATCCAGGTCCCCCAGCCAACTTCCTATTTGTTCAGAATTAATTAGGTCACGCCTTGCCTGTTGCGGCACGTAGCAGCGCGCCGGGCCTATCGCGCTCTGTATCCGCGGGCCTTTTGCGCTTCATTTCTCGGCGTATTCGCTGGCTATTACTGCCCGTCTGGCTCAAGCCGTGCTTTTGGGAGTGGCGGAATGAAACCGTTCTGGCGAAATCTTCTATGCATCACAGCCGCTGTAGTTGTGATGAACATTGTCGCGCCGCTCGCTCTTGCGTTGCTGCCGTCGTCCAGCACTCCACCGGAGTACATAGTCTTCACCGGGTATCTGATCGCGGTCATTGCCTCCGCTCTAACCTATCTGTTGGTGCTGAAACTCGTTCCGTTGAAGCCTAAGCCGGTCGGCTGATCGCTTCTCGGCGGCTCAAGCCGCCATTCGCTCGGCCCGCTTCGCCTCATACACGCGCCGGCCGGCAGGCTTCAGCGGCTGCGTCGCACGGTGATAATGGTTTCGACACCGAGATGGGCCTTCGTCTTCGCGTCCGCCTTGCTGCAGTTGCGGCTTAAGCCGTCAAGGTGAAACTGCGCGCATACACGGCCCTGGCCCATGTCGGCGCTCTCGGCACAGGCGCTCCCAATTGCACCTCAGAAAATTTTATGATACTCTCGGTTATCTGAATAACCAACCGTATCCTCAAATGAACTCACCCAAGCGCCCTTACCGCCAAACCGCTCGCGCTGCGTCGACGGACAGCTTGCGCCAAAAAATTGTTCTTTGTTTCAACGACATGCTTCTGGTGCGCTGGATCGACGAGATCACGCTGGATGATGTGGCCGCAGCCGCCGGGACCACGCGGCAGACTGTCATTCGATTGTTTGGCGGCAAGGAAGGCGTTCTTGCCGCCGCCATCGATCTCTTCCACGCGAAGGCCGCGCCACGCATCGAGTTGTCTCAGCGGGCTTCCGATTTGACGGCGATCGAAGC
>JANXTB010000067.1 GCA_025356415.1 Hyphomicrobiales bacterium
TCGGCCCAGCGCGCGCGCTGGTTGGCGCGCGTTTCGGCAAGGCGCTTGCGCCGCGCCTCGATGCGATCGCGGGCTTGTGGCGCGCGCAGCTTCAAGGCTTCGGTCAGCATCGGCAGCGTGCCTGAGAGCACGCCGGTGATGCCGAGGTCGCTCGCAAAGCCGCGCATCGGATAGGCGGTGAACAGCGGATCGACGGCGATGTGGATGATCTTCGTGTCGGGCAGGGGCGCCTTCTTGGAAGGGATCCACGGCACGTCGCATTCGAGCACGATGACGAGATCGGATTTTTCCAGAAACGCATCGGGGTTATAGCCCAGATGCATTTCGTGGTTCGTCGGCAGCGCCATGTAGCGGGGCTTGCGCTGCACGACGGGGATGGCGAAACAATCGGCGAGCGCGGCGAGACGCGCGACATCGCCCGTGTCGCGTCCCGCGCTCGACGTGATGATGACCGGGTTTTCCGCGCGCGCGATCATCTCGGCGGCTTCATCGATAGCGCGCGGATCGGCGTAAGGCTCGGACGGCGTGCGATGACGCGACGGCGACTGATAGGTGAAAGTCTCCACCGGCGCAGCGAGAACTTCGCGCGGCAGCGTGAGATAGATCGGCCCCTTGGGCTCACTCATTGCAATGTTGATCGCGCGGTCGATTGCGGGTTCGATGACCTGATGGTTCGGGAGTTCGTAATCCCACTTCACGAATTCGCGCAGCATGGAGCCCTGGTCGCGCATTTCCTGCGGCCAGTGAATTTCGCCGGACCGCTGGCCCATCAGGCCGCCTTCTTCGCTGTAGGGCGTGCGGCCGGCGGAGAACAGGATCGGCACATTGCCGCGCCACGCATTCATCACGCCGCAGATCGCATTGGCGGTCCCGACATTCACATGCACCATGACGAGCTGCGGCTTGCCGGTGATGAGGTAATAGCCGAGAGCCATGCCCACCGCGACATTCTCGTGTGGCACGGTGACGGGCTTGGGGCTCGAGCCGCCCGTGACTTCGATCTTGCTCATCGCCTCGATCAGCGGTGCGAAATCTGTGCCGGCATTGGCGAAGAGATAATCGACGCCACGATCCTTCATCAGCGTCAAATAGGCTTCTGCCGCAGTCGCATTTTCAAGTTTCTTGCTGGCCACGTGTGGCGCTCCCTCTTCTTATTTGCCGTCGCGGACTTCTTTGGCCTTGGCGAGAATCGCTGCAGGCGTCTTGGCAAGTTCCTCGACATATTTCTGCATGTCTTCACCCGACAGCGGTTCGAAATCCAGTCCGAATTTCTTCACCTCGTCGAGATATTCCGGATCCTTCAGCATCGCATCGAAGCCACGACGCAGCACGTTGACGCGATCAGTCGGAACGCCGGGCGGCGCGACGATGGATTTGCCGATCTCGGTCGCGCTCGCATAAAGCGACAGAATGGCGCGGTCTTCCGGCGTTTTGCCGAGTTCCACCATGGTCGGAATATCGGGCAGTTCGGGATGCCGCGTGGCGCCCCATTGCACGATGATGTTGGCCTTCTTGTTGTCGATCCAGTCGCGCTTGGCGGCTTTCACCGTCGACCATGCGAGCAGGCATCCGTCGATCTCGCCTTTTTCCATCGCAAGGCAGCTTTCGGCCGCGCCGCCATAGCCCGTCACCATCTTGAATTTGGTGCCGCCGAGCGCGTTGAGCAATTTCGGGTAGATGACGGCCGGCGCCATCGGCCCGCTGCCGCCTTGCACGCTTTCCTTCGCGCGCGCGTCCTCGATGTTCTTGATGCCGGAAGGCGCCCACAGCACCTGCACATTCGTGCTCGCGCTGATGCGGCCGATCCAGTTGAAGTTCTTCGACACATAGGCGACGCCATTGGTGCCGAGCAATTCTTCGGACGGCGTGGTGTCGGGAATGATGCCGAGCGTGGTTCCGTCCTTCGGCGCCACGCCATACATGAAGTTCGCCGCCTTCATGCCGCCGGCGCCGATCATGTTCTGCGGCACGATCTTCGGATTGCCGGGAATATGCTTGCCGAGATGTCGCGAGACAAGGCGGCCGTAAATATCGTAGCCGCCGCCGACCGGAAAACCGATGATGAGATTGATGGCGTTGTCGCGATAGAAATCCGCGCTCGTCTGCTGCGCGAGCGATGGCCCCTGCATCAGGCCAAGGGCGGCCGCGGCCATGGATAGTCCTTGAATGGCTCGTTTCGAGCGCATGTTAGCCTCCCGTCTATCTTTTTTGAGAGAATAGACCGGCGCGGCTGAGAGGCCAAGCTCCGAAAAATCAATCGAAAGGGTGGGGCGCCTCGACGAAGCGCGACATCGTCTTCAGGGCGTTTCTCTCCAGCTTTTCGGCGTCGCTCGCATTGCGCCGGGCGGCATCGCGTTCCGCGTCCTCGCCAATCTCCGGCGCCAGTTCCGCCAGCAGAGCCTCGCAGATGCGTGCGTCGTTGAGATCGCCGAGCGCCGACTGAAACGCCTTCAGCGCTTTCACATAGGCCGCATGATCCTTGGCGGTTGCGAGCCCGGCGGTCATTTCGCCGACATAGGCGAGGCTCTTGGCGCGGATGCGGAGCTTGTGCCGTTTGTCGGCGGGGAGATCAGCCAGTTTTCGCGCGGCTTTGCTGATGCTTTTGTCCCACCGATGCATCTTGCGCACGGCGACATCCGCGAATGCGCCTTGCGATGGCTCGCTCGCACGCCACTCGCCATGCGAGAGCCAGCCCGCGAGGTCGATGAGCAGGCGCCGGTAACGCGCGGAGGCGAAGGCGTCGAGCACCTGCGCATAACATGCCGCGCGGCGCGCCTGCAGCGCGTCGCCGAGCTTCAGGCGCGTTTCGGCGACATCGAGGTCGCGCGCCGCGCCGAGCGCTTGCGACAGCCATTTCAGTTCCCCGGCAATCTCGTCGAACGTTTCGTCGTGAATGTGGCGCTTGAAGACGCGCAGCAGCGCGCGCAGGCGTCGCAAGGCGATGCGCGTCTCGTGCAGCGCTTCGGTTTCTTTTGTTGCCCGCAGCACGGGCACGTTTGCGGCGAGCGGTTCGAGACAGGCCTGCGCCAGCCCCACAAGCCCTTCGACAAACGTGGCGTCTTTCTGCAACACGCGGGGCGCCCGCGCGCTCTCACCGGCGGCGTCCTTCAGCGCGAAGCCGCGCTGCGATTTCGTGCGCATGTCGAAATCGAGCGGCAGATCTTCGCAGAGCCTGCGCGCCAGCGCGAAGAGATCGCGCGCGTCGCCCTGTTTCAGCTCGAGCTCGAATTCGCAGACCGCGTCGCTGCGCTCACCAGCGAGAACCCAGCCGCGGTCGAAAGCCGCCTCGATCACGCTCGCGCCCTGCGTCACAAGCCAGCTGCGACGATCTATATTCACTTGAAACATGGGTTCGAGAGACGCGCCCGCGATCGCCTTGCGCAATGCGTTCGGCAACGGCACATCCGTCAGATCTGGTGTGTCGCGCTGCGTTTCGGTTTCCCATTCATGGCGCGTGGTCGCGTCGCCCGTGGCGGACTTGATGGTTTGCAGGCGCCTGTCCGCCTCATCGCGTATGCGGCAGGAGACCCACGCCTGTCGCAAATCCTGGGCGGGCGTGTCGAAATAGGTCGCCGCCAGCGGCGTCGCCTTCGTCGAGGCGGCGTTTTGCAGGATGGGATGGCTTTCGAGCGCGGCCGCCGCTTCGGGCGGAAGGGCGAACTTGAGCTCGACTTCGAAATTTTGCATCGAGACGCCCGGTTTCCAGCGAGACGCGCATTGTAGCAACGGCGCGCGCCATTCGCCAATCCGGCTTGCCAGATCGTAGCCGGATCGCCATTCTGCGCGCCAAACGTTGGGGGGAAATATGAGCATTCAGCAGGGGCCCGGCGCGGGCCTGCGTTTCATCGATGTGCATCATCATTGCGTTCTGCCGGAATATGAGCGCGCGCTGGTGCGCTCGGGCGCCTCGGACCCGTCGCGGCCCTTGCGCAAGAACAGCGATCCGCAGGCGCTCATCGAAACCATGGGGTCCTTCGGCATTGATGCAGCGGTGGTCAATCCGCTGTCGGTCGCGGGCGTGCATCATGGCGACGACGCAAATGCCCGTTATCTCTGCGAGACGACTGGCGAGGCGTTGGCGAAATTCACGTCAGGCCATGCATCCAAGCTCGGCTTCTTCGCGCCGCTGCCGTTTCCCGATGTCGACGGCGCGTTGAAGGCGCTGGCTTACGCGCTCGATGTGCTGAAGGCGGATGGCGTGATTTTGCTCACCAACCAGAACGGCATCTACATCGGCGACCCCCGTGCGGACGCGCTTTACGCCGAGCTCGACCGGCGCAAGGTCAACGTCTTCGTGCATCCGGCGCGGCCGTCGTTCGTTGATGAGCTGACGCTGAAAATGTGGGGCTCGATCGTCGAATATCCGTTCGAGACGACGCGCATCGCCGCGAACCTCATCTACAATGAGCAGATGCGGAAATATCCGAACATCCGCTGGATCCTCGCGCATGCCGGCGGTTGCCTGCCGTATATTTCGCTGCGCCTGAAGCTGATGGAAGAGCAGGATCCCAACGGCCCGCCGGATTTCAAGGACCGCGTGCCGGAAGGCGTGACGCCCTATATCGGCAAGTTCTATTTCGACACGGCGATCTCGGGCTCGCGCGCCGCGATGGCGTCTTTGCGTGTGGTGACGGAGCCGTCACACATCATGTTCGGCAGCGACTGGCCGTATATCCATCGTGAATATGTGGATGAACAGATTGCGGCGATGCGGGTCATGCCGGAGCTGGACGGGATTTTCTCGCAGGTGGAACGCGAGAGTGCGCTGGCG
>JANXTB010000081.1 GCA_025356415.1 Hyphomicrobiales bacterium
ATCGCCGGCGCCGACATCGTCATGATGCTGCGGCTGCAGCGCGAGCGCATGGATGGCGCCTATGTGCCCTCGCTGAAAGAATATGCCCGGTTTCATGGGCTGAATGAAGACAAGCTGCTCGCGGCTGCGCCCGAGGCGCTGGTGATGCATCCGGGCCCCATCAATCGCGGCGTCGAGATCGATAGCGCGGTGGCGGATGGCGCGCGCTCTCTGATCAACGAACAGGTGGAAATGGGCGTCGCGGTGCGCATGGCCGTGCTCGAAGCGCTCTCCCAGAATCTTCCCAATGCGTGAGACCCACATGCCGCACGCGAAACTCGCCCTGATCAACGCCAGCCTTGTTGATCCTGATAAGGGAACGCAAGGCGCAGGCGGCGTGCTCGTCGAGAACGGCGTCATCGTCGATTTCGGCGCGCATGTAACGCGCGCCAGTGTCGGCGATGCTCACGTGATCGATTGCGGCGGCGATGTTGTTTCGCCGGGCCTCATCGACATGCGCGTCTTCGTCGGCGAGCCCGGCGCCGAGCGCCGCGAGACCATCGCGACTGCATCAAAAGCCGCAGCGGCGGGCGGCGTGACAACGATTTGCGTGACGCCCGACACCACGCCTGCGCTCGACTCGACGGCGGTGATCGACTTCCTGATGCGCCGCGCGCGCGACAATGGCCAGGTGCGCTTTCTGCCTGTCGCCGCTTTGACGAAAGGGCTGCAGGGCCGCGAGATTGCGGAAATGGGGTTGCTCGGGCAGGCCGGCGCGATCGCCTTCGGCAATGGCCGTTGCTCCGTGCGCGACGCGCAGGTGATGCGGCGTGCGCTAACTTATTCCACCGATTTCGACGCGCTCATCATGCATGTCGCGCAGGATGCCGATCTTGCAGCGAGCGGCGTGATGAATGAGGGCGAACTGGCGAGCCGTCTCGGCCTTGCGGGCGTGCCGCCCGAGGCGGAGGCGGTGATGCTCGATCGCGACCTGCGTCTCGTCGCGATGACCGGCGCACGTTATCACGCCGAACTCGTGTCCTGCACTTTGTCTGTCGACGCCATGGCGCGCGCGCGGCGCGAAGGCCTTCGGGTCACCTGCGGCGTGTCGATCAACCATCTCACGCTGAATGAAAACGACATCGGCGATTACCGCACCTTCCTGAAACTCATGCCGCCGCTGCGCCACGAAAACGAGCGCATGGCGCTGGTCGATGCGCTGGCGCGTGGCGACATCGACGTCATCGTCTCCGACCATTGCGGTCAGGACGTAGAAGCCAAGCGCGTGCCTTTCGCGGAAGCGGAGCCGGGCGCCATCGGGCTCGAAACCATGCTGGCGGCGGGCCTGCGTCTCGTTCACGCCGAACAGATTTCGCTGCCGGTTCTGCTGCGCGCGATGACGTCGCGTCCGGCGGAAATTCTTGGGTTGCCACAAGGCCGCCTCGCCAAGGGCGCGCCCGCCGATCTCATCCGCTTCGATCCCGAAGAGCCCTTCGTCGTCGATCCATTGAAACTTCATGCGCGTTGCAAGAACACGCCCTTCGACGAGGCGCGCCTGCAGGGCGTCGTGAAGACCACGCTCGTCGCGGGCCAGATCATCCATGGCGCCTGACATCATGCTGACTGAAAAAATCCTCGCGCTGGTCTTCGGCTATCTGCTCGGCTCGATCCCGTTCGGCCTGATCATCACCAAGCTCGCGGGCGCGGGCGATGTGCGCACCATCGGCTCCGGAAATATCGGCGCGACCAATGTTCTGCGCACGGGCCGCAAGGATCTCGCGGCGGCGACGCTGCTTTTCGACGCGCTGAAGGGCACGGCGGCTGTGCTGATCGCCGCGCAATTCTCGCGCGATGCGATGATTCTCGCAGGGCTCGGCGCCTTTCTCGGCCATCTTTATCCGGTGTGGCTGCGCTTCAAGGGCGGCAAGGGCGTTGCGACTTTCCTCGGCTGCCTCTTCGGATTTTACTGGCCGGCGGGCCTTGTCTTCATCGCGGCCTGGCTCGCAGCGGCGCTCATCACGAAATATTCGTCCGCCGGCGCGCTGGTGGCGAGCCTCGCATCGCCCGTCGCGTTACTGCTGTTCGATCAGCGCGATGCGGCTGAATTATTCGTGGCGCTCGCCATTCTTCTCTGGTTCCGGCACGCGGAAAACATCCGGCGCCTGCTGAATGGCACCGAGGGCAAGATCGGGCAGAAAAGCACGCCCGCCGCCTGAGCAGGCGTACTCGCTCATTTCAGGTGACGTAGCGTCAATTCCGGGCGAAGATGGGTTTTTACAAATCCCATTCTTGCGATCCATTTCATGAAACTCTCCGACGCCCAGCGCCTCGACTGGTTGCGCCTCATCCGCAGCGAAAACATAGGCCCGCGCACCTTTCGCGCGCTGGTCAATCGTTATGGCGGCGCCGGTCCCGCGCTCGAAGCCCTGCCGGAACTCGCCAAGCGCGGCGGGCGCACCGTCACCATCGCCACGCGCGAGTCCGTCGAGCGCGAGTTCGAGGCGCTGACGCGCTTTGGCGCGAAGGTTCTGTGTCTGGGCGAGGACGGTTTTCCGGCGAGCCTGCGCGCTATCGACTCGCCCCCGCCGGTGCTCATCGTTCTGGGCGACCTTTCGGTTTTCACGCGTCCCGCCGTGGCGATCGTCGGATCGCGTAACGCCTCGGCGGCGGGGCTCGCTTTCGCCGCGCGGATGGCCGGCGAACTCGCCGCGCAGGATTTTGTCATCGCATCAGGCCTCGCGCGCGGCATCGATGCGCGCGCGCATCACGCGAGTTTGCAAAGTGGCACGATCGCCGTGCTGGCGGGCGGGCTCGACCGCATTTATCCGGCGGAACACGAGAAGCTCGCGCGCGACATTTGCGAACGCGGCGCGCTGGTGAGCGAAATGCCGCTCGGCTGGGAAGCGCGCGGCCGCGATTTCCCGCGTCGCAATCGAATCGTTTCCGGGCTGTCGCTGGGCACGCTGGTGATCGAAGCCGCGCGCCGCTCGGGCTCGCTCATCACGGCTCGTTTCGCCGCCGAGCAGGGCAGGGAGGTATTCGCCGTTCCGGGCTCGCCGCTCGATCCGCGCGCCGAAGGGGCCAACGATCTGCTGCGTCAGGGCGCGACGCTCTGCACGCAATCGTCCGATGTGATCGACGCGCTCGCGCCGCTCCTGCGCAATGGCTTGCCGGCGCCCGGCATGCTGTTTGAATCCGCGCCGAACCTCGATGCGCCTGAGCCGCTGTGGGATGAGCTTGATCTCTTCGCCGAGCCTGCGCCGACCACGCTCGCCGGGCATGAGATGGACGAGGATTCGGCTCCGCCATTCATCGCGCCGGACTTTAGCGAAACCCGCAAAGCCTCAGATAATCCAGAGGAAGTCGCGACGCGCGTTGAGGGCCTGCTCGGACCATCGCCCGTCAATGTGGATGATCTCGCCCGCCTCAGCGGCGCCAGCGTCGCCGATGTTCGCATGATCCTGCTCGACCTCGATCTGCAAGGCCGGATCGAGCGTCATGGTGGCAATCTCGTCTCGCTGATCGTCTGAGCGGATCATTCGGCCCGGTAGGGCGCCTGCGGGCTGAATGGCTTCATGGGCGCGGCTGGCGCGCGGATATACGCCTCGGCCTCGTTGCGCGCCATGGCCAGGAAATAAGCCGCAAGCTCTAACCCCGACGTGTTCGCAAGCTGCTCCAGCTCAAGCGACATCTGGGCGATGAAATGGGCAGCGGACGCGCAACCGGACTCGCCCGGCTCGCCCGGAGACCGTAGCGGGATGACATTATCGTTCGGCGGCGACGCGCTCGAATTCATGCTCGGAAGCTCATTTTCGGTCGATATTTAACCTTAAACTTAGCATAACGGCCCGGTCGCGCCAGCTGAAACTTGCGAGGCGGGCAAGTTCATTTGCGCGTTCCTGACATTAGCAGCGTCCTTTGGACACCTGTTTCGGTCGGAACTTCAGAGATCTGGCGGAATTTTCCCTCAAATTGAGGGAGACGAGCCATGGCCTTCTCAACCACAAGAACCATTGGGGCTGTTCTCGGCGCCGCCTGCCTGGCCGCGATCGCGGGTCCGGCTTCGGCAGGCATGCTGAGCGTAACGCCGCTCAAGGATGTCGGCCTCACAGCGCCCGTCACGGACGTCGCCTACAGGGGCGTACGCCATGTAAGCACCGTTCGCCATGTCACGATCCGCCGTCATTACGTTGGCGGACGACGCTACGTCGGCCACCGTCGCGTCTACTATCGCAGGTACGGCTATGGCGCGGCATTCCCCGCTGCAGCCCTCGGGTTGGTCGCCGGTGTGCTTGGCGCCGGATACTATAACAATTGCTACGACGGGTATGGATACGGGTATGGCTATGGCTACGGGTGCGGCTACTACCCGAGCTATTCCTATGACTACGGCTATCCGTATTATTCCTATGGCTACCCAGCCTACTATCACGGCGGGCGCCGCTTCTATGGCGGCCATAACTTCTATCGCGGACGCAACTTCGGTGGGCCGCGGGTCGCGCATTTCGGTGGCGGCGGCTTCGGCGTTCGTCCGGGTGGTGGTGGCGGCATGATCCGCCCCGGTGGCGGCGGCTTTGGCGGCGGTCGTGGCTTCGTGGGCGGCGGCGGTGGCGGTCGTGGCTTCGGCGGTGGCGGCGGAGGCTTCGGTGGTGGTGGTGGTCGCGGCGGCGGGGGACATCGCTGAGCCGTTCAGACCAGCCTGAAAGAAATCAAATCAGCCCTTCGCCTTGCGGCGGAGGGCTTTTTTCACGCACGATCGTGTTCATGCGGTCGAGTGCGCCTTGCAGAATATAGGCTGCGGCCATGCGATCGACGACCTGCGCGCGCTTGGCGCGCGACGCGTCCTGCTCGATCAACGAGCGCGTCACGGCGGCGGTGGACAAGCGTTCGTCCCAATAGAGCACCGGCAGCGACATGAAGTTCGAGAGGTTGCGCACGAAGGCGCGCGTCGCCTGCACGCGTGGGCCTTCGCTGCCGTCCATGTTGAGCGGCAGGCCCATCACCAGCGCGTAAATGTCGTGCTTCGCTGCAAGCACATCTAGCTTCTTCACGTCGATCGAGAACTTCTCGCGGCGGATCGTCTCGAGCGGCGAGGCGATGCGGCGCTCGACATCCGAGATCGCGATGCCGATGGTTTTCGTGCCGAGATCGAGGCCGAACAGCCGCGCATGCCGGGGCACGCGCTCGAGCAAAGCTTCAAGGGTCAGGATTTCTGTCGCCATGGCTTCGCCTAACACGGGCGGCGGCTCTTGCCCATCTTGGCGTTGCGACTAAGTTGCCCCGCATGGATCACTTAGATCACTTAGATCACTTAGATCACTTAGATCACTTAGATCACCTGGAGCGCGCAGCATGAAACTCACCTGGCTCAGCCATTCCGCTTTCCGGCTCGAGATCGGCAAGGCGGTCGTGATGATCGACCCGTTTCTCACGGGCAATCCGGCGTTCAAGGGCGATGTGGAAGCCGTGAGCGCGGGCGCCACGCATATCGTGCTGACGCACGGGCACGACGATCACATTGGCGACGCGGCGGCCATCGCCAAGCGCACGGGCGCGCAGGTTGTTTCCAATTACGAGATCTGCGTGTTCCTGTGTTCGCAAGGCGCGCAGAACATCAATCCCGGCAACACCGGCGGCACGGTCGATTGCGGCGGCTTTTCGGTAAGTTTCACACAGGCGCAGCATTCTTCCGGCGTCACGCGCGACGGGCAGTCGATCTATCTCGGCAATCCGAATGGCGTGGTTATCAAGGCGCCCGGCGAGAAGACGCTTTATCACATGGGCGATACGGACATCTTCGGCGACATGGCGCTGATCGATGAGATCCACGCGCCGAAGATCGGCCTCGCGCCAATCGGCGATCGCTTCACCATGGGCCCGCAGACAGCGGCGCTCGCCGTGAAGCGCTTCTTTCATTTTGATACGGTGGTGCCGATCCATTTCGGGACGTTCCCGCTGCTCACCGGCAAGGCCGCCGATTTTGCCGCTGCGCTTGAAGGGGGCGCGACGCAGGTGCGGATCCCGGAATTCGGCGTGCCGATGACCTTCTAAGCCCATTGCGCCGGGCCGCCCCGTGCGGCCCGGTTTGCCTCGCCAAAGGCGGCGGTGCTATAGGGCGTGCTTAACGTTGAACCGCCTGTCCACCCGGAGCTTTCATGTCCGTCGATCTGGCTACCGTCCGCCGCATTGCGCATCTCGCGCGCATTGCGCTTCGCGATGATGAAGCGCCCCATGTTCAGCAAGAGCTGAACGCGATGCTCGCCTTCGTCGAAGAACTCAACGCTGTCGATGTCGATGGCGTCGAACCGATGACGTCGGTCATCCCGATGCGCCTGCCATTGCGCCAGGATGTGGTCACCGATCACGCCGGCGCCGATGTCATCACTGCGAACGCGCCCGGCGCGGAAGATCATTTCTTCGTCGTCCCCAAGGTGGTCGAATAATATGACGGACGTGAACACACTCACGCTCGCCGAGGCGCGCGACGCCGTTCAGGCGAAGGAGATTTCGGCGCTCGAACTGACGCAGGCGCATCTCGCCGCGATGGAGAAAGCGCGCGCACTCAACGCGTATGTCGTCGAGACGCCCGAGAAGGCGCTCGATATGGCGAAGGCGTCGGATGCGCGCATTGCATCTGGCGATGCGGGCCCGCTCGAAGGCCTGCCGCTTGGCATCAAGGATCTTTATGCGACGCAAGGCGTGCACATGCAGGCCTGTTCGCATGTGCTCGACGGCTTCAAGCCGCAATATGAATCCACTGTCACGAGCCAGTTGTGGCGCGATGGCGCGGTCCTGTTGGGCAAGCTCAACATGGACGAGTTCGCCATGGGCTCGTCGAACGAGACATCTTACTATGGCCCCGTCGCATCGCCTTGGCTGCCCGCCAATTGGGACGCCGCGCAAGGCCGCGAAGCGCTGAAGGGCGACAAGAAGGGCCTGCTGGTTCCCGGTGGTTCTTCGGGCGGATCGGCCGCAGCTGTCGCCGCGCATCTCTGCCTCGGCGCCACCGCGACAGACACCGGCGGCTCGATCCGCCAGCCCGCGGCCTACACCGGCACCGTCGGCATCAAGCCAACGTATGGCCGCTGCTCGCGCTGGGGCATTGCTGCTTTCGCCTCGTCGCTCGATCAGGCTGGCCCGATTGCGCGCACCGTGCGCGACAATGCGATCCTGCTGCGCTCGATGGCCGGGCATGACGCGAAGGATTCGACCAGCGTCGATATGGCGGTCCCCGATTACGAGGCGGCTGTCGGTCGCTCGATCAAGGGCAAGAAGATCGGCATTCCGAAGGAATATCGCATCGACGGCATGCCCGCTGAAATCGAAAGCCTGTGGCAACAGGGCATCGACTGGTTGCGTGCAGCCGGCGCCGAGATCGTGGATATTTCGCTGCCTTATACAAAGACCGCGCTGCCGGCTTATTACATCGTCGCGCCGGCGGAAGCGTCCTCCAATCTCGCGCGCTACGATGGCGTGCGTTACGGCCTGCGCGTACCCGGCAAGGACATTGCGTCCATGTACGAGAACACGCGCGCCGAAGGTTTTGGACACGAAGTGCGCCGCCGCATCATGATCGGCACCTATGTTCTCTCGGCCGGTTATTACGACGCATATTATGTGCGCGCGCAGAAGATCCGCACGCTCATCAAGCGCGACTTCGAGCTGGCCTACGCCAATGGCATCGACGCGATCCTGACGCCCGCGACGCCGTCCGCGGCTTTCGGCATTGGCGAGAAGACCTCCGCCGATCCGGTCGAAATGTATCTCAACGACGTCTTCACCGTGACGGTCAATATGGCTGGTCTTCCTGGCATCGCGGTGCCCGGCGGTTTGTCGGCGCAGGGGCTGCCGCTTGGCCTGCAGGTCATCGGGCGCCCGTTTGACGAGGAGACATTGTTCTCGGTCGCCGAGGTCATCGAGCAATCGGCGGGCCGCATCAAACTGCCGCAGGCGTGGTGGTAAGGCGCGCGCCTTCGCCGGTCACATTTCTGTTCGCAAGGCTTGGCGCGCCGCTCGTGGCGCGCCATCTTCGTTTCTGCATCCGCCGGAACCTTTGCTGCGTTTTCCGGTTTGACTGCCTAACCGGAGGACGTCGTGCATGACGAGCGGTGACGATTGGCGCGGCGTTCATGCGTCCGATTTCCTCCAAAGCCTTGCGGCGCAGCTCTTCCTGACGCGCGCGCATTCGCAGGAGCTCAGCGCTCCGCTTTCGGCTGAAGACCAGTGCGTGCAGGCCATGGAGGACGCGAGCCCGACCAAGTGGCATCTCGCGCATACCACATGGTTCTTCGAGCGCTTCATCCTCGAGCGCTTCCGGGCGCACCCGGCGATAGTCGGGATGGTTACCCTGCGAAAACCAGCCGCAGGAAACGCAGCTGGCGCAGGCATGGCCATCGGGACGCACGTTTTCGCACAGCAGCGCTTGGGCGAAGCTTTCGATGAAGGCCGACTTGCCGGTCCCGGCGGCGCCATGGAACAGCAGCGCGTGCGGCA
>JANXTB010000118.1 GCA_025356415.1 Hyphomicrobiales bacterium
TCTTCGAGCGTCATCGCGATGAAAGGCTCATCCTCGACGACGAGCACACGGCGGCCGGCAAGGGCGGCATGGTGTTCGGCATCGTCCATTAAAATCATCTCCGCCGATTCCGTCTCGAAGGCCCCGGCATCCGCCGAGACCCGACGGACACGGCCTATATAGCATCGGGAAATACGGCAATCACAATGTGGGGATTGAAAGTTGTTTGCAAGCTATGCCGTCACGGACGTTTTACATTCAGAAAGAGCGAGATTCCGGCGAGGACCCAACCTGCAATCATGACAAGGCCCCCGGTCGGCGCAGCCATGGGCGCCAGGGCGTGACCCGCCAGGGCGCGAAGGGCGAGATCGCCGCAGAACAAGAGGGCGCCCAGCACGACGATAACCGCGGCGATTTGCGCCGTCCGGTCCGGCGCCCGCAGCAGCGCAATCACGAGCGTTGCGTGGATCAACGCGAATTCCGAGGCGATGCGAAGGTTTTCGCCATAGCCGCCATGGGCCGCCAAGGCCGCAGCCGCCACACCCGAGGCGCCGAGCAGTCCGGCGATCAGCGCCGTGAGCCGTGAGATGATGAGCACGAGAGATTCC
This sequence comes from Hyphomicrobiales bacterium, assembly GCA_025356415.1. GTDB lineage: Bacteria > Pseudomonadota > Alphaproteobacteria > Rhizobiales > Beijerinckiaceae > Terripilifer. The sequence goes on from JANXTB010000118.1 coordinate 588, forward strand.
TGAAAAACGGTTCCGCAACCTGAAGCAGAAGGCCTCGGGCCGCAACCTCGCCTCATCGGTCGCCTGATTAACCAGCTCTAAACCATGCTGGGCTTTACTGGCGCGAGTTGAGTCTGAGGTTGGTCCATGAGCCGAGTCGGGGAAGCATATCGTCCGGAAGTGGGCCACACGCGCCCCACGGCGGGATTCCTCCTTGGGGCGGCGTCCTTGCTCGGGCTCAGGCGATTTTTTGGCGGGGCGGAAGCGCCAGCCAGCTTCCTGCCGCCGGTCGACCCGGCGCCGCTCCCACCGCCGGTCACGCCGATCTTTCGGGCCTCCGAATCGGTAGTGGCTGCGCAAAATTCATCCGGTCTGACCCAGGCTGCCGAATTCGATGAGGCCGACCGTCTCGCGGCGCATATCGCGGGCTCGGGTCTGGCCGGTCGCGCGCGGCGTGTCCTGATTACGCATGCGGGCTCCGAGGAGCAGCCTCTGGCCGGGCTCGACTGCGCGGCCTTCGGCTCGCGGCTCGCGCGCTCGCTTGCGCATGAGGGGCGCACCATTCTCGTCGTTTTCGGCGTGGGAGGGGGCGGCTTTCCCGGCCTGTCCGAGCTGATCGATGGCTCAGCCTCCTTCTCGGAGGCGATTCACCGCGAGGCCGGCTCGCGCCTGCACATTCTGCCGTCGGGCCGCGGCCGCGCCGCGCCGGGCGCCGGGCTCGACGTCGTGCTCGATGCGCTCGCGGATACGTATGATTATCTGGTTCTTTCCGCGACCGACGAGGACGCCGAGACGCTTCGGCGGCTGTCGATCATGGTCGCGCCGCGCGCCGACTATGTACTGATTGGCTGCGCTGGCCAGATGGGCAGCCCCGACATGGTTTCGTTCCGCGACGCCCTGAAGGACGAGGGCGCCGGCGAGGTGATCTGTGTGCGCATCGGGCACGACATGGTCCTGTCGCGCGAGGCCGCCTGATCAGGCCTTGTCGGTCTTTTCCATCCAGGCGATCAGCGGCATCATGGGCACGATCCATGACAGCCCCAGCACGGCATAAATGAGCCCCTGCACGAGCTTGGATGCGTCCTGCACCGGCGCCGATTGCGCCAGCGCCATGGCGAGAAGCGCATAGACCACGACATAGGCGATGATCGTGAAGGCGCCGATCAGCTTGCGGTTGCGTTTCGTCATTGTGATGGGAAACCTCAGGAGGTGCGACAGGCGGAAGCGTTTACGCCGCCGCGCGGCTCGCTTATGTCTCGCGCGCCGGCCAAGATCAATGCGTCGGCGGCACAAGGACAAGTGATCGCATGACCAGCATTGGCAATATGGGCGCGGTTCGCGTGGCGGCGAGCGCGGGGCAGGGCGCTGGATCTCTGCGCGGAGTGCGCCCGTGGCTCTGGAGCGTCGCAACGCTCGTGTTCCTCATGGTCGTTGTTGGCGGCGCGACGCGGCTCACCGAATCCGGATTGTCGATCACCGAGTGGAAGGTCATCACCGGCATCCTGCCGCCGCTGACGCATGAGGCCTGGCTCGTTGAATTCGAGAAGTACAAGCAGATCCCGCAATATGCCGAGCTGTTCCCGACGATGACGCTTGGCCAGTTCCAGACGATCTTTTTCTGGGAATGGGGCCATCGCATTCTCGGCCGGGTGATCGGCCTCGCCTTCGCGCTGCCGCTCGCCTTCTTTTGGATCCGCGGCGTGTTGCCACGTGCGCTGAAGCTGAAGCTTGTCGGCCTGCTTGCGCTCGGCGGCCTGCAGGGCGCGGTCGGCTGGTGGATGGTGAAGTCGGGCCTGACGGGCCGGGTCGAGGTCGCGCAGGAGCGTCTCGCGATTCATCTTCTGCTGGCCTCGATCACGCTCACGTTTCTGATCTGGCTCGCCGTCGGCCTGAAGCCGAAGGCGGCCGAGGCCATGCATGCGGCTTCGCGGCTGAAGGCGACGTCTATCGCGCTCGTTGTGCTGACGCTGGCGCAGATTGGTCTTGGCGGCCTCGTGGCAGGGCTTCGCGCCGGCTACACCTACAACACCTGGCCATTGATGGACGGGCATTTCATTCCGCCGCTGGAAAATCTCGGCCGCCTGTCGCCGTTCTGGGCGAACCTCGTCGACAATGTCACGACGGTGCAATTCAATCACCGCATGACCGCCTATGCGCTTTTCGCGCTGGCGCTGTGGCACGCGTTCGACGCGCTGCGCAATGCGCCGCGCACGTCAGCGGCCAAGCGAGCGATTGTCGTGGCTGGGCTGGTGGCGTGTCAGGCTGTCATCGGTATCGTGACGCTGGTCTATGTGGTCCCGCTGCATGCGGCGCTGACGCATCAGGGATTTGCGATGGTGGTGCTCGCCATGGCGGTCGTGCATGCTCGTCGTATGGCTGAAGTGAAAGCCTGAAAAACCAAAAGCCCGAGCGGGTTAGTGCTCGGGCTTCAAGTTCAGAATCAGGTTTAACGCAGCGTCAGCATTTGGCCAGCGCCTGGTCGAGATCGGCGATGATGTCGATCTTGTCTTCGAGGCCGACGGACAGGCGCACCACGTCCGGGCCCGCGCCTGAGGCCACCTTCTGTTCGTCGGTGAGCTGGCGATGCGTGGTGGACGCCGGGTGGATGACGAGCGAGCGCGTGTCGCCGACGTTCGCCAGATGCGAGAAAAGATTCAGATTCGAGACCAGCGACAGGCCGGCGTCATAGCCGCCCTTGAGCCCGAAGGTGAACACCGCGCCCGCGCCCTTAGGGCAATATTTCTGCGCGAGATTGTAATAGCGGTCGCCCTTGAGGCCCGGGTAGCTGACCCACTTCACCGCCTTGTGGTTCGACAGATGCTCGGCCACCGCCAGCGCATTTTCCGAATGACGCTGCATGCGCAGCGGCAGTGTCTCGATGCCGGTCAGCAGCATGAAAGCGTTGAACGGCGACAGCGCCGGGCCGAGGTCGCGCAGGCCGAGCACGCGGCAGGCGATAGCGAAGGCGAAATTGCCGAAGGTTTCACCGAGCACCATCCCGCCGTATTCCGGGCGCGGCGCCGAGAGCATCGGGTAGCGCTTGTCGGCCATCCAGTCGAACGTGCCGCCATCGACGATCACGCCGCCGATGGAATTGCCGTGACCGCCCAGAAACTTTGTGGCCGAATGGACGATGATGTCCGCGCCATATTCAAACGGTCGGATGAGGTAGGGCGAGGCTAAAGTGTTGTCGACGATGAGTGGCACGCGGGCGCGCTTGGCGATCTTGGCGATGCCCTCGATGTCGCAAATGATGCCGCCCGGATTGGCGATCGACTCGATGAAGATGCCCTTGGTGCGCGGCGTGATGGCGGATTCAAACGTCGAGAGATCGTCCGGATCGGCCCATTTCACGTTCCACCCGAAGTTCTTCCAGGCGTGATTGAACTGGTTGATCGAGCCGCCATAGAGCTTGTTGGACGCGATGATCTCGTCGCCAGGCTGCATGATCGTATGGAAGCAGAGGAATTCCGCCGCATGACCCGAGGCGACAGCCAGCGCCGCCGTGCCGCCCTCGAGCGCCGCGACGCGCTCTTCGAGCACTGCGTTGGTCGGGTTGGTGATGCGCGTGTAGATGTTGCCGAACGCCTGCAGGCCAAACAGCGAGGCCGCATGATCGACGTCGTCGAAGACGAAGGACGTCGTCTGGTAGATCGGCGTGGCACGCGCGCCAGTCGCCGGATCGGGCGCGGCGCCTGCGTGAATCGCCAGGGTGGAAAAGCCGGGGGCCTGATCGGTCATGAAATGATCCTCGAATGAAGTGTGTGTTTCTACGCTTGGGCAACGAGAGCCGTCAACGCGCTCGGGTCCTGCAAAAGCGGCGGGAAATGTACAAACGAGTCGCGTGTTAATTCACAAAAATAAATGTTGAATTATCCGGCGAGACCCTTCAAAGCGTTGCTGTTGGAAAAAAGGAGCGCGCCTTGGGTTTCCTGGATCTCGCTATAGGCAACATCCTCTCGCCCGTTGTGCTGTTCTTTCTGTTGGGGGCGGGCGCAGCGCTGGCTCGATCCGATCTCGCCATTCCTGAAGCCGTCGCGAAGGCGCTGGCGCTTTATCTCATGATGTCCATCGGGCTGAAGGGTGGCGTCGAAGTTGCGCGCCAAGGCGTGACCACGACGCTCGTCCTGACGATCATCGCCGGCGCCGCGCTGTCCTTTCTGCTGCCGGTGCTGGCGTTCGCGTTGTTGCGGTTGGGAACGGGCCTCGATGGCGTCAACGCGGCGGCGGTGGCCGCGCATTATGGCTCCATTTCAGCTGTTACTCTTGCTGCTGCTCTCGACGTGCTGGCGCGGGTCAATGTCGTCCCGGAGGGCTACATGGTGGCGGTCGCGGCGGTGATGGAGACGCCAGCCATCATTTGCGCTCTTCTGCTGGCGCGCCGCGCCGCGCCGAAAGCCGCAACCGCCTCAACGGGGGAAATGCTGCGTGAGGCCAGTCTGAACGGGTCGGTGGTGACGCTGGTCGGCTCGTTCTTCATCGGCTGGATCGTCGGCCCGGCGGGGCTGAAGCCGGTGGCGCCGCTGTTCATCGATCTGTTCAGGGGAATCCTGTGCCTGTTCCTTCTCGACATGGGCCTTGTCGCGGGGCGCGGATTGGCTCGGGCGCGCAAATATCTCGACATGCGGCTGCTGGCTTTCGCCATCGCCATGCCGCTGCTGTCGGGCGCGATTGCGGCGGTGGTCGCCCTGCCGCTCGGGCTCTCGGCCGGCGGGGCGATGATCTTCATCACGCTCGCCGCATCTGCATCTTATATCGCCGCCCCGGCTGCGATGCGTATCGCGCTGCCGCAGGCCGAGCCCGCCATTTATCTCACGCTGTCGCTGGGCGTGACATTCCCCTTCAACCTGACGCTCGGCCTGCCGCTTTATCTCATGGCGGCGCAAGCGCTGTTTCCATAAAGGACGCCGGACATGCAGACCTTTGCAAAGAAGCGGCTCGAGATCGTCATCGAGCATCCGGCGCGCCGGGGACTCACCGCCATCCTCGATGCGCAGCGCGTGACGGGCTATTCGGTGGTGCCGGTGGTATCGGGCAGCGGCCAGCATGGTCCATGGGAGGAAGCAGGGCAGGTGACCGCCGCCGAGGGCATGGCGATGGTGATCTGCATCGTCGATCCCGCGCAATGCGACCGCGTGCTCGAGGCCGTGTACCCATACATCGCACCGCGCAAGGCGATCATGACGATTTCCGACGTGCAGGTGGTGCGCGGCGAGAGGTTTTAGGTGGCCCTTACTTCTTCGCCCCGAACGGATTTCCGCCCGGCGCCAGCGTGCGTTTCTGGATGCCTTTGCCGGACATGATCTGGCGCTTCGATGAAATGATCCGCGAGTTCACGCCCGTCCAGCCGATCTCGCCCGACAACCGGCCATATTCGATCTTCGGGCAACGGTTCATGATCACCGTCACGCCCTTCGCCTCGGCGCGCGCGGCTGCTTCATCGTTGCGCACTGTCAGCTGCATCCAGATCACCTTGGGCAGCGGATCGAGCGCCAGCGCTTCGTCCACGATGCCGCTCGCGGCTTCCGAATTGCGGAAGATCTCGACCATTTCGACCGGCTCGGGAATGTCGGCGAGCTTCGCGTAGAACGGGCAGCCGAGCACTTCCTGGCCCGCGAGGCCGGGGTTCACGCCGATCATCCGGTAGCCGCGCTGCGAGAGATATTTCAGCACGAAATAGGACGGCCTTACCTCATTGGATGAGGCGCCCACCAGCGCGATTGTCTTGACGCCGTTCAGGATGCCACGGATGAGATCGTCGGGATAGGAATCGTGCTTCATGCGTCTTCCTGCCAAACCCGCCGGCCAATGTCGAGCGGGGTTACGCAGATGGGCGGGGAGGTTGCTTTGGTCAAGATGAATGTCGCCGAGGTAGAGGCCTTTCTGGCGCGCGAGTTTCCGCAGGTCGCCATGACGGGCGATTTCACCGTGCTCGAAACCGGCCCGATGAGTGCAAAGCTGCGCCTCAATTGCGGGGAGCATCACCTGCGCCCCGGCGCCACCGTCTCGGGCCCGACCATGTTTGCGCTGGCCGATATCGGCATCTGGCTCGCCGTGCTGGCCCAGATCGGCCCGGTCGGGATGGCGGTGACGACCAATCTCAACATCAACTTCCTGCGGTTGCCGGGTTCGGTCGATCTGGTGGCCGATTGCAAGATCCTGAAGCTCGGGCGCCGCCTCGCCATCGGGGAGTGCGGCATTGCGCCGGCGGACGGCGGAGAGCTGGTGGCGCATGCAACAGCCACCTATTCGATCCCGCCGGGTGCGGTAAAATAATACCACAGACGTATTTGCGTTGATTTCATTGGTTTTTCTGGAGATCATGCAAAATAAAAACGATTGACGGCAAGGCTGTCGCCGACCTATAAGCCGCCATCCACGGGAGTAGGGCGCTTTGCATCCGTCTCCCCTATCAGACGGAAAGCAAACATGTTCGGCCATACCACTTCTACGAAGACCGCAGAGGTCCAGAAGAACTGGGTGCTGATCGACGCTGAAGGCCTCGTTGTCGGCCGCCTCGCCTCGATCATCGCCATGCGCTTGCGCGGCAAGCACAAGCCCTCCTTCACCCCCCACATGGATGACGGCGACCATATCGTCGTGATCAATGCGGAAAAGATCGTTCTGACGGGCCGCAAGCGCGACCAGAAGATCTATTATCACCACACCGGCTTCATCGGCGGCATCAAGGAGCGCTCGGCGAAGTTCATTCTCGAAGGCCGCTTCCCGGAGCGTATCGTCGAGAAGGCCGTGGAGCGCATGCTTCCGCGCGGGCCCCTCGGCCGCAAGCAGCTCGGCAATCTCCGCGTCTACAAGGGCGCAGAGCATCCCCATGTTGCTCAGAACCCCGTGACGCTTGACGTCGCGAGCCTTAATTCCAAGAACGTCCGGAGCGCCTGAACATGGCCGAGACCCTTTCTTCTTTGCAGGACCTCGGCGGCGTTACCGCCTCCGCTGCTCCGGAAGCCCCCATCCACGTCCAGAAGCTCGACAAGCTCGGCCGCGCCTACGCCACTGGCAAGCGCAAGAACGCCGTCGCCCGCGTCTGGATCAAGCCGGGTTCCGGCAAGGTCACCATCAACGGCCGTGCGCTGGATGTGTATTTTGCGCGCCCCGTGCTGCGCATGATCCTCAAGCAGCCGCTTGAGATCGCCAACCGCGTCGACCAGTATGACCTCATGGTCACCTGCGCCGGCGGCGGACTTTCGGGTCAGGCCGGCGCGGTGCGCCACGGCCTCGCCAAGGCGCTGACCTATTACGAGCCCGACCTGCGTCCGGCTCTGAAGCGCGAAGGCTTCCTGACGCGCGACTCGCGTGTCGTCGAGCGCAAGAAGTACGGCAAGAAGAAAGCCCGCCGTAGCTTCCAGTTCTCGAAGCGCTAATTATTTTTGGGCGTCACAGCCTAAAACGAATCAAGGACGACAAGAAAGCCGCTCGAAAGAGCGGCTTTTTTTGTTGTTCGCCCACGGCCGAGACGAGCAGCGCCCATGGACGTTTCCGCTCATCTTCACGCGCGAGACGTCGTCGCCGGCTCCTGGAACGTCGCCGTAAATTACTGACGCAACGAATAAAGTCAGGCCCCGGTTGTCAGATGATCGAGGCGCTTTTCCCGAAGCCTCGCGCAGCTTCCGCGCCCGGATTTCGTATGGTTAAGATTCGGGTAACCTTTACAAAATTATAACGGAGGTAGTTTTTAAAAGGCAGGTATTGCAATGAACATCCCGGCTCAAAAGCTTTCGAGAACCAAGAATCTTTCTCTATCGCAAGTGTCGAAGCGGGCATTGCTTACTGTGATTTTGGGGTGTTCGCCGCTGCTTACGTCTGCTGCTCTTGCGGATGTAACCAATTTTGCATCCTGGGACTTGCCACCGCTCAGCGCGTATTCTCTTCCGCTTTCGACTAACAATGGCAAATACTATGCAACAGGCACGACCGGATCGATCATTGATCCGTCTACGAACAACACCATTAATCTGACGCTTTCTGGAGAAGTTTTAAAAGACACCTCTACTGCAAGCGGAACAGGTTGGGCGGCGTCGTTTGCAAGATACGATGTCGGTAGTGACTTCAACTCGACTTATATATCTGCCACTTCACCTACGGCGCCGGTGCATGGCAGTACGCGTATGATCCTCGAAACAGGTTTTACGACCGCAGCCTATAAAGCGCATACGCTTACTTTCAGCCAATCAGTGACCAATGCCGTACTTCTCATTTCGTCGCTCGGGGGAAGTGGCGTGTCGTCCGCTTACAAGTTCACGCAACCATTTCAAATCTTGAGTCAAAATGGCTTTCTGACTTCTAGTGGAGACGCGACGTCTGGTTACATTTTGTCTGGTATCGAGGGCATGGGTGTTATCCAGTTTCTTGGTACTTACTCCTCGATCAGCTGGATCGTTACTAAACCCGAATATTACAGCGGCTTCACTATAGGTCTGACGACAACAAGCAACCCTGACGCAGGTCAGCCAAAAGACCCTTACACCTTTGGCGGCGGGATCCTTCCGCCGCCCTATGTCCCCGCTCCGGACATCATCAGCTCCAACAATGGCCAGAGCGGCTTTAACGCTTTGTCTAGCGTGGGCAATGGCAACTTCAACAATAGGTTCGCCGGTGGAACCCTGGTGGTGGACTCCGGAACGCGTCAAAATCCCGCAACATCCTCGGCTCTCTTCGTCATCGCCGCCGGCGTGAATCAGGCGTTCATCGATCAAAATGGTAGTTACGCGGTTTTCACCGGCTTATTTGGCAACGACACGACCAACGGCCGTTTGATCATCAAGAATGGCAATGGGTTGACGACCGTCGGCGAGGTGGTCATGGCCGCCGTCAACACTTATTCCGGTGGCACTGAGGTGCAGGCAGGCGCAACCCTTAGCATCGCGGATTCCCGTGCGATCGGGACCGGCGGACTGGATCTGGTCGGTTCCGCAACCACGCCCGCGACTCTGAAAACAACCGCGACAATGACCATCAGTGCGCGGATCACAGTCTCTGGCGACCCGGTGTTCGACGTCGCTTCAGGCACGACAACGACCGTCTCATCGGCCATCGCTGATGGTGCCTCCGCAGGCGATATCGTCGTAACCGGCGGCGGCACTTTGGCTTTGACTGCCGCCAACACCTACACCGGCCCGACAACGGTCAATGCCGCATCTACTTTGGCGTTGCTGGGAGGCGGCTCGATCGCCCATTCCGCCGCCGTTGCGAACAATGGCGTGCTTGATCTGACAGGCGCGACCAGCACGGTCACGCTCGTGGGTACATACACGCAAGGTTCAACAGGCACGTTGAAATTGGCGGCGTCAGCTGGCGGCGTTCAGCTTCTGTCTGTCGGGGGCGCAGCTTCTCTGGATGGAACGCTTGCACTGGTCGCGACGTCCGGAACCTACACGAGGGGCCTTTACCAGCTGATTTCTGCGAGTTCCGTGACAGGCCGCTTTGGAACATTCGCATCGAATTTGTCGGACTACACGTCGCTTCGCTACAATCTCAAATACACGTCGACCGGCGTTTACCTCGTTCTTGGTGTTGCTGATGCTGCCGGCACGGCCCGGGCGCTTGGCGTCAACCAGAACGCGCTGCGGTCTCTGATGAGCCAGCGGTCGTCGGCCATGATGACCATGATGGATTATGATTGCGAGACATTCGACGCCAAGGGCTACTGCATTTCCGCCCGTGCGCGTTACACGTCCATGGAGCGGGAGAACGAAGGCGCCGGCGTCTTCACCGCCGCCTATCGGGTCAGCGACAAGGTGCGCTTCGGCGGCTTCATCGATTACACCGTCGCCGAGAAGGAAAATACGGGCCTGAAGTTGGGCGATCCGAAGCCGACGGTCGGCCTCTTCGCTGCGTACAGCGACAACAGCGACCTCACTGGCTTTCAAGCGAAGGCGACTGCGGCCTACAACAGCGGGAAGGTCGCTGTCACGCGTGACAACAGGGTCGTGGGCACCGAGCCTGGGTCCGGCAAGGCTGGCCTGGAGACTTACGCCGCCTCCGCTGAACTGGGTTGGGGCTTTGCCGTCTCTCCCACGATGCGGGCGACGCCCTATGGCGGCCTTCGTTATTCCGACGTGACCCGCAAGGCCTATGCGGAAGGCGCCATCGCCGACACCGTGGATTATCCGATCAGCTACAACGCTTACTATCAGCGCCAGACTTCCGTCACCACTGGCGTTCGATTCAATGGAACGTTGAGCGACAGGGTCGGGTATCAGGCCTCGCTGGGCGGCGAGTACGATCTGGCGCAAAAGGCCAGCGCCTATTCGGGCAAGAGCGCCATTACCGATCTGGAGAGCTTCGCACTCGTCAACACGGGCGCCGCGAACCGCACCCGCGTGGTGGCGTCCACGGGTCTCTTCCACCAGATGGACAAGTTGCAGCGCATGACGGCGAATGTCGCCATTCGTGGTCAGGCCTACAGCAGCCAGCCATCCGTGACCACGCTCGTCGGGTATCAGGCGGGCTTCTGAGGTGACCCGACAGTCGAGCTTGAGGATACAATGATCTGCCGCTAGACCTGCGGCATCATGCGCAGCGAACCCGCTACCTACAGACCAGACATCGATGGATGGCGCGCCGTCGCGGTCGTGGCTGTCGTTGCGCATCACTTCGACAAGGCATGGCTGCCGGGAGGCTATCTCGGCGTCGACATGTTCTTCGTCATCTCCGGCTTCGTGATCACGCTCTCTTTGCTGAGCCGGAAGGTCGAAACCTTCCGGTCTTATCTTGCGGAGTTTTACGCGCGGCGTGTTCGGCGACTTTTGCCGGCGCTCGTCGCCTGCGTGCTCGTCACGTCGATCGCCGTCTGGTTCGTCGATCCGGCGCCGCGCCAATCGATAGGGACCGGCATCGCGGCGCTTTTTGGCGTCTCGAATATTTTGCTCACGTTGCAAGACGTGGATTACTTCAGCCGGTCGACCGAGTTGAACGCGTTCACGCACACCTGGTCGCTTGGCGTTGAGGAACACTTCTACCTCTTCTTCCCCCTGATCCTCTGGTTCTGCGTCAAGCGGCGTCCGCATGATGCGCTTGGCATGCGCAATTTCGTCGTCGTTCTCGCGGCCGCGATGGCGGCGTCGTGCCTGCTGTTTGTTGCGACGGCGCACACATTCCCAGTCTTCAACTATTATCAATTGCCGACACGCTTCTGGGAGCTTGCAGCGGGCTCGCTGACCTTGCTGGCGTCGCGGCGCATGGGCGAACGAAGCTTTGGACCCGCGCCGCTTGTAGCTGTCGCGATCCTTGGCTTTGCATTCGTGCTGCCCATCGAACAGCGCGTATCCGGCACTCTGCTGGCGGTCTGCGCCACCATGGTTTTGCTGGCCACGACGCCCTCAAGCCGCCTGTTGCGAGCCGCGCTGGAGCACAAAGGGCCTCGGTTTCTGGGCCGGATTTCGTATCCGCTCTATCTTTGGCACTGGAGCGTGCTGGTCATTAGCCGTTTCACCATCGGCATCTCCACGACGACGCTGCCGTTTCAACTCGCCCTCATGCTGGCGTTGGCGTGGGCGACCTATAGGATCGTCGAAACGCCGGTCCGGAGCGGCGTCGTTTTCCGCGCCAATCGGACCGTGCTGGTCGCCGGGCTTTGTCTGGCCCTCGCAAGCACCGCATTGCTTGTGACGCTCATGAACAAGCGGACCTTCGGGCCCATCGCGTCGGCGGCGTCAGATAGTATTCCGCCGGCCTTTTTGCCGTTGGCCGGATCTGGCGCCGATTTCTTGCGCGTTTGCGCCGTCGATGGCGGCAAGCGTTTGCGTCGGGACGAAACGATCGACAAATGCACCGCGCCGCCGCTCGACGCGGATCGCAATACGATCTGGGCCTTTGGCGACAGTCATGCGGGGCAAATGCAGGCCATGCTCTATGGCGTGCGAGAGGCGACCGGCATGGGCGTGCATCTGATCGAGACGCCCAACACGCCCTTTCCCTATGTCGGCGAAACCATCGCGTCGATCGAGGGGCAGCGGATCTTCGACATCGTCAGCGCGCGCTTCAGGCGTGGCGACATCGTCCTGCTGGCGCGCCTGTTCCTGGAAAGGGAAGGGCCCCAGCGTGCATTGCCCGACGTCGCCGCATGGTCTGCGAAAGCGGCTGCGCTCGCGCGTCAACTGGAGCCGCGCGGCGTGAGGGTCGTCATTGTCGGGCCCATGCCTATGTTCCGCTTCGATTCCGTGTTGAGCTGCGTCCGCAGTCTGGTCCCCTCTGCCTGCGCCGCCGATCGGGCGCCGCTCGCAGCGGCCGTCGAGGCTGTCACCCGGCAGGTTGAAGCTGCAGGGCAGGGCAGCCTGTTTCTGTTCGACCCCTTTGCGCAGCTCTGCCCGGCGGGCGGGACAAGCTGCTCGCCGTTTCTCGATGGCAAATTGATCTTCCGGGACAAGGACCATTTGAACGTGCTTGGCGCAGCGGCGCTGGCCGAGCCGTTGATCAAGGGCCTAGGCTTAGCCCGGCGCTAGCTCGCCCGGCCGCCAATAAAGCGCCCGCCCCAGCAGCGACTGCGGCATCTTTAACGAATCGATCTGATCTGTATTTCCTGACTTGACACTTGTTTTTTTTGCTTCGAATACTGTTAAGTCTTCGTCTTTGGGCTCTCATCGAGCAAGTAAACTGTCATCCAAGGGGTAGCTACGGTCCAATTTTCCGTTGCATTCCATAAGTTTGAGCATTGAGTGTGTTTACTTCACAAATGCGTTGCGTTAGCTACTACTTGAATCGCGCAACTAGCGCGTAAATGAATCCCCGCGAGTGACCAAATGGACCATGAACACGTCGGTGCTGATGATTTTGTCCACCTTGCAGCTGAGATCACAGCAGCTTACGTAGCGAATAATGCGCTATCCCCGGTTGAAATCCCGAACTTGCTTAAGGCCATACACGCCTCGCTGCGCGACATGGCCGCAACGTCAGTCGCTGGCTATCAGCCGCCCGCCGAGGCAGCGCCGCCCCAAAAGCCGGCGGTGCCGATCAATAAAACGGTGAGCCCCGATCATATTGTCTGTCTCGAGGACGGACAGAGCTTCCGTTCGCTGAAACGCCATCTCGGGACGGCGCACAACATGTCACCGCAGCAATATCGCGAAAAGTGGGGTCTGCCGTCCGACTACCCGATGGTGGCGCCGAATTATGCTGAAGCCCGCTCGGAGATGGCGAAGAAGATCGGCCTCGGTCAGCGCCGTCGCGGCAAGAAGAAGTAACCTGCTTTTGCCGCCAGTCGCGACATGGTAGCCTTGGCCTTCAGGGTTAAGGGAAAATCATGGCCATTGTTCAATCGCGCCTGTTGGCTTGCTTTGCCGCGTTCTTGTTCATCGGGGCTCCGGCCTTCGCGCAAAACAACGTTTCGCTCGAAAATCTGACGGCGCGCGACAAGGACGGGAAGACCGTCCTCACTCTCGCGCGTGTCGATGTCGCGAACACGAACTTGTCGCGTGGTGAAATCGCGCAATTGTTTTCGAGCGACGCGGCGGACAGCCCGGGCCTGGCTCTCGCCGCGCGGATGACCGCCGACAAGGTGACGATTTCCGGCGCGACCCTGGTCAGCGAGGGCGGCAAGATTTCGTTCGGGCCGTTCGAGGCTGTGGGCATTCGCGAGGGCCGATTCGCGAAGATCACGATGGACGGCTTCACCGGAGTATTTCCGGACAATGGCGGTGCGGGCGGCGGCGGCTCCCTCACCGGGCGCGCCTTGCTGATGGAGAACGGCAATTTCGCGCCCGTCATCGCCGCCTTGCAGACCAATCATTTCGAGGCGGCTGCCGTTCAGGTCGGGCGGATCGTCTGGGGCGGGTTCTCTGGCGCCTTCACCGATTCGGCGACACCAGCCGGGGCGCCGGGCGGCAACCAGATCAAGGTCTCGTTGCAGGGACTGACCGTGGATTCCCAATATTCCGGGACCACGCCGGTGAGCGGCAAGGTGGATGCGGTCGGGTTCGTGCTCGATCCGGCTCCGGCTTCCGAATTCGGGAAAGGCCTCCGGGCTTTCGGCTACGAGCGTATTGAGCTGGGGCTGAGCGGAGCGGGGCGGTATGACGCCGCCACCCAGAAACTGGTCCTGCAGGATTACACGATCAGCAGTCCAAATGCGGGGCGCCTCAGCGTGTCGGGCGAAATGTCCGGCGTGGACGCCTCGGCGCTCTCGTCGGCCGATTCGACACAGCGCAATATGGCCTTGCTCGGCGCCAGCATCGAGGGGCTGAAGATCGACTTCGTCAACGAGGGTCTGGTCGACAAGGGCTTCGCCTTCGCGTCCGCCAAACAAGGCAAGTCCGCAGCGGCGCTTCGCGCGGAAGTCTCATCCATGGCCGTGCAATTGCTGCCGCTCCTTCTGGGTGGCGATCCGCAATCCCTGTCCTTGGCGCAGTCGGTGCAAGGCTTCGTCAACACGCCCCGCAACTTCAGCCTGTCCCTGAAAGCGCGCGGGACGCCCGTGCCGCTCGCAAGGCTTGGCGCGATCCGGGATCCGCAGACGTTCCTTGCGCTGGTGAACGTCAGCCTGGCGGCGAATCAATAGATAAGCTGACGCCTGCTCAGCGTCGGGCGCAGATCTACGTTAACGAAAGTTGAATGTCCTATGCGATGAGCGCATGGCTGCCCATCGAAGCGAGCGCTTGTTATCAGGCTTGGCCGGTTTATATGCAGTGCACACAGAATGATCGTGCAGTGCACAAAAACCGGAGACTAAAATGGTTGAGAACCGCATGGAATACATCGCCGTCAGCACCGGCGTCGTCCTGACCGCGCTCGTCGCCCTGATCCCGTTCGTCGGCTAATCATCGCCCACGAACGGTCAGCAAAGCCCCGGCTCGCCGGGGCTTTTCTTTTTTGAAAGGGTGCGCCCGCCCGCCGCCTCTTGACGCCGAGGGCGGGACGCGCGACGAGGCTGGCGTCCATCGCAGGAGGCTCAAGACCATGGCGCGCATCTTCATCGACGGCGAAGCTGGCACGACCGGGCTTGGCATCCGCGACAGGCTCGCAGGGCAGGCCGGCATCGAGCTCGTCAGCATCGATCCCGCGCAGCGTAAGAACGCCGAGGCCAAGCGCGAGCTGATGGCGGGCGTGGATGTCGTGATCCTGTGCTTGCCCGATGACGCCGCCAAGGAAACCGTTGCGCTGGCTGACACGCTGCCGGGCGGAGGCCCGCGCATTCTTGACGCCTCCACGGCCCATCGCGTCGCGCCCGGCTGGACCTATGGTTTCGCCGAACTCGCAGCCGGGCAGGGCGCTGCCATCGCCGCCTCGCGCCGCGTCGCCAACCCGGGCTGCTACGCCACAGGCGCGATTGCGCTGTTGCGGCCACTGGTCGACGCTGGATTGCTGGCGCCCGAGACGCCGCTGTCGATCAACGCGGTGTCGGGATATTCGGGCGGCGGCAAGTCGATGATCGAGGCCTACGAGGCCGGAACTGCGCCGGCGTTCGAACTTTATGCGCTGGGCCTCGAGCACAAGCATGTCCCGGAAATTCAGGCCTATTCGAAGTTGAGCCGCCGCGTGCTGTTCGTGCCCTCGGTTGGCAATTTCCGGCAGGGCATGATCGTGTCGATTCCGCTTCAGCTGGACGCATTGGCGGGACGCCCCGCCGCCGCCGATCTGGATGCGGCATTGAGAGCCCATTATGCGAATTGCCCGTTTGTGTCGGTCGTCAGCCCAGAGGGCGATGGCAAGCTTGAGCCTGAGGGGCTCAATGACACTAATCAGCTTGACATTCGAATCGTTTCGAACCCGAAACATGGTCAAATTGTGCTTATCGCGAGGCTCGACAACCTTGGAAAGGGTGCTTCCGGGGCCGCTGTACAGAATTTGGGTCTCATGCTGGGCGCCTGAATTGTGACAGCTTGGTCACAGTCGCAGGGCAAAAACTTGACCTTTACAATCTTTCTGTGCGCTCCAAGCCGCGTGTTGGCGGGCTGAATACGTTTTCGCCAATAACCAAATCCCTTTTGATACAGTGACTTGCGCCTCACCTTGGGGTCGTTCGAGCCCATTTTAGTCGCTCTGGCAAGGGTTTGCTCGCTTTGCGGCGCGTCCCTAACCTTTTCACAACAATCCGGCCTCTAAATGGGTCGGAAGGCGAGGGTTTTCTATGATCTCCAAGGTTTTACGGCTGGCTGGCGCCGCCGCACTGTCGCTTTCGGCCATGGCGGGCGCCGCTCAGGCGGGCGGCTTCGCGCTTCGCGAGCAAAGCGCGATCGGTCTTGGCAACTCGTTCGCCGGGTCCGCGGCGGGCGGCTCGGGCCTTGCGTCGATGTTCTGGAACCCGGCCACTATGGCCGATTTCGCGGGCCTGCAGAGCTCGGTGAGCCTGTTCGCGATCGCGCCTTATTCCCAGATCACTCCGTCGGCAGGGACCAACGCCACGGTCGGGTTCTTCGGCGGCACGCCCGGTCCGACCGGCGATATGGCGCAGGACGCGGCGCTCCCCGCCTCCTACTCGACGTGGCAGGTGGCCGATAAGGTCTGGATCGGTCTCGCCCTGAACACACCCTTCGGCTTGGTGACCCAGAACCCGTTCAACTGGGCGGGCCAGGTTTATGGCCGCACGTCCAGGGTCACGTCGATCAACGCAACGCCGAGCGTCGCCGTTCAGGTGACTGACTGGCTGTCGCTTGGCGCCGGCGTTCAGATCATGAGCTTCAAGGTTCGCCTGACCCAAGGGCTCGCCGTGGCGAACAATGCACCTTCGGCGGAGCTGAAAGGCGACGACACCGCTCTCGGCTTCACGGCCGGCGCCACCATCAAGCCGATGGCGGGAACCGAGATCGGCATCGGTTATCGCTCCCGTGTATCGCCCAAGCTCGATGGCACGTTGGCCACACCGTTCTCGACCACAGCCATCGTTTCAGACGTGACACTGCCCGATCAGGTCACCATCGGTCTTCGCCAGAAGGTGACCAATGACATCACCTTGCTGGCTGGCTGGGAATGGACGCATTGGGGATTGTTCAGCCGTTTCCCGGTGCTCGCTCAAAACACCGGCGCCACCGCCACCACGCTCGTTTTTGATTATCGAGACTCGTGGTTCGCGTCATTGGGCGCCGAATATGCCTGGAGCAAGGATCTGACTTTCAGGGCCGGTCTCGGCTTCGAGAAATCGCCTATCAAGAACGACACCCGCACCGTGCGTTTGCCGGACAGCGATCGTACGTGGACGTCGATTGGCATGAGCTACAAGTGGAACGACAATCTCTCGTTCGACGCGTCCTATGCGCATCTCTTCGCAAAGTCCGGAACGATCACGGTCCCTTCGCCGCTGCCCTTCGCCGCGACGACGAAATCGCACGTCGATCTCTTTGCCATCGGCCTGACCTATCGTTGGGACGATCCGCGGAAGGCCGTGCCGGTCGTGAGGCCGCCGCTCGTCACCAAGGGCTGAGCGCCATCTCCACTTGAATGAAAAAGCCCCGCGGGACATCGCGGGGCTTTTTTTTGTCCTGCGACCGTGCGCGCTTACGATTTCACGCGCACATAGTCGCCGGGCGCATCGCAGATCGGCGTGAGCTTGCCGCCGCCCGGTTCGCGCGCCGGAACGCGCTCGGGCGCCTGCGCGGTCAGCCAGCCGATCCAGTCGCCCCACCATGTGCCTGGCGTCTCGGTCGCCTCCTCGAGCCAGTCCTCGTAGGTGCCGGCGACCGCGGGGCCGGACCAATATTGATACTTCGGCTTGTTCGCCGGATTGACGACGCCGGCAATGTGTCCCGAACCCGCGAGCACATATTTGACCGGTCCGCCGAAATAGCCCGCGCCCGTATAGACCGAGCGCGCCGGGGCGATGTGATCTTCCTTGGTCGCGAGATGATAGACCGGCACCTTCACGTTCTTCAGGTCGAGTTTCACGCCTGCGAATTCGAGGCGTCCCTGCGTGAGATTGTTCTCGAGATAGCAGTTGCGCAGGTAGAAAGAATGGTTCGCCGCAGGCATGCGCGTCGAGTCCGCGTTCCACGCCAAGAGGTCGAAGGGCATCGGCTCCTTGCCCTTGAGATAATTGTTCACGACGTACGACCAGATAAGCTCGTTGGGCCGCAGCATGTTGAACGCCGTCGCCATTTTCGAGCCTTCGAGATAGCCCGTCTCGCGCATCTTTTCTTCGATGGCCTTGATGCGCACCTGATCGACAAAAAGTTTCAGATCGCCTGCGTCGCGGAAGTCGACTTGCGTGGTCAGGAAGGTCGATGAGCTGATGCGGTCGTCGCCGATGGTGGCGAGATAGGCGAGCGTGATCGCCAGCAGCGTGCCGCCGACGCAATAGCCGACGGTCGAAACCTGGCG
>JANXTB010000135.1 GCA_025356415.1 Hyphomicrobiales bacterium
CCTGGAAGCGCGACATGTCGGGCAGTTCCGGCACGCTGGTGAGAGATGTTTCCTGCAGGCCCGCGTCGAGGCAGATGTAAACGGGCGCGGTCGGCGCGGTGCGCGTGACGATGTTGGCGCGGCACATGGCTTCGATCATCGCTTCGGGGGAGGCCGGCTGATTGTCCCACTTGACGAAGTCGCGGATCATACCGCCCTGATCGGCTGAGGTGTGGATCCAGTCGATCCACGGGCGACGCTGGGAGGAATCCATTGGCCCCGTGGCGCCGAGGACGAACATGGGTGCGCGGTCGCACCAGGCGTTATAGAGAGCCATCATGCCATGCAGCAGGCCGATGTTGGCGTGCAGCACGCACGCCATCGGCTCGCCCGTCGCTTTCGAATAACCGTGCGCAATTGCGACGGAATGATCTTCGTGAAGGCAGACGATGATCGACGGGGCCGTGTTGCCGAGATGATTGACGATGGAATCGTGCAGGCCGCGGTAACTCGCGCCAGGGCAGAGGCTTATATAGGGCAGGTTAAAACGGCGCAGCATTTGCGCGGCGATATCGCTGACCCACGCGATCTCGCCGTCGGGTTCGCCTTCAGGCTTGTCGAAGTGCATTCCTGCCCCCTTGGACTGAGCTTCTTCTCGCGCTTCCTGCGCTGAAACAATGCGTCGCCCACGCACGTGTCCTGCGTGTTGGAAATGTCGTGAGGGGCCGTATCGATCAGATGGCGCAGGCGCGTCATCCCGGTTCTTGTCGCGCCGGGCGACGAACCTGTAGGCGGTCTCCTCCAACGGAAGGCTAAGAGCGCGCGGCTTAAAGGATAATTCAAAACCCGCCCGCCGTGATCGCATTTCCGCCTCTGCCGGAAGGGATTTTGCCTCTGCCTTGTCTGCAATGGACGATCGTTCCGTTTCCCGGCCCGGGCGACCAGATCATGGCGGTGACGCGCGGTGACGCGCGGTGACGTCGATGTGATCGTGGATACATTCGCGCCGATGCTGGAACTGATCGCCGATGGCAAGGTCCGCCCCATCGCGGTGACTGCCGCGAAACGCGCACTGGCCGCGCCCGACACGCCGACGCTGCAGGAGTTGGGCGTGAGCGGATTTGACGTCTCGTCCTGGAATGGCCTCTATGCGCCCAACGGGACGCCGCAGGATCGCATCGACCGGCTGGGAGCGGCGATCGATGCAGCGCTGGGCGACGAAGGGCTGCGCGCGAAATATCTGGCGCTGGGCGCCGTGCCGAAATCGACGCCGCCTCAGGAGCTGAATGCGCGCATGCGCAGCGATATCGACAAATGGTCGAAAGTCATCGCCGACTCAGGCATCGAGAAGAGGTGAGCGCGCCCGCGGGCGCGCTCTGTTGTTGCGTCAAACGGCTGGCCAGCCGAGGCGCTTCGCAAGCGCCTTGCCCATGACCCATTCGAGATCCGACTGCGACAGGCCGAGTTCTTCGGTAAACATGGTCACGGCCTGTCGATAGGTGCAGCTCGGCGGCAGCCGCGAATAATCCGTGCCCCAATAGCTGCGCTGCGGGCCGAAGCCGTCGATAACGCGACGGATCGGATCATGCAGATTGCGGAAAGGGTACGGGTCGGACGAGAAGCACGGCATGGCGGAGACTTTCACCGACACGTTCGGCAGGCTCGCCAGTTCGAGAACGCGCTGCGCGCCCGCAGGCGCCTCGCCATCCATCGTCTCGCGTGCAAAGCCCATGTGATCGACAATGATCGTGAGGCCGGGATGGCGCCGCGCGATGTCGGCTATCACCTTCAGCCGCTCGGGCGCGTGCACCATGATCGGAATGCCGAGACGCTCCGCCGCCAGCCAGAACCAGTCGGCGACGCCATTGTCGATCAACGGGCGATCATGGTCGCGGTGAAACGTCAGCCGGATGCCGAGCATGCCCTTCTGCTCTTTCCAACGCTCGATCGCGACGCGCGCCTCCGGCCGGTCGATCAGCAGACGGCCCATCACGGCGAAACGGTTCGGATGCGCCTGCGCGGCGGCCAACGCAAGATCATTGCGGTCGCCTTCAAGAGATGGCGGCACGAGAATGGCTTGTGTCACTCCGGCCTCGTCCATCACGCGGCTCAACATGTCTGCGGTGAGCGGTTCGTCCATATGCGCGCTGGCCTTTTCGGCCCATGGGCGCGCCGGCGTGTTGGGGCCCCAGATGTGAACCTGGCTGTCGATGATCATCATGCTTCAAACTCCAGTATCGTCGATGACCGGATTGCTCAGCGTGCCGATGCCGGTAATCGTAATGTCAAGCTTGTCGCCGGGTTTGAGGTTGACCGGCAATTCGTCGGTGCCAAGCCAGATGACGTCGCCGGGATGCAGCGTGTTGGATTGCGAGATCGCGCTGATCACCTCTTCGGGCCTGAACAACATGTTGTTTGTCACGAAATCATGCAGCTTCTTCCCGTTCAGGAAAACCAGCGTCCGCATGGACGGCAGGTCGACTTCCGTTTCGATCCACGGCCCCATCGGCTTGAACGTGTCGCCATTCTTGGAGCGCAGGTTGGTCGGGTCCGTCTTCTGCCAATTGCGTTCAGTGACGTCGTTGCCGATGGTCCAGCCGAAGATGCAGTCGCGCGCCTGCTCGGGCGTGACGCGGCGGGCGCGCTTGCCGATGACGGCGACGAGTTCGCCCTCGTATTGGAAATCGTCGGTCGAGCCTTTCGGCTTCACGATCGCATGGCCGTTCGGGAGCAGGGCGGAATTGGCGCGATGGCCGACGCGCGGCTTGTCGTAATAGATGGGGTTCGTGCCCTTCACCTTTGAGCGCGTCTCGATATGCGACGCGTAGTTGGATCCGATCGCATAGAAATTGCCGGGATAAACCGGCACGTCGAGATCGGCCTCGGCCAGCGGGATTGTGCGTCCGGTCTCGCTCCAGGCGCCGAAGGGCGAACCGGACACTTCCCGGATCTTGTCGCCATCGACGATTGCGAAGGCGACGTCGTCGCCTGACCTGAATCGACACCAGCGCATGCGGTCCTCCCCGTTTCTTTTATCGGCGTAATGTTTCGAAAAATGGCTGTCTCAGCAACCGCCCCGCGCCCCGAACACGGGCCTGAGGCCGATTTGTTATGACTTCGGTTTTGTTTTTGATGAGACGCTCGCCCCGCCGGCCTGCAATCCTCGGCCACAAGAGCGACTTCGCCCGGCGGGCAGGGGGCGCACGAGCCGGCGACAGCCCGGCCAGGGAGGAGCCGTCATGAAAACCAGCGCGGTCGCGGCGCTTCATCTCGCCAGCCTGCTGCTTCTCGCAGGCGCGAACGGCGCAGCCGCGCAGGATTTTCCGGCGGGGAAGAATCTCGATTTCATCGTCGGCGGCACGGCCGGCGGCGGCTACGACCAATATGCGCGCGCCATCGCGCGCCACATCGGCAAGCATCTTCCGCACAAGCCGAATGTCGTGGTGCGCAATCTCCCCGGCGCGGGCGGTCTGGTCGCGACCAATTACCTGTTCAACGCGGCGCCACGAGACGGATCGACCATCGCGGCGCTCGGGCGCGAGATGGCGCTGGGGCCGTTGCTCACGCCGAACGCGGGCTCCTACCAGTACAAGGCGATGGACTTCGCGTGGATCGGCAGTCCGCAACAGGACACCGGCCTGCTGCTCATCAACGCGAAGGCGCCGGCGCAGACGCTGGAGGCCATGCGCACGCAGCCGCTTCAAATGTCGGGTCTCGGGCCGGGCACGCTGCCTTCCGTTTTTCCGGTGCTGATCAACAATGTGCTGGGCACGAAATTCAATGTCGTGAATGGTTATCCGGGTTCGCCCGAAGCCTTGATGGCTGTCGAGCGTGGCGAAGTCGATGGCCATACGGCGGCAGGCACTTCCGCAGCGCTGCGCGCGAAAATCGATCCGCTGATTGCGAAGGGCGAGATGAAGGCCGTGCTTCAGCTCGGCTTGAGCAAGGACCCCGCATACGATGCGCCGCTGCTGCTCGATCTCGTGAAGGACGAGGGCGACCGCAAGCTCGTCGAAGTTTTTCTCACGCCGCAATATGCGGGGCGCCCGATTGCGGCGCCGCCATCGCTCGCGCCGGGCCTCGTCGCCGCGCTACGCAACGCCTTCGAGGCGACGATGCGCGATCCCGAGTTCCGCGCGGAAGCGGCGTCGCAGAAGCTCGAGCTTAATCCAGTGACAGGCGTCGAGATCGAGGTGGCTCTGGCCCGCGTCTACGCCATGCCGGCGGATTTGATCCGGCGAGCCAGCGTGCTCGCGCAGTGAAGTCGGGGAGACGAGCATGAGCTTTCGTTCACAGGCGCTGCGGCTGCTTTGCGGTTTCGTTCTTCTCCATGCGCCCGCGGCGCGCGCGGACGCGATCGAAGATTTCTATCGCAACCGCAATGTCGATCTGCTCGTCGGCTTTTCGGCTGGCGGCGGCTACGATGTCTATGCACGGCTTGTGGGACGGCACATCGGCAAGCACATCCCCGGCGCGCCCAATGTCGTGGTGAAGACCATGGAAGGCGCCGGCAGTACGCGTCTCGCCAATTGGCTTTACGCCGTCGCGCCGCATGATGGCAGCGTGTTTGGCACGATCGCGCGCGGCGTTCCGCTCGATCCGCTGTTTGGAAATCCAGGCCCGCAATTCAAGGATGATGCGGCGTTCTCCTACATCGGCAGCGCCAATGATGAAGTCTCGGTGTGCGGCGTCTTGCAGCGCGCCGGCTTCAAGACCTTCGCCGATCTGCTTGACCGTGAGATGGTCGTCGGCGGTTTTGGCGCCGGCACGGAATCGGAACAGCACGTCAAGCTGATGAACGCCGTCTTCGGAACCAAGGTGAAGCTCGTCAAGGGTTATCCGGGCGGCAACGACGTCAATCTCGCGATGGAGCGTGGCGAGGTGCAGGGCCGCTGCGGCTGGTCGTGGACCGGCATTCGCGCGCAATTTTGGGATCGCGTGAAGGATGGGTCACTCGTCATTCTCATCCAGAATTCGCTGGGTAAACACGCGGACTTGCCGAACGTGCCGACGATCATGGACATGGCGACGACCGACGAACAGCGGCAGATGCTGCGCCTCGTGCTCGGTCCGCAGCGCATGGGCCGACCCTTCATGGCGCCGCCGGCCCTTCCCGCCGACCGACTCTCCACGCTACGCCGCTCGTTCGATGCGACCATGAAAGATCCCGAATTCCTGCGCGAGGCTGACAAGGCGCAACTCGAAATTTCGCCGATTACCGGCGAGGAAATGCAGCAGATCGTCACGAATCTCTACAAGACGCCGTCAGCCATCGTGGAGCGAACGGCACAGGCGATCAAATAGGTGCGCATGATCACCATCAACAATCCGCTATCACTCTCTTCTAAAGACGTTGCAAGGTGAGCGGCCAACGGCGTTCAAAATGCCGTGCACGCCCGAGCGAAGCGCAAAGCCCGCTCAGAAAGCAGGAGGAATGCCATGGACGTTGCATTGCAGAGCACAGGTACGGTTCAATCGGGCGACGTCTCACTGTTCTACCGCCTGTTTGGCTCGCCCAATCCGCTGAAGACTCCGATCGTTATTTTGCATGGCAGCAACTACTTCGATTCCTATGACTGGATCGGCGTGGCTTCCGCGATCGCTGAAGTGCGTCAGGTCGTTGTCTTCGACCACCGCGGTTTTGGCCAAAGCACCTGGAGCCCGCATAAGGACTATTCGCTGGACGCGCTGTTCTCGGACATCATCAACGTCTCCAACCATTTTGGCTGGAAGAAGCCAGCAATCATGGGGCATTCCATGTCGGGACGCCTCGCGATTTTCTTTGCGGCCTATTTTCCGGATCATCTCTCGCAATTGATCGTCGCCGACACTGCGCTCGGGAAGGGAAATCCCGGCGAGCACAATGTATCGGTTGGCAACATGCCAAAGATTTTCAAGACCGTCGAAGACGCGATGGCGTTCCTTGCATCCAAGGAAAACCCGCCGCGCTTCTCGCTCGACCGCAAGCGTGCCGCGTTGGCGCTGCGGTCGGTGGATGGCGGCTTTGCGCTGACCCGTGACCCCGATCAGAAAAACACGCAGTCTCAGGCGCCGGGCGCGGGCATGCCGAAATATACCAATGTCGATTCCTGGGAGGCGCTCGCACAGGTGAAGTGTCCGATCACCTTCATCAAGGGCGAGCGGTCTGATCGCAATATCCCCGAGCACTACGCGCGGATCGCAAAGGAATTCCCCACTGTGCGTGTCGAGGCGATTGATTCCCGCCACGACATCGCATTTGAGGCGCCGGATGCGTTGGTCGCCATCGTCAGGCGCATCATCATCGATCCGCCCGCCTGACAATATCTGACGCGCAAATTTCAGCGCAGATTACCGTCGCTGCGCTATCCATAAAACAAAGCGAAAAAATAGAAGATGGCGGAGGAAGCGGCCATGAAGCGTTTTGGCAAAACCATCTCTGTGATGTCCATGATGCTATGGCTTGTGCTGCCGGTCCAAGCGCAAGAAGCCGTGAAATCTTTCTACGCAGGAAAGACACTCAGGATAATTATCCCTTATCCGCCTGGCGGCTCCTATGACCGTTACGCGCGCATCGCCGCAAACCATATGGGCAAACACATCCCGGGTCATCCTTCGATCCTCGTCCAGAACAAGTCGGGCATTGCCGGCACGCTGCTCGACTTCGCGGGCAACATGATCGATGACGGCACCATAATGGGAACATTTCCGGAGACGATAGGTATCGACCAATTAGCCCATCCTGAGACCGCCAAATGGGACGTGCGCAAACTCGCCTATATTGGCTCGTTCGCGAACGTCAATCCCGTCTTCATTTTGACGAAGGGTGCGTCGGCCAAGACGGTTGAGGATTTCAAGACGGTAAAGACGACCGTTGGATGCAATTCACCCGTATCGCAGTCCTACATCAATCCGGCGATGCTGAAGAATCTGCTTGGCTTCCAGTTCAACATCATATGTGGCTACCCAGGAAATACGGCGTTGCCTATCGCGTTGCTCCGCGGCGAAATCGATCTTGTGTCAGGCGCTTGGAACGGCTGGAGCGATCATGCGGAGATCAAGGACGGAACGTTCAAAGTCGTCATTCAGTCTGGCCTTAAGCGGCATAGGGATCTGCCCAATGTGCCACTAATGCAGGACCTGACGACAGATCCGACCCAAAAGAGGGTGATCGAATTCTGGAGCGCAGGTTCGGCGATCGGGCGCGCGCTCATCGTGCGCAGGAGCGTTCCTCAAGAGCGCATTGATGCGCTGCGCACGGCCTTCGACAAGGCGATGGCGGATCCAGCTTTGCTCTCCGAAGCGGCCAAGACCAATCTTGAGATTGATCCGACTCCAGGCGTCGAGTTGCAGCGCATCAGCGAAGCTATTCTCGACACGCCCAAGGAACTTGTGAATCTGGCGATCAAGGCGGTGGAATAAGCCGAACTCAGAGCCGTTGTCGCTTTCGTTGGAGAGCAAAGAAAGGACGAGACAATGATCGTGACAGATTCCGGTCTCCACATATGGCAGGCGCCGTCGCCGGAGAACCCGTGGAATGTGGCCAAGGCCCACCTTCCTGAACCGATGGGCTATGAAGATCTTCGGGGCATGATGGCGGAAGCGGGCGTTGATCGCGCCATTCTTGTTCCGCCGTCATTTGCAGGCGGCAGGTCCGAATATTCCATCGAGGCGGCGACCAAATATCCCGAGCAGTTCGCGGTGATGGCGGCGCTGAAACTGAACAAGCCGGACAGCCGTGAGATACTCGAGCGACTGCTCGAGCAACCGCAAGTCCTTGGCGTGCGTCTGACTTTCCATCATGACTATGATGAGAGCTTCATCCGCGACGGAACGGCGGATTGGTTTTGGCCGGTCGCAGCGAAAGCGAACATCGCGGTCATGATGAATGCTCCTACGGTTCAGAAGGATGTCGCCAAGGTTGCTGAGCGCTATCCAACGCTCCGCCTGATCATCGACCATATCGGGCGGAAGAAGAAGATGAAGGACGACAAGTTTGGCCTCGGTGTTGCGGACACGCTCGAACTCGCGAGGTACCCAAACGTCTATGTCAAGCTGACGAATGTGCCGGCCAACAGCACGCAGAACTATCCTTACCGCAATATCCATCCCGTACTGAAGCAGGTGATCGAAATGTTCGGCCCGCGCCGCTGTTTTTGGGGCACCGATCTATCGTCCATGATGAGGGGGTCGAGCTGCACCTATCGGCAGGCAGTAACGATGTTCACTGAGGAAATGGATTTTCTCTCAAAGGACGATCTGGAATGGGTGATGGGCCGCGGCTTGGCGGAATGTCTGCCATGGCCGGTCGCGCCGATATTGGCGAGCAAGAAAGCGGCCTGATGTTACAATTAAGATATCCGCAGCGTTTCGCGCTGCCTCCGGAATTAAACACGCGCGCGCCGGGGTTGACGTTTCCTGCGGACGGCTTTGACTCGCGCGCAGATGTTAAGCGATCGGATGAACAATCCAGACGTCTTCGCTCGGGAGGGGTCATGAAAGGCTACAAAAGTGGCCGTGCCGTCGAGAGCTGGATCCGGTGTGTCGCGCTATCGGCCATGGCGCTTATGGCTTGTAGACAGGCTCATGCGCAGGATCGTGTGGCGACCTTCTATGCGGGCCGCACGATTTCGATTCTCATCGCCTATCCGCCTGGAGGCTCGTACGACATCTACGCACGGCTCGTGGCGTCGAACATGGGGAAATACATTCCGGGCCACCCGACCTTCATCGTACAAAACAAGCCCGGTGGAATCGGTGTCCTGCGCTCATTCTATGAAACGGCGCCGAAGGACGGTGCGACGACCGGCATTTTTCCGGAGACAATCGCCATCGTCCAGCTTACACAGCCTGAGATGGGCAAGTGGAAAGTTCAGGAGCTGAACTACATCGGCTCGCTCGCCAACGTGAACGCTATTTTTCTGGTGCGCAACGGCGCGCCGGCGACGACAATCGACGAGCTGAAAACCAAGTCGATCAATGTCGGATGCAATGCGCCGCTCGGCGTCTCTTACATCAATCCGGCGATCATGAATAAATTCGGCCACCTGCAGTTCAAGATCATCTGCGGCTATCCCGGCACCGCCAGCCTTCCGGTTGCGCTGGAGCGGGGCGAGATCGACATGGTGACGGGCGCGTGGACGGCGTGGAAGAGCCGACCGGAGGTGGTGTCGGGCGCGGTCAAGCCAATCATACAATCGGGGCTGGCGCGTCACAAGGATCTTCCGGATGTGCCGCTCATGCAGGAAGTGATTTCCGATCCGAAGGGCAAGAAAGTCGCGGAATTCATGAGCGCGGGCTCGGCGATCGGTCGCGCCCTCATTGCACCGGGAGGCGTTCCCGTCGACCGCATCGCCGCGCTCAGAAGCGCGTTCGATCAACTCGTGAAGGACGACGAGTTTCTGCGGCAGGCTGCGGCCAGCGGCACGGAAATCGATCCGAAGACGGGCGCGGAAACGCAGGCTATCAGCGACGCCATTCTTGCAACGCCAGCAGATGTCATCGCTGCCGCTGTCGAGGTCAGCAAATAGAAGTACGAAAATCCAAAAGGGGAGAAATAAGCACATGATGATCATCGATTCAGGCTTGCACATCTGGCGCGCGCCCACAGCCGAACGGCCATGGATGCCCGGCCGCACCGCGCATCTTCTCGAGCCGATCGGCTATGAAGACCTTCGCGTGCGCATGCTCGAAGC
>JANXTB010000137.1 GCA_025356415.1 Hyphomicrobiales bacterium
TCCGGGTCTTATGAAGAGCGGCTGCGATCCTGCTTCTCCCCAGCCAGCAATGGCTCTGGTGTCTAACGATCCGACAGCCGCGGCCTGTCCCGGTGGCCACCGGGACAGGCCGTTTCTTCACGAAACGGAGCCATTGTGGCATGGATCGACGTTACAAGGTGTCACGCAACGCGTGACGGATGAGGGCGCTTCAACGAAAGGGCTGTTTCTGAGGGGTCTCTACGAAGGCAGGCGCCCTCACCCGTCAGGCTTCGCCTGCCACCCTCTCCCGCCAGCGCGGGAGAGGGGCGCGCGTTGCCCTGCCTCACACGCTGCCCAGAAACTCCAGCAGCTCCTTCTGCGTCGCGTCTTCGCTCTGCCCCGCCACCGGCATGTCCCAGTAGCGCGCCTTCGGCAGGCATTCCTGCAGATACCGCGCGGCCGATGTCGCGTGGAAATTGTCGGAGCCCGGCACGATCAGCGCCGGCAGGTCGCAGCGCATCATGTCTTCGGGCTCGGCGCCCGGCACCGTGACGCGATCGATCAGGCCGCGCACCATGCCGACGATCGTCAGCTTGTATTTCTCGACATCGAGCTGCGCATAGGTTTCGGCAAACGCCAGATCGGACTTGATGACCGAGGCCCACGGCCCGCCGCGCGGATCGGCGCCAAAAGCCTTGCCGTCGCGCTGCACGAGATCGACCACCGCCTGCATGCCGTTCTGGTGCACGAAGGCGAGATGCTCGGCGAAACGCTGGTGGCTCGACAGGCGGTATTTCGGGCCGCCGACCGGCCAGTAGATCACCATCGACAGCACGCGCTCGGGCGCCTGCGCGCCCATGGCGATGACCGGCGAGCAGCCCATGCAGCCGCCCATGATATGCGCCTTGTCGATCTTGAGATGATCCAGCAGCTGCACGCCCTGGCGCACGAAATGCCCCCAGGTGACGCGCTCGACGCGGCCGCCCGACTGGCCGCATTCGCGACGGTCGAACAGGATGCAGGTGTAGTGCTTGGTCAGATGGTCGAGCGGCTTCGTCTTGGCGTAGATGCCGAGCCCCGACCATTTCTCGATCGTGGCGTCGAAGCCGCCGGGCGAGAACATCAGGAGCGGCGGGCCCGAGCCTTGCGTTTCGTAGCGGGTGGAAATGCCGTCGATGAGGGCTGTGGGCATGTTCGTCCTTCTTCGAAAAGCTCAAGCTGCCGGGCTTCCGCGTGCAGCAAAATCGATTACTCGGTGCGCAGATTTCATGGGCCGGGCGGGCTTTGTCAATGATAGGAAACGCTGAAGGTCCGCGCCGCTTGCCACGGGCGCGGGGCGTGACTAGGAAGAAGCAAAGCCCGCGCAAACGGGCCCAACGAGAAGAGCCGCAGGGCTCAGCGATCAGGAGAGGGCTGTCACATCATGATCATCGACATTCACGGCCATTACACGACCGAGCCGCCGTCCCTGTTCGCGTTCCGCGACAAGCAGCTCGCCGGTCTCGTCGACGCCACCCGCAAGCCGACGACGACAGACCTCGGCATCACCGACGAACAGCTCGTCGCCTCCGTGCAGCGCCAGCTCACGTTCCAGAAAGATCGCGGCAGCGACATCACCATCTTCTCGCCGCGCGCCTCGGGAATGGGCCACCATATCGGCCCGGAATGGGTGAGCCAGGAATGGACGAAGCTCAACAACAACCTCATCCACCGCATCTGTTCGCTGCTGCCGGAAAACTTCATCGGCGTCGGCCAGCTGCCGCAGTCGCCGGGCGTCGATCCGCGCAATTGCATTCCCGAACTCGAGCGCATGGTGAATGAGCTCGGCTTCGTCGGCGTGAACCTGAACCCCGATCCGTCGGGCGGTTACTGGACCGATCCGCCGATGACGGATCGCTACTGGTATCCGATCTACGAGAAACTCGTGGAACTCGAGATCCCGGCGATGATCCATGTGACGGGTTCGTGCAACCCGAACTTCCACGCCACCGGCGCGCATTACATCAACGCCGACACGACCGTGTTCATGCAGCTGATCCAGGGCAATCTGTTCAAGGATTTCCCGACGCTGAAATTCGTCATCCCGCATGGCGGCGGCGCCGTGCCGTATCATTGGGGCCGCTATCGTGGCCTGTCGATGATGATGAAGAAGCCGCCGCTCGTCGAATATCTGATGAAGAACGTCTATTTCGACACCTGCGTCTATCATCAGCCGGGCATCGACCTGCTCGCCAAGGTCATTCCGATCGACAACATCCTGTTCGCGTCGGAAATGATCGGCGCCGTGCAGGGCGTCGATCCCGAAACCGGCCATTACTTCGACGACACGCGCCGCTATGTCGACGCGGCGGCGAACCTGTCGGATGCCGACAAGAAGAAGGTCTTCGAGAGCAACGCCCGCACGGTCTATCCGCGCCTCGACAAGATCCTCAAGAGCCGCGGGCTCTGATCTGACGCACATCAACAAGGCGGCGGGAAACCGTCGCCTTTTCTCAATTTTTCTCCGGAGACACACATGGCCCTGCCCCGCCTCAACGGCATCATCCGTCAGCTCGAAGCCGGCAAGCATTCGGTGACGACGTTCCAGCCGATCGACATCACGACCGCGGTGGAAATCACCCAGTCGAAATATGATGGCGTCGTGTTCGAAGGCGAGCATCAGGGCTGGGACATCACCAACCTGCGCCATTCGCTGCAATACATGCTGAACCGCGCGCATATCGCGAAGGGCGGCGTTGCGCCCGCTGTCACGCCGACCGCGCGCATCCCCGCCAATGGCTGCGAGATGAACCAGTTCATGGCGAAGCAGGCGCTCGACATCGGCTGCTACGGCATCGTCTTCCCGCATGTCTCAACCGTGCAGGAAGCCTATAATGCTGTCGCCGCCTGCCGCTATCCGCGCCTGAAGGACAAGCCGCTCTACGAGCCCGCCGGCATCCGTGGCGATGGCCCGATGCAGGCCTGCCGTTACTGGGGCATCAGCCAGCAGGAATATTACGAAGTCGCCGACGTCTGGCCGCTCGCGCCGAAGGGCGAAATTCTCGTTGTCATCCAGATCGAGGACACGATGGGCATCGAGAACCTCGACGACATGCTGAAGAACGTGCCCGGCATCGGCGTCGTGCTGATCGGCGAAGGCGATCTCTCCCAGGAACTCGGCTTCCCGCGCCAGACCGAGCACAAGGTTGTGCTCGACGCGATGGCGCAGGTGGTCGCCACCTGCAAGAAGCACAATGTCATCGTCGGCCATCCGCATGTGTCGAAGGCCAACGCCGAGCGCGTGATTTCGGAAGGCTACCGCTACCTGATGGCCGGCGCGCCGCGCAATTACGGCGAACTCAACGACACGCTGAAGGCTGTCGGCCGCTGATCCAGCCTTGCTGCCGAAATTAGAAAAGCCCCGGTCTCCCGGGGCTTTTTTGTTTTCACTGCGTCATCGCCGGGTTATCAGCCGGGTTGACATAGGTCATCTTGAACGGTCCCGTCGACGAAATCTCCACCACGGTCTCCTGCGGGAAGGTGGCGAAGTGGTTCATGTTTTTGGGGAGACTGGCGAAGTCGCCGGGCTTCAACTGATCCGCCTTCGCCTCGTCGAGCTTGTCTCCCATTCCGACAGCGAATGCGCCCGAAATCACGGTCACCAGTTCGTCGGTCGGATGGTTGTGAGCCGGGATCTTGTAACCGGCAGGCGCCTTCAGGCGGACAACGAACAGACCCTCCTTCGAGGGATCGCCGCTGAGAACGGCGAACTGAGCGCCTTTTGGAAACACCGGGGGCGCCGGCCCCCACTTCATGTCGCTGGCGCGCACCGCATGGCCCATCGCGTCATCGGCGACGGAGCCGGCGGGCGCCAACAGAAGAACAACAGCGGCGAATGTTGAAGCAAGAACGGCGTTTCGCATGATCCACCCCCTTGTCGCGCGTGAACGGCGGGCGTGGCGGGCTGACAGCGCGCCACCCCGCAGCGAGACGCGCGGCTTTGTATAAAGTTCCAGCCTATGGCTCCGCCCCAGCCACTTCTGGCAGCAACCTTAAAGAGGCGGCGCAGGAAACCGATTGCCAAGCTGGCTGTTGAGGGGTGCAATGGGAGCACCATGACCGACAAGCCGCCAGACATCGACCACGACCCTGAAGACACGAGCCCCGTGGTCGGCACATCGCGCCCTCGCCTGCTCGGCGTGCTTGGCCCCGGCCTCATCACGGGCGCTTCGGATGACGACCCCAGCGGCATCGCCACCTATTCGCAGGCCGGCGCGCAATTCGGCTACGGGCTCTCCTGGACGCTGGTGCTGACCTACCCGCTGATGTGCGCCGTGCAGATGATTGCCGCGCGCGTCGGGCGCACCACCGGCCACGGGCTCGCCGGCGTGCTGCGCCGTCATTACCCGAACTGGCTGCTGCAGCTGCTGGTCTTCCTGCTGGTGGTGGCCAACACAATCAACCTCGGCGCGGATCTCGGCGCCATGGCGGACGCCTTCACGCTCGTCCTGCCCGGGCCGCCGAAGTGGCTGCTGATCGTGCTGTTCTCGAGCATTTGCGTCTACACGCAGGTCTTCTTGCAATACACGCGTTACGTGGCGGTTTTGAAATGGCTCACGCTCGTGCTGTTCGCCTATTTCGCGGCGGTGATGACGACGAACGTCGACTGGCCCGCGCTGGCGACAGGGCTCGTGTGGCCAAAGCTGCAATGGGACAGTTCTTACCTGACCACCGTGGTCGCCGTGTTTGGCACGACCATCAGCCCCTACCTTTTCTTCTGGCAGGCGGCGCAGGAGGTGGAGGACATCCACACCTATCCCAATCGCCATCGTCTCACGCGCGCGCCAGATCAGGGCGCCCCCGCGCTGGCGCGCATCGAACTCGACACAATGGTCGGCATGGCGTTTTCCAATCTCGTCGCGCTCGCCATCATGGTGACCGCCGCCGCCACTCTGCACGAACACGGCGTGACGGACATCCAGAGTTCGTCGCAGGCCGCGGAAGCGCTACGCCCCATCGCCGGCGAATTCGCTTTCCTGATTTTTGCGCTGGGCATCATCGGCACCGGGATGCTGGCCGTGCCAGTGCTGGCGGGCTCGGCCGCCTATGCGCTCGGCGAGGCACGGAAATGGCCCGTGGGCTTCTCGCGCAAATGGCAGGAGGCCAAGGCTTTTTACGCCACCGTGGCCCTGGCGACCTTGGTCGGCATGGTGATCAACTTCACCGAGATCGACCCGATCAAGGCGCTGTACTGGAGCGCGGTCATCAATGGCGTATCCGCCGCCCCCGTGCTGATCGCCATGATGCTGATCGCCCGGCGGCCCGACATCATGCATGGCTTCGTCATCGGCCGGACGCTCACTGTCCTCGGCTGGGCTGCGACGCTGGTGATGGCAGCGACCATCGCCGCCATGGTCCTGCTCTGATTTTATCAAGCTGAAACGGAACTTTGGCCAAGGCCAAGCATTAGTCTTGGTATTGAGGCGTTTGTCCTCAAGTGCGCGTCGAATTGGACGCGAGCTTGGCAGTTTGGTTAATATTGATTTTAGCTTCGACAGAGATCTTTTGATTGCGCGACCTTCATTTCAAACTGTCACCTTGGACCATCGAGCGCACGCTCAGGAGCAGCATCATCCTGATCGCCTCGATGGCTGTCCTGCTCATGGCGTCCATGTCGTGGAAATTGACGCGCGAGGCAGCCGAAGAAGCGCTTCGCGAGCTGACCGAAATTTCCGTCGTGGCGGCGCAGGCGCGGCTCGGCGAGTCCGTGCAGAAGCAGCTGCGTGAGTTCGAGAGGATCGCCACGTCCCGGGTCATTCGCACAGCGCTGACGGATCCCAGCGGTGGTCGCGAAGGTGATCTCGCGGCCTTTCTCGCACAGCGGGCGCTGTCCACCGGCATGGTGTTCGCGCTCTACAATGATCGAGGCCGGCTGCTGATCAAGGCCGGCGGCCACGACGATGGCGTTGGCGGGTCGGCCATGGCGGGCGAGCCGCCCGGCGCGTATTTGCGCGACATCGATTACCGGGTCTCGAAAGAATGGATCGAGCTCGAGGCGCCCGTCCGTTTCTTCCCGGACAAGAAGCCCGTCGGCTTCCTTGTCGGGTCGATCCGCCCCGCGCAACTCGCAGTCGACACGTTGGCGGCGGCGGCGAAATTCTATTCCGCCAACGTGCAGTTCTATGTCACGCCGGCGTTCATCGAACAGCCGATGCATATGAAGATCATCGAGACGCCACGTTCCACGCTCGCCGCCAAAATCGAGCTCGTTGCGGATGCGCCGTGGATCGGCGATATGCAGGATAACCTTCTGATCATCGGCTTTCTGGCGACACTGGCCGTTCTTGCCGCCAGCGTATTCTGCGCATGCTGCATAGCCAGAAGCGTCTCGTCGCCGATCAGCGAATTGACCGAGGCGGTGAAAAAGCTCCGCAACGGCGAAAAGGCCGTGCAGCCTTCGGGCAAGATGCCCTCCGAGATCAGGGATTTGGCGTCAGCGGTGTTTCTCGCTTTCGAGGAACGTAGCGCCGCCTTGCATAAGGTGCAAAGTCTCGCCCATTACGACGGCGTGACCGGCGCCCTGAGCCGCGCGTATTTCGACCATCGCGCGCGCAATCTCCTGCAAGTCGCGATGCGCACGAAGGACCCCGCGGCGCTGCTCTATATCGATCTCGACCGCTTCAAGAACATCAACGACGCCCATGGGCACGATGCCGGCGACATGCTGCTGCAGAGCGTCGTCACGCGCGCCCGCAAGCGCCTGCGCTCCGTCGATCTGATCGGCCGAAGGGGCGGCGATGAATTCGTGGTGTTCCTGCCGCCGATGGTGAGCCGTGAAGCCATCGCCACGCTGGCGAGGGAACTCGCCCAACTGATCACGGCGCCGGTCGAGATAGATGGCGAGACGATTGTTCAGGTGGGCGTATCGATGGGCGCGGCCGTGTTCCCCGACGATGCCGAAAATTACGACGCGCTCGTGACCTGCGCCGACAAGGCCATGTACGAGGCGAAGAATGCAGGACGCGGACGCCTGTCGTTCACCTCTGGCGCTGTGATCGAATTGGCGAGCATCGAACAGCGCGAAACGTCCGGCGCTTGACAAACGCTGTTCGTGGACGCGCGAAAGCGTCCACGAACATACGGCATGTCAGCCCTTGAAAGCCTGAGCGGCTTTTTCAACGACATCCGCCGGCGTCTTCACGATTGCATCCGAATAGCCCTGGACGACGGAGCCCGGCGCGGGATCGAGTTCGAGATTGCGCTTGGCCGCCATTTCCTTCATCGCCGGATCGGCGACCATCTTGTCGAAGATGTCGCGCAGATAGGCGATGCGCTCTTCCGGCACGCCGGGGGGCGCCAGCAGCGCGCGGCCGATCATTGCGCCCGCGGAGGCGAATTCGATCACCTTCTTGGAGAATTCGTCATCGACGAGTTCCTGCATCAGCGGCACGTTGGGGAGTTCGTGATTGCGCTTCAGGCCGGTCTGGATGACGGCGACGAGTTCGCCGTTGCCAAGCTGGCGCGAATGCGTGACGCGCCAGGAATTCCAAGCCGACGAGACGAGATCGATTTCACCACGCTCAAGAGCAATGGAATATTCATTCGCGCCCGGATAGCCGCAAATCATCTTGAACTTGTAGCCGCCGAGCACTTTCAGCAGCGCCGGATATTGATAGGACTGCGCGGTCGTTCCGGTGCAGCCGACGATGGTCTCCTGCTTCTTCATTTCTTCCGGCGTCTTCGACGGCGAATCCTTGCGGCGCACGAAGGCGGTGTTCACCGGCGAGAAGGAGCCGATGTAGCGCATGTCCTGCACTTTCCACTTGCCGACGTCGGGCTCGAGAACCTGCGTGTTGGCGATGGTCTCCGGGAACACGGCGAGCACCGTCCCGTCGCGCGGCGCCTGCTGGTAAAGATAATTGGTGGCGACGACGCCGCCGCCGCCGGGCTTGTTCTCGACGATCACCGCGCTAGCCTGCGGCAGATACACTTTCAGCATATCGGCTGCGAGGCGCGCATAAAAATCATACGAGCCGCCGGGCGGATGGCCGACCATGACGCGCACGGTCTTGCCTTTGTAGAAATCAGCCTGCGACTGCTGCGCCTGTGCGACAGCGGCAAAGCCGACGGACAGGGAAAAGGCGAGCGCGCCCGTGAGGGCCTTGCGCATATGCGACATGATGTTTCCTCCGTAGCGCCGGTCTTCGCGGCGCGTTTTTTGATCGATCAGAGCGCGCCAAGCACGGCGCGGGATTCCGCGAACAATTCATCGACGCTGAAACGGCGCGGGATGATTTCCTGTTCGTAGGCGAGCTGGATCACGAGTTCGAGCGACGGCGCGATGGCGTCGTAGCCAATGGGACGCATGTCGATCGCGCCAGGCGCGGTCGGCGCCTCAGCCTTCGACTGGCTAAAGAGCGAGAAGATTTCGCGGACGAGATCGGGGCGGAAACGCACGAGATCGCGCTTCACGCACAGCAGATGATTGATCGGCAGCAGGCCGGTCTTCTCGTGCCACGCGCGGCCAGCTTTCGCGGCATCGGGGATCACCGGCTTGATCTTCGGATCGTCGGGAAGATCATTGCCCAGAATGCCGGCGTCGATCTCGCCCGACATCAACATCGGCAGCAATTTCGTGCCCGCCGGCGCGCGCTTGACGAAAGACGGTTCTTTATATTCCGCCAGATGCGCGTCCTCGAAGATCGTCCATTCGACGCTTTTCAGATCGAGCCCGTATTCCTGCGAGAGGATGTTGCGGACCCACGCGCCGGTCGTCTGCGTGTAAGCGCGCACGCCGACCTTCTTGCCGGGAAGCATCGCGGGCGTCAGCTCTTTGTGGAAGTCGGTGTTGTAGACGATGCAGCCGTGCTGGAAGCGCGCGGCGAGCACCACCGGCAGCATGACGATGGGCTTCTTGTAGGCGTAGGCCTGCAGGAAGGTGAACACCGCCATTTCACTGACATCAAACCGCTGCTCGCGCGCCATCGGCTTGAAGGCGTCGTGGATCGGCTCGATCTCGTGGAATTCGAAGTTGAAATGCGGCGACTTCAGGCGGCCCGAAAGCAGGCCTTCCGTCGTCGGGTAGCGCTTCAGCGCGGTGGAGAGAGTGGGGATCGTGTCGCTCATGGATGCGTCCCTCACTTCAGCGTCGGATAGAGGCGCATCGCTGTGCCGCTGAGGATATTCGCGCGGTCGGCGTCGGAGACCGACTCCAGAACGTGCAGCGTTTCCTTGACGATGCTGGGCAACGTGTCGTCATGCGCGGGGAAGTTGGAACCCCACAGGAGACGATCCGAACCGAACACTTCAATCAACTTCCTCATGAAAGTTTCGGGCGTCGCCTTGCCGGCCTGCATGTGCTCGACGGTGCGGCTGGTGATCTTGAGATAGATGTTCTTGTAGGGCGCGAGATCCCACATGCTCTGCGCGGACGCATAAGGAGGGCCATCGTTGATGACGGGACGCGCGCAATGGTCGAGCGCGAAATTCGTGCCCGGGAAAGCCTTCACGATCTTCAAGAGCAGCGGAATGCCGTCCGCCGTCATCTGCATCGCGACCGGCAGCTTCAATTCGCCGGCGCGCTTCCACACCGGATAGGCGCGCTCGTCATCGAGCCACGTCTGCTGGCCGGGCATGGTCGAGCCGGTCGTGAAGACGCGCATGCCGGTCATGCCGAGCGAAACCCAATGGTCCATCTGCTCGAGCGCCTTGGCGTCCAGCGGGTCAATCGAGAAGACGCCGGTGAAGCGCTCGGGGAAGCGCTTGACGCTGTCGGCGAGATAAGAGGAATTGTGCCCGTAGGCGGTCGAGGCCTGCACGACGGCGGCCTTGGCGACGCCGGCGGAATCCATCGCGGCGAGCAATTGCTCAGGGGTCGTCGGGCGCTCGGAAGACCAGTCGGATTGCTTGCCGCCAATCGGCGCCAGCGGATAGGCCGTACGGTCCGGGGACACAACGTGGCAATGCACGTCGATAATCATCGGATGGGTTCCCGCCGCCATGTTTCACTCCCTCGATCAAACTGGGGCCCGAGGCCCTCTTCAATG
>JANXTB010000139.1 GCA_025356415.1 Hyphomicrobiales bacterium
CGTAGTCCTTCACGGTGGTGCCGCAGCCCGACGCGGTGATGATGATGGCGTCGAGCCCGGCGCCGTCCATCTCGGCGATCCAGCGGTCGATGTTGTTTTTCGCAAAGCCGAAGGCGTCGTGCTCGCGGCCCATGTGATGGACCAGCGCGCCGCAGCAGCCCTCGCCTTTTACATCGACAACTTCGACGCCATGCCGCGCCAGCAGGCGGCGCGCCGCCGCATTGATCGACGGCTTCAACACCGGCTGCGCGCAGCCTTCCAGAATGACCACGCGCCCACGCCGCGCGCCCTCGACGGGCGTCAACTCAGGCGCGACCCGCGACGGGAAATGCGCGGGCGCGAGATCGATCATGGCCCCGAGGCGATCGCCCATCACCGGCAGGCGCGCCAGCAGCGGACGCAGCGGCTTCATCAGCAGCGCGCCCGCGAGCGCGACGCGGAAACGCTCGCGATGCGGCAGCACGAAACGCAGCACGCCGCGCAGCAAGCGATCGGACAGCGGACGCTTGTAGGTCTGCTCGATATAGGCGCGCGCGTGATCGACGAGGTGCATGTAATTCACGCCCGACGGGCACGTCGTCATGCAGGACAGGCACGACAGGCAGCGGTCGATGTGCTTGACCACTTCGCCGGTCGCGGGCTTGCCGTTTTCCAGCATGTCCTTGATGAGATAGATGCGGCCGCGCGGGCTGTCGAGCTCGTCGCCGAGCAGCAAGTACGTCGGGCATGTCGCCGTGCAGAAGCCGCAATGCACGCAGGTGCGCAGGATCTTTTCCGACGACTTGTTATGCGGGTCGAGCAATTGTTCGGGCGAGAAATTGGTTTGCATCTGTCACACCCCCGCATACATGCGACCGGGATTGAGGATCGCATCGGGATCGAAACTCGATTTTATCCCGGCGGTGATTTTCATGAGCGCGGCGCCGAGCGGCGGGAACACGTCGACATGGGCGCGCAGTTCGTCGGGCGCGCGCATCAGCGTGGCGTAGCCGCCCGCCTCGGCCGTCGCGTGGCGCACGCGAAGCGCGCCCGCATCGTCGCTTGGCATGACGGCGAGCCAGACCAGCCCGCCCGCCCAATCATAAAAGTAACGCGCGCCGAGCGAGGCCGAAATATCGGCCATGCAGCGCGCGGCGTTATGCGCGGGCAGCGACAGGCGCCAGATCGCCGGGCCATGCGCTTTGGCGAGCGGACCCGCCTGCGCGATGTCGCGCCACTGCGCGCGGCTCTCGTCTACCTCGATCCGGCGCGCGAGGCCGACTTCCGCCAGCAGTTCCGCAAGCCGCCCGACGCGATAGGCGAGCGATTCGGCGTCGCGTTCGAGCCGCAAAACCGTGACAGCGCCCGAGCCGTTCGAGCCCATCGGCAGATGCGCCGCGCCACTCACCTCAAAGGGCGATGAGAGCGCGAGCGACATGGCGCGGATCGCCTGCGCATCGTCGAGCCCGTCCAGCACGAGGCTCGCCTCAGCGGGCGGCTTGGGCAGCAGTTTGAACGTCACTTCGGTCAGCAGGCCAAGCGTGCCATGCGCGCCGCAGGTGAGTTTCACAAGGTCGAGGCCGGTGACGTTCTTCATCACGCGCCCGCCCGACTTGATCGCCTCGCCGCGCCCGTTGACGAGGCGCACGCCGATCAGCGAATCACGCGCCGCGCCGGTCTGGATGCGGCGCGGGCCGGAGATGTTGCAGGCCGCCACCGCCCCGATGGTCGGTTCGCCCTGCGTGCCATAAAGCGCGCGGTAATCGGCGGGCTCGAACGGCAGCATCTGGCCCTTCTCGGCCAGCGTTTCCTCGATCACCGACAAGGGCGTGCCGGCCCGCGCGGCGATCACCAGTTCGGCGGGCTCGTAGAGCGTGACGCCGGTCAGCTTGCGGGTGGAAAGCACGCCGTCGCAGGAGATCGGGCGCCCGAGCCCGGCGCGCGTGCCGCCACCCTCGATGCCGAGCGTGCGCTTTGCGGCGCGCGCCTCAGCGATGATGTCGCAAGCCTCAGCCTCGGTCGCCGGCTGCATGATGTTGCCGTCGTGTGTCACGCTGCGTCCCTGCCATCGAGCGGGAAAACCTTGGCTGGGTTGAGCAGCCATTGCGGATCGAACACGGCGCGCACGCGCATCTGCTGGTTCAGATCCTGCGGGTTGAACTGGAACCGCATCAGGTCGCGCTTCTCGATGCCCACGCCATGCTCGCCGGTGAGGCAGCCGCCGACTTCGACGCAGAGTTTCAGCAGGTCCATGCCCGCCTCCTCGGCCTTGCGCGCATCCTCAGGGTCGTTGACGTTGTACATGATGAGCGGATGCATGTTGCCATCGCCCGCATGAAACACATTGGCGACGCGAAGCCCGTAGCTCGCACAGATTTCACCCGTGCGCTTCAGCACATAAGTGAGCTGGCCGGTCGGCACCGTGCCGTCCATGCAGATGTAATCGGCGATGCGTCCGGTGGCTCCGAAGGCCGATTTGCGGCCCTTCCAGATCAGCGCGGTTTCCATCGCGGATTTGCTCTCGCGCACCACCTGCACATTGTGCTGTCGCGCGATCTCGACGATGCGCTTCAATTGCGCGTCCATCTCGACGCTCGATCCCTCGACCTCGATGATCAGCATGGCGCCGGCGTCCAGCGGATAACCTGCCTTTGCAAAAGCCTCGCAAATCGCAATGGCTTCCTTGTCCATGAATTCCATCGCAACCGGAATGATGCCAGCGCCGATCACCGCCGCCACGCAGGCCGCGGCCTCTTCGCTCGTCTCAAAACCAAACAGCACCGGGCGCGCGTCTTCGGCCATGCGCAGGATGCGCACGACGGCCTCCGTCACGATGCCGAGCTGGCCTTCGGAGCCGACGATCAGGCCGAGCAGATCGAGGCCCGGCGCATCCAGCGCCTCGCCGCCGATATCGAGGATCGTGCCGTCCATCTGCACGAGGCGCACGCCGAGAACGTTGTTGGTGGTCACGCCATATTTCAGGCAATGCGCGCCGCCGGAATTCATGCCTATATTGCCGCCGATCGTGCAGGCGAGCTGCGACGAGGGATCGGGCGCATAGAAGAAGCCTTCAGCCGAAACAGCTTCCGTGATCGACAGGTTGGTGACGCCCGCCTGCACGCGCACGGTGCGGCCGGGGAAGTTGATGTCGAGAATGCGATTGAGTTTCGACAGGCCGAGCACGATGGCGTCGGTCTGCGGAATGGCGCCGCCCGACAACGACGTGCCGGCGCCGCGCGCCACCACTTTCACGCCATGCTCGTGGCAATAGCGCAGGACGGCGGCGACCTCCTCCGTCGTGCGCGGCAGCGCAACGGCGAGCGGCACGTGGCGATAGGCGGTGAGCGCATCGGTTTCAAAAGCGCGGCGCTCGTCTTCGGAAATGATAAGGCCCTCGGGGGGCAAGAGCATGGCGAGGCCGGCAATGATTTCGTCGCGACGCGCGAGAATGCTTTGGTCTGGAACGGGGAAAGGAATCGTCATGGTTTCCGCCCTGAAAAATGCGCCCTCGTCTTCAACAAGCGAGGCCCTGGCCGGCGAGACTAGCCGATCGCCGCAACGGCGACGACCCTGACGAACGTAGCGGACAAAACGCCGCGCTCAGTCGATATGTTCGCGCCGAATGCGACGCACGATCAGCGCAATGCCGACCAGCGCCACCGGCACCGCGAGCGCGGTGGCTGTGCCCGCCTCGATCTTCAGCCACCCCGTATCGTGCAAGGCCTTGAAGACGTAAGAAGAGAGGCTGACAACATAATAGGAAATGGCGGCCACCGACAGGCCTTCGACCGTCTGCTGCAGCCGCAATTGCATGCGCGTGCGATCGTTCATCGAGCGCAGAAGGTCGCGGTTCTGGCGCTCGATTTCGACATCGACG
Source organism: Hyphomicrobiales bacterium (assembly GCA_025356415.1). GTDB lineage: Bacteria > Pseudomonadota > Alphaproteobacteria > Rhizobiales > Beijerinckiaceae > Terripilifer. Next base: position 3,857 of record JANXTB010000139.1, read on the forward strand.
CGCGTGCGCAGCAGGTTGGCGGCCCGCGCCAGCTTCACCGAGAGATCGGCCTGGCGCTCCTGCAGCATCTGGCAGGTGCGCATGGCGGGTTGCAGGCGCCGCGAGAGGAAGGTGGCCAGCGTCTGCCGCATGCCGGTCGGCTGTTCGCCGATGGCCGCCAGCCGCTGGCTGACGATGCTGTCATAGGCGCGGCTCGCGCCAAAGCGGAAGGCGGCGCGGGTCGCTTCCGCCTCGGCTTTGGCCGCGAGCGCGGTGAGCCGCTCCAGCAACGCATTGTCCTCGTCGAGCCCGCCGCCAGACGCCATGGCCGACGAGATCGAGGCGAGGGCCGTCTCGGCTTCCGAAACGACGGGGGCGAGGCGCTGGGCCTGCGGCAGGCCGAGGAGAGCCAGCACGCGATAGGTTTCGATTTCCAGCAGGCGCACCGTCAGCGCGCCGGCTGAGGCGGGGTCGAGCCCGAGATCGAGCACGAGAATCCGCACGAAGCCGTTCACCGGCAGGAAGTCGCAGGCGACGACCGCCCGCCCACCGATCACCGACGAGGCGGCGAGGCTGGAGGCGTCGAACAGGCGCTCATCAATATCGGCCTCGCCGGCCGGCTTCATGACATGCAGATCGACTGAAACCAGATGGCGCCCGGGCTGAGGGAGCCGGGCAAAGACCGAGGGCAAGCCATTGGCGGCGGGCGTGAAGGGCGCGGTGGGATCGCCCGACTGCTCAAGCGTGTAAGTGGTGAATTCGCTGTGCTGCTCAAACCGCAGCGACTGGCCGCTGAGCATCACCCGGAAATGCTTGGCGCCCGGGTCGGGCCCGTGCAGGCCGTGTTCCTTGCAGAATTCCGCCAGCGCCTCACGCGCGGCGCCCGCCTCCTCCGCGTTGGTCATGAAGGCGAAATGCAGGAGCCGAGACGGCGTCGGTACGGGATGGAACGGCCGCGCGTGAACCTCGCCCAGAAGAGCGGCTCGCTCGGGATGCGGCACGGGTGCCGGGAAGAGTGTATTGGCGAAGATCATTCAGGCCCCCTGCAGTCCCGCCAGCATCGCGGCGACGCCAGAGATACGCAAGTGGCGTCACGGTCGGATGACGCCACCATGCGCGACATTCGTCGCCTTGCGCCGACGCGCGCAAACATTCACCTTGCTGGCAAGAGACGCACCTTTTCTGGAGATTGCCTTGGCCGACGGCCTCCCTGCCCGCCCGCGCGTCGGGCTTTTCGCGACCTGCCTCGTCGATCTGTTCCGGCCCGTCATCGGTTTCGCCAGCGCGAAACTGCTCGAGGACGCAGGCTGCGAGGTCGTCGTGCCGCCGCAGACCTGCTGCGGCCAGCCCGCCTTCAATTCCGGCGACCGGAACACGGCGCGCGATCTTGCCCTGCAGGTGATGGACGCCTTCCAGGGCTGCGACTACATCGTCGCGCCGTCGGGCTCGTGCGGCGGCATGATCGCCAAGCATTATCCCGAATTGTTCGACGAGCCGCAGCTCGCCAATCGCGCGCGGGATTTCGCGTCGCGCACACATGAGCTCATCAGCTTCCTCACCGACGTGCTCGGCGTCACCGCCGTCGATGCGCAATTTGACGGCCGCGTGACCTATCACGATTCCTGCTCGGGGCTTCGCGAACTCGGCGTGCAGAAACAGCCGCGCCGCCTGCTCGCCAGCGTGCGCGGACTCGAACTGGTCGAGATGGCGGAGAGCGATGTCTGCTGCGGTTTCGGCGGCACATTTGCGGTGAAGTATGGCGAAATCTCTGACGCCATCGTCACCAAGAAAACCGCGCATGTGGAAGCCGCCGGGGCGCCGGTGCTGCTCGCGGGCGATCTCGGTTGCCTGATGAACATGGCCGGAAAGCTGTCGCGTCAGGGCAGCCGAATGGATGTGCGCCATGTGGCCGAAGTGCTCGCCGGACTGACCGACGAGCCGCCCATCGGCGCCACGCGGGAGAAACGCTCATGAGCCTTCACCCCACCACGCCGGAATTCAAGCAGAACGCCCATGTAGCGCTGCACGATGCCGAATTGCAGAAGGCGCTCGGCCATGTGCAGGGCGGCTTTATTTACAAGCGCCAGTCGGCTGTCGATCGCCTGCCGGAATTCGAAGTGCTGCGCGACTCCGCGCGCGATCTGAAGGACCATGTCCTCGCGCATCTCGATCTGTACCTTGAAATGTACGAGGCGCGCGTGCGCGCGTCCGGCGGCCACATTCATTTCGCGCGCAATGCGAACGAGGCCAACAAGATCATCGTCGACATCTGCAAGGCGCATGACGCGAAGACAGTGACCAAGGGCAAGAGCATGGTCTCGGAAGAGATCGGGCTCAACGACGCGATTGAAGCCGCGGGCATGAAAGCCGTCGAGACGGATCTCGGCGAATACATCATCCAGCTGCGCCACGAGACGCCCTCGCACATCATCGCGCCCGCCGTGCATCTGACAAAAGAGCAGGTCGAGCGCGAGTTCCGTCGCGAGCATACGCATCTGCCGAAAGACCGCGATCTCTCGCAGCCCGTACAATTGCTGACTGAAGCGCGCGGCGTGTTGCGCGAGAAATTTCTGGCGGCGGATGTCGGGATTACCGGCGCAAATTTCCTGATCGCAGAAACCGGCACGTCGATCATCGTCACCAATGAGGGCAATGGCGATCTCACGCAATCGCTGCCCAAGGTGCATGTCGTCATCGCGTCGATCGAGAAGATCGTGCCGACGCTCGAAGATGCGAGCCTGCTGATGCGCGTCCTGGCGCGCTCCGCCACCGGCCAGGACATGTCGGTCTATACGACGCTCTCCACCGGCCCGCGCCGCGCGGAAGACCCCGATGGGCCGGCGCATTATCATGTCGTGCTCGTCGACAATGGCCGCTCGTCGATGCTCGGCGGGGAGTTCGAGGACATGCTGCGCTGCATCCGCTGCGGCGCCTGCATGAACCATTGCCCAGTTTATCACGCTGTCGGCGGACATGCTTACGGCTGGGTCTATCCGGGTCCGATGGGCGCCGTGCTGACGCCCTCGCTGATCGGCGTCGACAAGGGTGGGCATCTGCCCAACGCCTCGACGTTTTGCGGGCGCTGCGAAAGCGTGTGCCCGGTGAAAATCCCGCTGCCGAAACTCATGCGCCATTGGCGCGAGCGCGAATTCGAGCGGCATCTGACGCCAGCCGTGCAACGTTTCGGCCTTGGCGTTTGGGCGTATTTCGCACGCCGCCCCGCTCTCTATCGCCCGCTCACCTCGCTCGCGATGAAGGCGCTGTCGCTTCTGGCCGGCGAAAAGGGCCGCTTCGCCAAACTGCCGCTGGCCTCCGGCTGGACGCAATATCGCGACCTGCCGGCGCCGAGCGGCCAGACATTCCAGTCTCAATGGCGCGCGCGCCAGAAGGAGCGCAGCCGATGAGCGCGCGGGACGACGTATTCGCCAACATTCGTCGATCGCTCGGCGTGACTGGCAAGGAAGCGACGCGGCGCGGCATTGTCGCGGCGCGCTTGCAGGAGCCTTCGCGCGGGCCGATCCCCGCGCGCGGACAGGGCAGCCCAGCCGCCAAGATGGCGACCTTCATCACCGAGGCGCAGCGCGTGTCGGCGACCGTCGTCGTGCTGGAACACGCCGCCGCCGTGCCGGCCGAAGTCGCGCGTTACCTGCGCGAGTCGAACCTGCCGCTGCAGGTGCGCATCGGCGCCGATGTGCGCCTCACGCAGCTCGACTGGCATGGCGCCGGAATGACGACGCTCGACGGCGCCTCAGCCGGCGCCGATCTCAGCGCCGTCAGCCACGCTTTCGCCGGCGTTGCCGAGACAGGCTCGCTGATCGTGCTGTCGGGGCCAGACAATCCGGTGACGCTGAACTTCTTGCCCGACAATCACATCATCGTGCTCTCCGCGGCCGATCTGTTTGGAGATCTCGAGAGCGTCTGGGCCAAGCTGCGCCGCGATCTCGGCAAGGGCGTCATGCCGCGCACGGTGAACATTATCACCGGGCCGTCGCGCTCGGCGGACATAGAGCAGACGCTGCTGCTGGGCGCGCATGGACCGCGCCGGCTGCATATTTTGATAACGCTCGACTGAGCTGCAACGCTGCGCCCTGTGCTGCGTTCATGATGCGACACAGGCCTCAGGAGCGCTCCATGACAAACGATCCCAACAAGGCGAATGCACCGGCCAAGACGAAGGCGGAAGAGCAGGCGGAGCTGACGGAAGCGCTGGAAGACACCTTCCCCGCCAGCGATCCGCCGTCCATGACGCAGCCGCATTCCACGTCCGGCGCGCCGCACGCGAGGAAATCATCCGACACGGGCGTCGAAGCGGAGCTTGCGCGCCAGCTGGCCGAAAAGCACAAATAAGGCGGCCACATGCACATGAAACTTTTGACCAGCGCTGCCGCGCTGACGATGACGCTTGCCCTGTGTGGCGGCGCCGCTTTCGCGCAAGAGCAACAGGCGCCGGCCACGGCGCCGAACCCGCTGGCCGCGCAGCAACCGACAGCCAAGCTCGACCAGCCGAAGGTCGATCAATCGAAAAAGAAAGCCGGCGCGGGCACGAAGGCCGCCAAGGTCCGCGAAATGCAGACCTCGACCGACGCCACGCCGAGCTTCACGCCCGACACTTATGAAGCCACGAAGGCCGCCGCTGAACGCTATCAGGCGATTGCCGATAATGGCGGCTGGCCACAGATCAGCGGCGAGGTGAAAGCCGACGCCAAGGGCGAGCCCGTGCGCGTGCTGGCTGAGCGGCTCGCGATCGAGGGCGACCTGCCGCGCGAAGCTGCCGAAGGCGATGCGTTTGACGATGCGCTGACGCAGGCCGTGAAATCCTTTCAGTTGCGCATGGGGCTGAAGCCGACGGGCGTCGTGACCGGCGCCACGCTGGATGCGATCAATGTCACCGCCGCGCAACGCGCCCGCCAGCTCGCCCACAGCGCGCAACGCATCGAGACTGTAAAGTTCGACTTTGCGCCGCGCCATGTCATCGTGAACATTCCCGCCGCCGCCGTCGAGGCGGTAGAGGGCGGCACGGTCGTGCATCGCTACACGGCGGTGGTTGGCGACAAGGAGCACGCATCGCCGCAGGTGAGCGCGAAGATCCAGGACATCAACCTCAATCCGACGTGGACGATTCCGACTTCAATCGTAAAGAATGAAATCATCCCGAAGCTCGAGAAAAATCCGAACTACCTGAAGCGCGAGAAAATCCACCTCATCGATTCACGCGGTCGTGAGATCGATCCCGCGAACGTGGATCTGGACGGCGACAAACTTGGGAAATACACGCTGAGGCAGGAATCCGGCTCGAAGAATTCGCTCGGCCAGATCCGCATCGACATGCCCAACAAGGAAGCCGTGTACCTTCACGATACGCCCGCCAAGGGCGGCTTTACGGAAGATTACCGCTTCCTCTCGCACGGCTGCGTGCGCGTGCAAGGCGTGATGGATCTCGCCGCCTGGCTGCTCGAAGACGCCAAGGGCGATTGGGATACGGCGAAGATCAAGAAGACGATTGCCGATGAGGACAGCATGACGATCAAGCTGGCCAAACCCGTTCCGGTGATCTGGACTTACCTGACAGGCTTCGCCGATGCCGACGGCGTGGCGCAGTTCAGGGATGATGTTTACGGGCTGGACGCGCAGTAGGTTTCGTCATTGCGAGCGCAGCGAAGCATTCCAGAAGCCTTACGTGGGGCCTCTGGATTGCCACGTCGCTGCGCTCCTCGCAATGACAGCGATTAAACCGGCAACTTCTCCCCGATTCCCGGTAGTTTCTGCAAATCCAGCTTGACGATCTTGATGCCCGGCTCGTCGGGATCATCCTTCACCCGAAACCCGAGTTGCTCGCACATGGCGAGCATGTTGTGGTTGCTGCCAAGCACCTGACCCTCTACCGCCTCGAGGCCCTCGTCCTCGGCATATTCGATGATCAGCTTCATCAGATTCCAGCCAAGTCCCCTGCCCTTGTAATCGCCGCGCAGCAGGATGGCGTATTCGCCAGCCGTCTCTTCCGCGTTCTTGATCAGGCGTACGCCGCCGACCATCACGCCCTCGCTGTCCTGCGCGCAGAGCGCCAGCGCGCGTGCGTAATCGATTTGCGTGAGGCGCGCGACGAAGGCATGCGAGAATTCCTTCACGGGCGCGAAGAACCGCAGGCGCAGGTCTTCCGCCGTGACGGATTCGAAGAAGCGGCGATACAACTCCTCGTCCTCGGGCCGCACCGGGCGCACGAAGATTTCCGCGCCGTCGCGCAGATGAATGCGCCGCTCCCAGCTTTTCGGATATGGCGCAATCGCAAAGCGCGGATTCGAACCGTGGTGCGTCAAGCCTTGCGCGGGCGCAACGGCGATGCGCGCGTCGATGACCATGACGCCATCCTCGTCGCACAGCAGCGGGTTGAGATCGAGCTCGCGGATTTCTGGAATGTCGGCGGAGAGCTGCGACAGTTTGACGAGCAGCAGCGCGGTGGCGTCGATATCGGCGGCGGGTTCGTCGCGATAGGTGCGCAACACGCGCACCACGCGGGTGCGCTCGATGAGATCATGCGCGAGCCGGAGATCGAGCGGCGGCAGCGCCAGCGCGCGGTCGTTGATGACTTCCACCGCCTTGCCGCCACGTCCGAACACGATCACCGGCCCGAAGGTCGGATCATCCGCAATGCCGGCGATCAGCTCGCGCGCATGCGGACGCTTCACCATCGGATGCACAGTGACGCCTGCGATGCGCGCCTGCGGGCGCAATTGCGCAACGCGCGCCAGCATGTTGCGCGCAGCCGTGACCGCAGCTTCCGGCGTCTCGAGATTGAGAACGACGCCGCCGACATCGGATTTATGGGTGATGTCGAGCGAGAATATCTTGATGACGCAGGCGCCGTGATGCGCGATCAGCTGCGCGGCCGGCGCTGCGACTTCTTCGGCCGTGCGCGCGAGACGCGCGGGCGCGCAGGGAATATCGTAAGCTTCCAGCACGCCCGTGATCTCGACGGGATCGAGCCACGTTTCGCCGTTTTCGATCGCTGCGTGAATGATCGCGCGGGCGCGCGCCGTGTTGGGCGCGAAGTCGGATGGCAGGCTCGGGGGCGCCGCCATCAACGCATCGCGATTATCGCGCCAGCGCACCAGATGCATAAAGCCGCGCGTCGCCCCGCCGCGATAATTGGGAATGCGCGCCGCCTCGAAGATTTCATTCGAGCGCGCGGTGGCGCCGAGCCAGACCGCGAAGACAGGCTTGGGAGAGAACGACTTCTTGCGATGCGCCTCGACGCATTCGGCAATGGCCTGCGCGGTCGCCTCGCTGTCGGACAGCGCGGTCGGACAATGCAGAACGGTGATCGCGTCATTGGCCGGATCGTCGAGCAGCGCCGTCATGGCGATGCGAAAGCGCTCGGCGTCTGCATCGCCGACGATGTCGACCGGATTGGCGTGCGACCAGGTCTCGGGCATTTTCTCGTTGAGCAGCGCGAGGGTCGCGGGCGAAAGGTCTGCGACCTTGCCGCCGAGATCGAGAAGATTGTCGACCGTAAGGACGCCCATTCCGCCGCCATTGGTCAGAATAGCGAGGCGATCGCCCGCAAAGGGCTTGATGCGTCCGATGGTCTCCGCGGCCGCGAACAATTCGGAAATGTCGTTGACTCGCAGCAGTCCGGCGCGGCGGAACGCGGCGTCGTAAACCGCGTCGGAGCCGGCGAGCGCGCCGGTGTGCGTAGCGGCGGCTTTCGCCGCGCGCGCGTGCCGTCCAGACTTGATGACGATGACCGGCTTCACACGCGCCGCAGCCCGCGCGGCTGACATGAAGCTCTTCGTGTCGCGAATGGATTCCACGTAAAGAAGAATCGCGCGCGTCTGCGGATCGAGCGCGAAATAATCGAGCAGATCGTCGAAATCGACATCCGCCATGTCGCCAACCGACACCAACCCCGAAAACCCGATGCGCCGCTCATGCGCCCATGCCAGCAGGGCGGCGGCGATGGCGCCAGATTGCGAGATCACCGCGAGATCGCCCGGCGTCGCAGGATGCGCGGCGAAGCTGGCGTCGAGCTTCGCGCGCGGCACAATCACGCCCAGGCAATTCGGTCCCGCGATGCGGATGCCGGTCTCGTTCGCGATGCGCGCGAGTTCGGTTTTCAGCGAGCCCTCGCCGTGCGAGGGATCGGCGGTGATGACAATCGCCGCGCCGACGCCGAAGGCCGCCGCCTCGCGCACGATCGCCGCCACCGCGTCGCGCGGTGCGGCGATGACAGCAAGATCCGGCGGCGCGGCGAGATCGGAGATTCGCGCAACGCAGGTCGCGCCCTCGATCTCGCTATGGCGCGGGTTCACCAGATGGATCGGGCCCGGAAAGCTCGCGGCGCGCAGGTTTTCCATGACCGCATGCCCCAGGCTGCGGGGGCGCGCGCTCGCGCCGATCAGAGCTACCGATCTGGGCCTGAACAGTTTTTCGAGTTGGCGGGTTGTCATGACCGAACCTGAGCTGGAGTCGTTTGCCTGACTAGCGCGCCCGCGCGAGCGCCGCATTGCGCTGCAGCAAAGCCAGCGGGGTTTGACGACGCTAACCAGATGCAGCCAGAATAAGCCTAACTGGACTTGGGAGCTTTGTGTGCGGCCTTTTCTGACTCTGTTCGCCTTGCTTGTCTTCGCTCTCCCCGCCGCCAGCGCCGAAACCTCCGCGGTGGGCGTGTGGCTGCGCGAGAATGGCGCCTCGCAGGTCCGTATTGCCCCCTGCGGAGATGCGCTCTGCGGCTATGTCACCTGGGTGCAGGACCCCGAAAGCGCGGGTGACATCGGGCTGAAGGTTTTCTACGACATGAAGCCCGCCGGGCCGGGCAAATGGGATGGCGCCGCCTACAACCCTGAGGACCGCAAGACCTATACGGGCAAGATGCTGCTCGAGGGCAAGGACCTGAAAACATCGGGCTGCGTATTCGGCGGGTTAATCTGCAAATCGGTCACCTGGACGCGGCTGAAGTAATTATTCCGCCAACACCCGCGTCGGCGGAAAAGCCACTTCGACCAGCGTGCCTTCGGCCTTCTTGCTCTTGATCGAGAAGCTGGCGCGGTTCGCCTCGATCAGCGCCTTGGTGAGCGGCAGGCCGAGGCCCGTTCCGCGCGTCGTGCGCGACGTGGCGATCTGGCGGAACGGTTCAAGCGCCGTTTCAATCTCGCTCTCGCTCATGCCGATGCCCGTGTCGCGAATGCGAATGACGGCATGACCCGCATCGGTGAGCGCGGTCGAAACGATGACCTGCCCGCCCGGCTCGTTGAACTTCACGGCGTTCGAGAGAAGGTTCAGCACGATCTGGCGAAGCGCGCGCTCGTCGGCGACGATGTTGGGCAAGCGCGGCGCCAAGGACTGGCGCACCACTACACGCTCGCGCGCGGCCTGTGGCTGAATTAGCGACACGCATTCGGCGACGATGCGGTTGGCGTCGACGGCGCCGAAATTCAGCTCCAGCTTGCCGGCTTCGATCTTCGACAGGTCGAGGAGATCGTTCACGAGGCTCATCACATGCGAGCCCGACGTGTGGATATCCTGCAGATATTCCTTGTAGCGCTCGTTGGCGACAGGCCCGAAACGCTCTTCGATGATGACTTCGGTGAAGCCGAGGATCGCGTTGAGCGGCGTGCGGATTTCGTGACTCACCTTGGCGAGGAAATCCGATTTCAGCGCATTGGCCTGCTCGGCGGCGCGGCGCGCTTCCTTCAATTCCTGCTCGGCTTTTTTCCACGCGGTCATGTCGCGCAGCACGGCGCAGAATTTCTGCGTGCCGTTGCCGCCGATGCGGCCCATGGTCATGAACAGCGGAATGCCGCCGCCCTGTCGCGCGCGGCCGGTGACGTCGCGCCCGTCGTTGAGCACGCTGGCGACGCCGGTGCCTTTGATAGCGGTCAGATATTCCAGCGCGACAGGCTGGCTTTCGCGCGCGAACAAGGTCGTGAATATCTGGCCCTGAACGTCGTTCAGCTCGATGCCGAACAGAGCCTCGCCGGCGCGGTTCAGCGCCACAACGCGGCCCTCCTCGTCGATGACGACGACGCCATCGGTCGCGGTATCGAGCACGGCGTGCAATTCGCGAAGGCCCGCCTCGCTGGCGCGCAGATCGCCTTCCAGCGCGCGCATGCGGCTTGTTACATCAGGCGCTTCCTGTGGATGGCGAAAGGTCATCAACGAGGCCGGCGCGCCGTCCCATTCGATCTTCTGGATGCGCGCCTCAAAGGGAACCTGCGCGCCATTGCGCGTCGCGAGCTGGATCGCGCCATGCTCGTCCAGTTCCAGTTCCGCGCGCGGGCGTCCGCGGAACATGCGGGCGAGGCCATCCTCGCGGAAGAATTGCGTGAGGTCGTCATACGCGAGCGCATCGAGAAGCGTGCGGTTGGCGAACAGCGGCTGCGCATTGCGCGACACCAGCACGCCGATCGGCAAGCGATCGAGCACGCCTTGCACGTCCTCCGGAAATTCGGGGAGCACGATGGCTGCGGGTTCCGGAATCGCTTGTGCGGCAGGCGCTTGTTGGTCATGCGCGGGCCCGGGCGCAGCCGCCTGGGGCTCGTCTGCCGTGAGGCGCGTCGCCACTTCGATCAGGTCGCGGACAGAGGCGCGCGACGGCGGGCTGGACGCGGCCTCCGCATCCTTGTCTTCGCGAATGCGGGCGCCGAGCGCACGCGCGATTTCGCGGAACGCGAGACGCTCGCCGGGCGAAAGCGTAATCATCTCGGCGCCATCATCGAGCGCAGGCGCCTCGGGCGCAGGCTCGACTGGCGGCGCAACCGGTGCGGGCGCCTCGGCCTCGCGACGCGGCATGACCTGGAAAGGCCGCAACGCCACAACGTTACCGACGGAAGCCGCAGGTTCGGACGCAGATTGCGCAGGCGCTTGCGGCGCTGGCGTTTCCGATACGGGGCTTGCAGGCGCGGCGCTTTCAACCTCGGGCCCGGGGACGCTCGCCTCTTGCGCAGGCGCTATCGAATCGCGCGGCGCGGCAGAGGCGTGCGGCGCTTGGGTTTCTTGCAGCGGCGCTTGGTTTCCTTGCAGCGGCTCTTGGTTTCCTTGCAGCGGCTCTTGGGTTTCCTGCAATTGCGTAACGTGAATCACGCCAAAGCCACGAAAGCCCTCGAAGCGACGGCTGCGATCGTAAGCCGGCAAGGCGCCGAGCGTGATCGGAAAAGCGGCGTCGGCGTTCTCGACGGGCCACAGAATTTCAAGTCCGCTCCACGTCTCGCCCTTGTGCAGCGCGTCGCGCAATCTGGCGTCGGGATCGAGGCCGAGTTCGTCGGCTATGTCGAGGAATGAACGGCCGACGAGGCGGCTCGTCATGCAGCCGACGAGATCGCACAATTCCCCCGTGATTTTCACGAAGCGATGCGCGGAATCGGTCTGCCAGAGGAAGCGCACATTGTCGCCATGCAGGCGTTCGGCGAGATCGGCGGCGACTTCGCCAGCGCTGCGGCGTGGACCTTCTACAGTGCGAACCGGCGCGACATCGGCCACGACAGTCGTTTCAACAACAGGCGCTTCGACAGCAACGGGCGGCTCGATAACAAGCGCAACAGGCTCAGGCGCAAACACGGGCGCGGGCGGCGCCTCTTGCGTGAACACCGGCATCGTCGGCGCATGGCGCGCGGGCGCGGCGGCGCCGGGCACGGCGACAAGGAACAAGGGTTGCGGCCCCAGCGTGCGGCGGCAAAGCACAGTGAGCATCTGCGCGCGCGGGCCCGCATAGAAGCGCAGCTTTTCGAGGCGCGCGCCGGCGCCGGGCGTCAGGCTGCGGGACAATTCAGCAATGCGGCGAGCGCCGGGATCGCGGCCTTCGAACAGGCGCGTGGCGATCGCCTGCGCATCGGCGCCGAACAGCGCGCACGCGGCTTCGTTGGCAAAAACGACATGCGCGGGCTGGCCGGCGGCCACGAGCAGCGGCGCACCGGATTCGAGGAGCGCGCCAAACGGCGGCTCGGACAGAACGTTGTCGATCATCCGGTTGAGGCCGGGATCGCGCGTGAAGGTCGTCATGGCCCTCTGGCTCTCTGGTCCCAACGGACCCCAACGCATGAACCGGCGAAAACACTCACCGGCCGCCCCCTCGAAATCGCCCAAAACCCCCGCCGCCAGGAGATCAGGCTTAAGAGATCATTAAATGGCCCCGCCGCCGTGGTCCATAAGCTGCAGCGCCATCCACCGGACTCTCTCTGGCTATGCTTAAGATCCAGAGGTCCGTACGAATTGGTGCACCGCACAATTTTGTTGCATTGCAACATTTTTCCCGCTAGAGTGCTTTCAAGTTTGGTGTCAGGCTATTGCCACGGCGCCCGTCAACAATGCTCAAACAGGAGTGCTAAAAATGGCCAATCCCTATGACATCCCGCCGGAAATGCGCGAATTCGCTGAACGCAGTGTAGCCCAGGCCCGCAAGGCTTTTGAAGGCTTCATCGGCGCCGTCCAGAAGACCTCCGGCGCGCTCGAAGGCGCGGCTGCGATCCCCGGCGCCAAGGACATGTCCGCCAAGGCCGTGGCTTTCGCCGAAACCAACGTCAATTCGGCTTTCGACCTTGCTGACAAGCTGGTCCACGCCAAGGACATGCAGGACGTGATGGCGATTCAGGCCGAATACCTGAAGACCCAGCTCGCTGCGATCGAAGCGCAGATGAAGGAACTCGGCGCGGCGGTCCAGAAGGCCACCGGCGTCCAGAAATAATCTCGACACGAAAGGACCAGTCCCATGGCCGTTACCCGCAAGACCCCGACCGGGAAAGCCAAGCCTGCCGTGATCGAAGCCAAGGCCACGACAGTCTCGGTTTCAGCGCCCGTGGCTGCTGATCCCGTGATCCCTGCCCTGCAGGAGACGCTCGATGCGTCTCTCAACAAGGCGGAGGAAATGCAGGAGCAGATCCGCCGCACTGCCGAGCAGGGCGTCGAGAAGACGAAAGTCATCTACGAAAAGCTGAAGGCGGCCGCCGAAGAGGCGACCTCCTCGGTCGAGACGAGCCTGTCGACGATGTCGAAGGGCGTGAGCGATATCAACATGAAGGCGCTCGACGCCATCAAGGCGAATTCGGACGCGCAATTCGCTTTCGTGAAGGCGCTGCTCGCGACGAAGACGATCGCGGAAGCGATCACGCTTCAGGGCGAGCACGCCAAGACGCAGTTCGAGACCATGAATACGCAGGCGAAGGAGATCGCCGCGCTGATCCAGCAGGTCTCCACCGACAGCGTCGAGCCGATCAAGGCCACACTCACCAAGACCCTGCAGGTTTCGGCGTAAGCCAGCCAGCAGGTCTCTCGAAAGCGCCCTCCCGATCCTCCCGGGAGGGCGTTTTTGCTTCCAGAATCCGCGTGTTGCGACGATTTGCGAAAAATGGCGCCCGATGCTTGCAATGCGGGACCATTGCTTCTAGGAATTGCGCCGCACTGACGTGCCGCCATAGCTCAGTTGGTTAGAGCGCTAGATTGTGGATCTAGAGGTCCCCCGTTCAAGCCGGGGTGGCGGTACCATTTAAATCAGAGCCTTACACCTCAACAAGCACCGCGTGGCTGTCACTTGCCGTTTTCATCCCGGCATCGCACGGGTGATCACGTCATCAGGCTCGTGTAAGCTGCCACGCTCCGCCGGGCCGGATGCGTGAATGATCAAGATACGAGGATTACAGAGACTGAGTCTCGGGCCAATCGATCTCGAGGTCGGCGATGGCGAATGCGTTTCGATCATGGGGCGCTCCGGTTCGGGCAAGAGCATTCTGCTCAGGATGATTGCCGACCTCGACCCTCACGCGGGCGACGCGCTTCTGGATGACGCGCCTTGCTCGTCCATGGCTGCATCCAGATGGCGGAGCATGGTCACGTATGTTGCGGCGGAATCCGGTTGGTGGGCCGAACGCGTAGCGGACCATTTCGCAGCCGCATCCGTGGCCAGGGACATACTGCCGGCAATCGGTTTTCCTGCCGGCGCGCTCGACTGGCCCGTTGCGCGGCTCTCGACCGGCGAGCGCCAGCGCTTCGCCATCCTGCGCGCGCTCCAGCCGAGCACCCGCGTCCTGTTGCTGGACGAACCGACGTCTGGTCTCGACACCGCCAGCATCGGGATGGTCGAGGCGCTGCTGCACGACCAGCTGGCGCGTGGAACAAGCATCCTGCTGGTCACGCATGACGGCGAGCAGGCCTTGCGAATGGCCAAGCGGCGCTTTCTGGTGGACGACGGGCGCCTCGTCGAGGATCGCCCATGAACGAACAGATCATCGGCTACCCCCAACTTGGCGTCGCGGCCCTGCTCGTCCTCGTCGACGCCGGATTATCGCTTGCCTTCAATTTGGGAATCGCACGAAGCCTACTCGTCGCCGCATGCAGGACGGTCGTCCAGTTGCTGTTGGTCGGCCTGGTGCTCCGATATGTCTTCGCGCTGAGCGCGCCGACTCTCGTCGTCGCGGTCGCGCTCGCGATGACCGCGGCGGCGAGTTTCGAAATCTACGCGCGACAAGTGCGCCGCCTCAGAGGCTTCTGGGGGTTCACCGTCGGCGCGGGCGCCACGGGCTTGGCGACCGTGCTGGTGACAAGTCTCGCCTTGGCGACGCTTCAGCCTTCCCCATGGTACAAGCCCGAGGTTGTCATTCCGCTCGTCGGCATCGTGCTAGGCAGCGTGATGAATGGCGTGAGCGTCAGCCTGAATGCGTTCAACACCGGGATCGTACGCGAACGGGCTTCCATCGAAGCGCGCCTCTCCTTGGGGGCCCCGGCGTCGCTGGCCTTTCGCCCCCTGCAGCAAAGCGCGCTGCGGAGCGGCATGATCCCCATCATCAACCAGATGTCGGCGGCCGGACTGATCACGCTGCCTGGAATGATGACCGGCCAGATCCTCGCCGGCATGCCTCCGTTCGAGGCTGCGAAATACCAGATTTTCGTGCTGCTCCTGCTTGCCGGAGGGGCGGGCCTCGGCGCCCTGTGCGCCGTTCAGGTGGCCATGCGCCGCCTGACGGACGACCGCGAGCGCCTGAGGGTGGACCGGATTACGGACGACGGCGGCAGGCCGTGAAACATGGCGCGGCGGCGCCGTTTTGATCTATCCTCCCGCACAGGAAGCGGAGGGGACCCATGCCCAACTTCTTTCAGCAGCCGCCCGCGCGGAACGCACTATTTCCGGATCAATCGCCCCTGCGCGCGCTGTTGCGCTGGAAATTGACGCCGCAGGCTTTCGCGGCGCTTGAGCCGGACATCTCCGCTTTCGCGGCGCGCTGCGCCGGGCCGCTCTGGGACGTCGCCCGCGAGGCGGAGCGGGATCCGCCCGTGCACGTCGCCTACGATGCGTGGGGCCGCCGGACGGACACGTTGCGGCTCTCGCCGGCTTGGCGCGCATTGCGCGCGGAGGCGGCGACGGAAGGCCTTGTGGCGCTCGCTTATGATGAGCGCGGCGCCGAGGCGCGGCTGCATCAATTCGCCAAGCTCTTTCTGTTTCATCCCGCCAGCGCCTTTGTCTCCTGCCCCGTGGCGATGACGGATGGCGCAGCGCGCATCCTCGCGCGGTTTGCAAATGATAACGCGCTTGGCGAGGCCTTCGCGCATCTCACGTCGCGCGACCCAGCGCAGGCCTGGACGTCGGGTCAATGGATGACCGAAACGACCGGCGGCAGCGATGTGTCGCGTACGGAAACGCAGGCCGTCATGGAAGACGGCCAATGGCGGCTGCATGGCGTGAAGTTCTTCGCCTCTGCGGCCGAGTCGGAAATCGCGCTAGCGTTGGCGCGCAAGCCCGGCGCGCCGCAGGGATCGCGCGGCCTCACGCTTTTCATGGCGCGCCCGCGCCTTGCAGACGGCGCATGGGACGGCGTTGTCGTGCGGCGGCTGAAGGACAAGCTCGGCACGCGCGCGCTCGCCACGGCGGAACTCGATCTCGTCGGTTGTCCGGCCATCCAGATCGGCGCCGATGGCGATGGCGTTCGCAATGTCACGACCATGCTCAACGTCACGCGCTTGCACAATTCAATTTGCGCCATGGGAGAAGCCGCTGCGGCCTGCGCGCTTCTCGAAGATTACTCGCAAAAGCGCACGGCCTTCGAGCGCCCGCTCGTCGCGCACGTGCTGCACCGGCGATTGATCGGCGAAGTGCGAGCCGATGTCTTCGCGGGGCTCATCCTGACGCTCGAGCTCGCTTCTCTGCTCGGTCGCGAGGATGCAAATGAGGCGACCGAGCGCGACAGGCGAATTCTTCGGCTCATGACGCCCGTGTGCAAGATCGTGACCGCCGACATTGCGGTGCGCGTCCTGTCGAAGGTCGTCGAGGGTTTTGGCGGCGCCGGCTACATGGAAGATGTCGGCATCGCGCGGCAATTGCGCGACGCGCATGTCTTCCCGATCTGGGAGGGGCCGCCCAACGTGCTCGCGCTGGACATGCTGCGCGCCATTGGCGGCAAGGACGGTCTCGAACCGCTCATCGCCGACATGGAGGAAAGATTGGCGAACGCCGCCGCTCCCGAATGGCGCGATGTGCGCGAGGCGCTGGCGCATCATGTGCAGGCTTTGCGCGCATCCTGCGCCGTCTTGCTGACGGCTGACGCAGAATCGCAGCAGGCGAGCGCGCGTGATCTCGCACTTCATCTCGGTGCGCTTTACCCCGCCGTGCTCGCGCTGTCGTTCGTGCAGGCTCAGCCCGCCGCGGCGGAAATCGCCGCCATTCCACACGCGCTGACCGCACGAGTCCCGGCCTGGCGGCCAACGACGTTGCAGGACGTCGGGCGCATGATGTTTCCCGACGCATGGCCGCAATGGGCTCAGTCATCGCGCCCGTATGACTGAGCTCACCGCAAGGGAGCGATGAGCTCGCGCCGGATCTCCTCAACGGCTTCGACGGTCGGAACGAATTTCAGCAGAAGAAACTCGATGCCCATTTCGGCCATCGCGCGGACCTGCGCGCGCACTTGATCGGGCGTGCCGACGCAGCCGGTTTTCATCGCCGGGCCGATGCGCGACTCGAGCTTGCGAATGTCGGCATCGGGACCGCTCGGCACGAGCAGGCTCCGCGCGTTTGCGATCGCCTCTTCGCGCGAGGGACCGAAGGCGACGAAGGGATTGAGCGCATAACGCACCTTGCGCCCGAGGCGCGCGGCCTTCTCGTCCATGGTCGCGATGGAGCGGCGCAGGCTTTCCATCACCTCGTCGGTCGAAGACGCTTCCTTGTCGTAATCGAGAAACCACCAGTCGCCGACCTCAGCCACCATGTCGAGACCGCGCGCGCTGCGGCTCGCGGTGAAGATTTCCGGGCCCGGCGCCGTCGCCGGCTTCAGTCGCAATTCGGCGGCTTCGATATCGAAGATGCGGCCCTTGTAGGTGAACGGCGTCTCGCGCCACATGCCGCGCAGCACGTGCACGAATTCCTCGGCGCGCCGATAACGGTCCTCGCTGCCGAGCAGGATGTCGCCGCCGAACATGCGGTGTTCTTCCACGTTCCAGCCGGTGACGAGATTGATGCACATCCGACCCTTGGCGATGCGATCGAGCGTCACCGCCATTTTCGCCACCATCACCGGATGCCAAAGGCCGGGATGCACGGCGACCATGGACTTGATGTTTTGCGTCTGCGCCGCGATGGCGGCTGCGAGAAGCCATGCTTCCATGTCCGCGCCGAGATGGCGTTCGGCGAAGAGGACGATGTCGAAGCCGGCCGCATCGGCGGCGAGCAGCACGTCATGCGACAAGACGTAGGCCGGGTCGGACACGTGTTCGGACAAGGGCGCATAAGCGCCTGCAACAGAGGCGTCAATGGCGGGAGCGCCTACGGTCACATGCGGCACGGGCGCGTAAAGACCGAATTGCATGAGACTCCCCTGTGTTCGATTCTTTTCGTAGAAGGCAGACGATCAGTTCTGCTGGCCCAGCATGTAGATCTCGCTGATCTTCTCCACGGCAGGACGCGGCGACGCATAGATCTTCTGCACGCGCGCGAGCATCTCCTCGCCGTTCGATGGCGTCGCGCAATTCAGCGCCGCCTGCTTGCATTCAGCCAGATAATCAGGATCCTTGAAGAGGGCCGAAAGCGCTGCGCGCAGCACGGCGACTTTCGCCGGATCGACGCCGGGCGGCGCCGTCATCGGCCGGCCCATGCCGAGGCCAGCCTGCGCTATTTCCATGATGGCGCGCTTCTCCGGGTCCTGCAGCAGGTCGATCGCATAGGGCGCGGCGATTTCAGGATCGCGTGCTCCATAATAGACAAGCGGCTTGATCTTTTTCTCGGTCAGCCATTGAGGAAATTCCGCCTTCAAACTCGACCAGAAGGGCGAAGCGTTCCCGTCGTTCTCGCCACGCTCCATCGCGAGGAAGGATTCCGTCTGCGATTTATAGCCGGGTATAATTTTCACCTTCAGGTCGAACAGCGAGGAAAGCACGCGCGCGAAGAAGGCCGGCGTCGATCCCGCGCCGCTGGCGGACAGGACGATTTCATGTTTGCGCGCGTCCTCGAGCTTGTCGACCGGCACCGTGTGCCACACGATCAGCAGGGCCGTCTCGCGGCTTGGCGTGCCGAGCCAGTTGAATTTCGAGGCATCGAATTGCGCCTGCTTGTTTCCGTAGAGAGGATCGAAAGCGAGCGTGTTGTTGATCATCCCGATCGTCAGGCCATCTTTCGGGGCCACCGTGTAGAGCCAGTTGGTCGCACGCAGGCCGCCGGCGCCGGGCATGTTCTGCACGATGATGTTGGGTTCGCCGGGAATGTATTTCGGCAAACGCCGCGCGATCATGCGCGCGAACGTGTCGTAGCTGTTGCCGACATCGGCCGAGACCACGAAATTGATCTGCTTGCCGCGATAGAAGTCCTCGGCCCGCGTCGCGCCGCCCGTAAGGACCACGAAGGACAAAGCCAATCCCAACAGAAAAAGCCGCAGCATGTGAGCTCCCCATGGTTAAAGCTTATTCTGCTAAGGTCAGGCCGGCATGGCAAGCGCATTCGATGGAGGCCGTAGCTTGGCGTTGATCCTTGTCACGACAACCCGCAATGCTGATCCAGCGCGCCACTTCGCGTGTATGTCCTCCGGCTGCAGTTGTGTTTTTTGAAAGCCCCCGCATGATCTGCGCCGCATTCCGCGTTCCGCCAGTTTTGCCACCATGCGCATGGGGTTGGAGATCGCATCGAGAGGAACCCATGCTTTCTTCGCCTGAACCCACCACGCCGCCCGCGTCGGAAATAGCGACGTGGGTGGGTTTCTCGATGATGTGCGTCGGCATGTTCATGGCGATCCTGGACGTGCAAGTCGTCGCGACATCGCTGCCCGCCATCCAGACGGCGCTGGCGATTCCGACCGATCAGATGAGCTGGATCCAGACCGCCTATCTGATCGCCGAAGTCATCGCCATTCCGTTGACGGGCTTCGTCACGCGCGTGCTCACGATGCGCGGGCTTTTTGTTGTTTCCATTTCGGTGTTCACGCTGGCTTCCGTCGGTTGCGCCGCGAGCGGCACATTCGCCAGCCTGATCTCGTGGCGTATCCTCCAGGGCTTTGCAGGAGGCATGATCATCCCGGCGGTCTTCTCCGCGGTCTTCCTGATGTTCCCGGTTGCGCGCCAGGGCATCGCCACAACGCTCGCCGGCGTGCTCGCAGTACTGGCCCCCACGGTCGGGCCAGTCGTCGGAGGATGGATCACTGACACCTTGTCGTGGCATTGGCTGTTCCTGATCAACCTGGCGCCGGGCGTCATCTCGGCGGCGCTGGCTGGGTTGATGTTGCCAAAACCGCGCATGAACCTCGCGCTGGCGCGCACGCTCGACGTCGCGTCGCTTGTATTGATCGCCGTTGCGCTGGCCGCACTGCAGATCGCCCTCAAGGAAGCGCCTGCGCGCGGCTGGACATCGGCTTATGTCTCAGGCCTGCTGGCGGCAAGCACCTTGTCGGCGGTGGCCTTCGTCTGGCGAAGCCTTCACGTCAAGGCGCCGTTCGTCGAGCTCCGCACTTTCGCAAATCGCAATTTCACGCTCGGCTGCATATTAAGTTTTATTCTCGGCGTCGGCCTGTTCGGCTCCGTCTATCTGATGCCGGTGTTTCTCGGTTTCGTGCGCCATCACACCGCGTTCGAAATTGGCGCCATCATGCTGGTCACCGGCTTGGCGCAATTGGTCACGGCGCCCATCGCCGCGGCGCTGGAGAGGCGCGCTGACGGACGCATGCTGACCGTCGCCGGCTTTTCACTGCTCGCCGTGGGTTTGTGGATGAGCGCGGATCAGACGCCGCGGACGGACTTTTCGGAAATGATCTGGCCGCAGATCGCGCGTGGCGTTGCGTTCATGTTTTGCCTCCTCCCGCCGACGCGTCTGGCCCTTGCGCATCTGCCGCCCTCGCAGGTCGCCGACGCCAGCGGCTTGTTCAATCTCATGCGCAATCTCGGCGGCGCGATCGGCATCGCGCTAGTCGATACAATCATCTTTGGCCGCACGAAGATGCACGCTGATGCGCTTCTGGCGAAATTGCTGGAAGGCGACGCATCGACCGCGTCCTTCATCGGCATACCTGCCGGCCTGCTTTCAAGCCGGGGCCCGGATGTCCTCGATCCGCAGACCATGGCGTTGCTGAGGCCGGCGCTCGAGAGCGCCGCGATGACCTACGCGGTGAACGAAGCCTGGATGATGATAGCCGCGCTCACAGCAGCGGCGGCAATCTGCGCGCTCTTCGTGCGGCGCGTGGAACAGGATGCATCTGGCGAGAATGCGAAGATGAGCTTACACCCCGAACCATTCCACTGAGCATGCATGAGGGCGCCTACTTTTACTGGCAGGCGACAAACACCGAGAAATTTCTGGCCCGTTCTGCCAGTGCCTCCGACGACATGACAGCGGTCGCGGAGCTCGCTTCGTAGCTTGCTTGCTTGGCGTCAAGAAAGCTCGCCAGCGTGGCGCTCTTGATTGCAAAATTGATGTTCTGCGGGATGTCATTCGTGATGGCCGCAACCCGCAGCGCATTCACCTTCGACACCACGACGCCAATCACGTTGGCGGAACTGTCGATCAGCGGCCCACCGCTGTTGCCGGGCTGCACGGGAGCGGAAATCTGAAAGTGTCGGCTGTCATCGCGGAGGCCTGCCAGCGCGACAATGTTTCCCGTTGTGAAATTACCGCCGGTCGCAAGCAGGCCGGTCAGCGGGAACCCGAAGACCGCGACGGTCTCTCCAAGTTTGGCGCCGGTCCTGATGCGCGCGACCGCCGGAACGGGGACTGACGTTTGCAGGAATGCAAGATCGTTCGTCGCATCCTCGGAAATCAGCGTTGCGGACGCGGTGGCGCTGTTGGCGTTTGTGACCGCGATCGACGAGCATCCCGAGACGACGTGCGCATTTGTCACGAATCGGCCTGAAGCATTGACGAAGAAGCCCGACCCGGATGAAACCGTAGTTTCACGTTTCTGGCTGGCTTGCGCCTTTTCGCCATCGCCGGAAGGCATTGAAGATCCGCGATCCGCGCCGTCTAAGGACGGCAAGGCGTCCCCGGGTTTCCAGCTGCGAGCGACCTTCTGAATATCGAGCAGTCGCTCGGAGCCGAGCCTGCCCGCGATTTCGTTGCGGTCCTTGACGAGCTTGTCCCGGTCGGCGCCTGCGTCCATTGAGGCCGCCGCGAGGCTTAACCAGAAATAGGACATGGAAATGTTCTTCTCTGTCAGGAAGCCAGTCTTGTAGGACGTTCCCAAGAGACTCTGCGCTTCCGGGATCCCGGCGCTCGCGGCAATCTTCAGGAGCTTCAACCCTTCCTCAAAGTCCTGCACGGCGCCTTCGCCAAGGATCAGCATGGTCGCCAGCCGCAATTGCGCGCGTGCATCGCCACTCGCCGCGGCGGTTCGGTAAAGGCTTGCCGCCTTGCGCGCATCCTTCGGCACGCCTTTGCCCGTCTCCGTCATCTCGGCGAGCATCAGGGTGCAGCGAACGGAGCTTGGCGCGCAAGCATTCAACCATTGCGCCGCCAATTCGCTGTTTTGCCGAACGCCGCCGAGTCCGCGCAGCAGGATGTCAGCGGCAAGCGCGTAATCCGTCGCGCCTGTCCTCCGCCAATCGTTCTGCAGAATCTTGAGTGCGCTTACACCGTCGCCCGCAGCCAGCGCAGCGCGCGCATCGGGAAAACTCAGCTCGGGAAATTGCGCGATCAGCCGCTCATCGGGCTTGAACAGGGACGGCGCCCAGATCGCTTCGACATATGACGAGCCAGCGACAGCAATACTGTCGCCCGGTATCTTTTTCTCCTGCTTCAGCGATACGAGCAGACGCGGGTTTCGCACCGAGGGCATGACGACCACCGCAAACCAGCCATTGCGGATCAGAACGACGCCCGTCTCGATGCCCTTGGCGCGCAGCGACATTGCGATATCGAGTGCTTGCGGCAAGGCGATTCTGCTGGCGAGTTGCAGATAGGGGGCATTGGGGTCTGGCGGCCCAAGCCTTGGAAAGCCGAGACTGTAGGCGACGTCGGGAACGAACGGATTGATGCCGTAAAGAATTTGCGAATATTGCTCGCCGCCGTTGGTGACTGCTGTGGTCAGGTGGTTGTCCTTGAGCAACGCCTCGGCCTCGCGCCCCGCGATCCTGTCGCGAACGATCGCGACCGCTACGACATATTGGCCGCGCTTTTCAGCGACAACGACTTGCGGAAATTGCAGCTTGAGGGATTGGGCCTGCCGGAGGGCCATATCGAAAGACGACGTCGACAGCGTTTCAATCCACGACCAGCCGGAGCTCGACAGGGATTGCGCCCGCGCGCCTACGCTCGACAGCACAAACAGAAAAACAAACAAAAGCCGCATCGCCAATCCGCCCCTGGACGAAGCTACATTAGGAAACCGGGTCACTCGCGCAATGAAAGCCTGGCAATAGAGTTAAGCTTCATCTTTGCATTGCGAGGGACGCACCGCCAGAGAAATGCTGCAACCTCTGGCCCACCTTGGCCGTTACGCTCTCAAGCGGAGGATTGCGATGCGCAAGATGTTTCTCGGATTTACCGGCCTCGCCATGGCCGCCCTGCCCTTTCTCGCCCTGGACGGGGCGCAGGCCGCCGACATGGCGTACACCGCGCCCCGGCATGCCGTGCGCACGCTGACCGTGCAGCGCGTGGCGGTGACTTGTCCGCCGTTGCCGGTGGCCGTCGCGCGCGGGCGGCGTGGGGTTGGCGAGCCGGGCACGTTCTACGCCTATTGGCAGATGGAGCCGGTCTGCGTCGATCATGTCGTGATCGGGCGCTGACGCGCGGGGCTTTGCGCGTCCGCACAGCCTGTGGCAGCATCCTCAAGCCAGGACGCGCGGCATAAGCGCGCCTGGCATGGGAGGACGCTTGATGACGCCCGCATTCCGCAACATGCTTCTCGCCTGCGCCGCCATTCCCGGCGCCATTCTCGCCGGCGCCGCGCACGCGCAGGAGTTTTACACCGGCAAGACCGTCAACATCATTGTCGGCAGCGACGTGGCTGGCGGCTACGATACATACGCGCGGCTGTTCTCGCGCCATCTCGGCGATAACCTGCCGGGCAAGCCCAACATGGTGGTGCAGAACATGCCAGGCGCAGGCAGCGCCCGCGCCGCCGCGTTCGTCTACGCCTCGGCGGCGAAAGACGGCATGACGATCGCGCTGCTGCAGCCCGGCGCCATCGTCGGGCCGCTCGTCGACAAGACCATGAAGGCCAATTACGACGCCACCAAATTCACTTACCTCGCGAGCGCGGATTCCGGCACGCGCGTCTGCATCAGCCTGCCGAATTCTCACATCAAGACATTCAAGCAGGCGCAGACAGAGCGTGTGATCGTCGGCGCCGCGGGCAATGGCGCCTCGTCGCGCGACTATGGTTTCCTGCACAAGAACACGTCCGGCGCAAAGTTCGAGATCGTCTCAGGCTACAAGGGCATGGCTGATATTCTGCTCGCCATGGAGCGCAAGGAAATCGACGTGGTCTGCGGCCTCGACTGGTCGAGCGCCAAGGCGCAACGCCCTGCCCTCGTGCGCGACAAGTCGCTCAACGTGCTCGTGCAGATGGGCGTCGACAAGAACGCCGAACTTGACGCATGGGGCGCGCCCGAGATCATGAGCTTCACGCAAGGCGCAGACAATCGCGCCATTGTCGAACTGATCGTCGCGCAACAGGCCTTCGGCCGCCCGTTCGTGATGGCGCCCGGCAACCCCGAGATCGCCGTGAAACAGATGCGCGCCGCATTCGTCTCGGCGATGAAATCACCGGCGCTGCTGGCTGACGCGGAGAAGATCGGGCTCGATATTACTCCGGCGACCGGCGAGCGCGTTCAGGACGTCGTTCAGAAAATGTACCAGACGCCTGAGCGCATCGTGGAGCTCGCCTCAAAGGCGATCCGCGAGTGACCCCGTTTTCCGTTTCATTAATCATGCGGTGGACTTAGCCGTCGTAGGCGCGCCTGTCTAACTCATCCTTCACAATCCAAACGCATGGTGAGTCTTACGAGGCGCACCAAGCGTCTCAGGCGCGCAAAACGGCGCGACGAGGATGGGATGAACAGCAGGCTATCAGCTTTTTCCGGCGAATATCTCGATGCACTGGTAGAGATGGCGTTCCGTCAGGCGCGCTATCTTGAAACCGTGCGCCAGAGCCGCCTGTATTTTTTGACCTCGGCTGTGGTTAACACACTCTTTTTCGCCAGCGACTGGCGTTTCTATGGCGAACCGCATTTCTGGGTGGCCATTCCCTCCCGCGCTTTCGTCGTGCTCACCTCGCTCGTTTGCCTGTGCCTGATCGAATTCGTGACCACGCCGCGTGGCGCGCACCGTGTTCTGGTCGGCTACGGAATCTGCGTCGCCGTCGCAGTCGGCCTGCTGGTGACCACGCATAGCGAAATCGCGCTGTTCGCCGTCATCGTGCTTCCCGCTATTTATTATCTCGCATTGCCGATGTGCTTTACGGCTACTTTCAGCATGGGCGTCGCCTGCAGCATCACCCTGCTGATCGGCTACATTGCCCCGCATCCCGAGCCCGGCGAAGTCATGGGCCTCATCCTCGCGATGGTGACGCTGAATGCGGCGCTGCTGCTGATCGTCAGCCGAAGCAACCGGCTGCGCAGGCTCGAATGGGCCGCGACGCAAGCCGCGTGGCGCGCGCATGCGGACCTCGATTCCAGCCGGCAGCTCCTGGAAAGAATCTTCATGGCGGTGCCGATCCCGCTCCTTGTGACGGAGCGCAAGACCGGCCGGCTGCTGAACGCAAACCCTGCGGCGACGAGCTACTTCGGCGGTCTCGACAATGTGCGCGCGCAAAATTCCATTCGCGCTGTCTATGCCGATCCCGCGCAGCGCGACGAACTCATCCGTATCATCGACGAACATGGCCAGGTGGACGGCTTCGAAATCACCGTCGCGCTGCCC
>JANXTB010000156.1 GCA_025356415.1 Hyphomicrobiales bacterium
AAGAGGATGATGAAGACCAGCAGAAGAATCTTGCCCAGCACCGCGCCAGCGATCGGCTCCAGGAATTTGTTGGCGACGCCGAGCGTCACGGCGCCCAGCAACGTGCCCCACAGATTACCGACCCCGCCGAACACCACCACCATGAAACTGTCGATGATGTAGCTCTGGCCGAGGTTGGGCGACACATTGTCGATCTGCGACAGCGCCACGCCCGCCATGCCGGCGATGCCGGAGCCAAGGCCGAAGGCCATGGCGTCGATGCGGTTGGTGTCGATGCCCATCGAGGACGCCATGCGGCGGTTCTGCGTCACCGCGCGCATGCGTAAGCCGAAAGATGTGGCGCGCAGCACGAATTGCAGCGCGAAGAAAACCGCCAGCGCGAAGACGATGATCCACATGCGGCCGTAGCCGATCGACAGCGAACCGAAATCGAACGAGCCCGACATGAAGGGCGGCGCCGAAACTTCACGATTATTTGCGCCGAAGATCGTGCGCACCGCCTGCTGCAGGATGAGCGAAATGCCGAAGGTCGCAAGCAGCGTCTCGAGCGGGCGTCCGTAGAGGTGGCGAATGACGAGCCGCTCGATCAATATGCCGACTGCCGCCGTGAACAGAAACGCCAGCGGGATGGCGATGAACAGGGCGTAGTTCAGAAATTCGGGGTGCTGCGTGCGCGCCCATTCCTGCACCACAAAAGTCGTGTAGGCGCCTAGCATGACCATCTCGCCATGCGCCATGTTGATGATGCCCATCACGCCGAAAGTGATGGCGAGGCCGATGGCGGCCAGCAGCAGCACCGAGCCGAGCGACAGGCCGTACCAGATGTTCTGCACATTGCGCCACAGCGCGAGCTTTGACTGGATGGATGTGGACGCCGCGTCGGCGGCCGCCTTCACGCGGCCATCGCTTGAGGCGCCGATGGTCGTCAGCACGCTGACGGCGTCCTGGTCGCCGCGGGCTTTCAGGATGTCGATGCTCTCCAGGCGCTTTACTTCAGGCGCGCTGGCGTCGCTGGCGATGATGACGGCGCGCGCCTCTTCGAGAACCTTGCGGGTCGAGACGACAGTCTCACGCTCCAGCGCCGCGTCAAGCAGCGGCAGTGCGGTGGCGTCGCGCGATTTGAACACGGAATCGGCGGCGGTCCGGCGACGCACGGGATCGGGCGACATCAGCGTCAGCGCGCCTCGCGCCGCATCCATTGAACGGCGCACCGCATTGTTGAGGCGCACGCGCTTCAGGGAGCCGGTGGTGACGTCGAAGGCGACCGCGCCGGTGGCGGCGTCGAACACCTTGCCGGCCTCATCCGTGAAATAAAGCTTTTGCGCGGGGCCGTTGAACCACAGGCGGTTGGCGGCCAGCGCCTCGAGGATCTGCGGCGCGGTGGGCAGGCCAGATGCCGCGAGTTCGGTCAGCGCGCGTTCGGTGTCGGGAAACTTGTCGGTCGTCAATCCGATCAGCACATCGGATGGGCCTTGCGCACGCGCATGCGGGGCGGCTGCGAGGAGCATGATGAGAAAAGCAAGCGCGGCGGCGAGAAACGAAAGCGCTTCAATCCAGCCATTTCGTCCGGCGCGCAGCGCGGGCGCAGTCGAAGCGGCAGCGCGGATGTTTGTCCGGCCGAGGGCTGAAGTCGTCATAAATGCCTCATTGGATGAGCCGCTGCCCGCGCGTGTTTTCTTGGGTTTTGTTTTTTAGAAAACCCGCGCGGATAAAAACCCGCCGAGTTCTTTTTTAGAAAACCCGGGCGGATGAAATCCGCCCGGGCCAGTCGTGCGGACGCCTGGAGGTGAAGCGTCCGCACTTGTCTGCGATCGCCGTGGCGATCAGCTGAGAGCCCTTACTTGGTGGCGCCGCCGCACTTGCCGGTCTTCACGTTGAAGTTGCCGCAGGAGAGGGGCTTGCGCCAGTCGGAGATCAGGTCCTTCGAGCCTTCGAGGTAATCGGACCATTCGTCGCCGACGACGAGACCCGAGGTCTGCCACACGGTGTTGAACTGGCCGTCAGCCTGCACTTCGCCGATCAGGACCGGCTTGGTGATGTGGTG
>JANXTB010000167.1 GCA_025356415.1 Hyphomicrobiales bacterium
GCCGGGTCACATCCTACCCGTATAATATCAAGGATGAGCTGCTGTCTCAGAAATTGGGCTCGCAACTTGCATCTTTCGCCAGCCTGCTGCGCGCGAGAATGTCGCGTGCCGGCGTCACGTCCGCCGCGGACTTCGCCATAAAGCAGATTGGCCCGAAAATTTACGAGGAGTCCGGGCTGCGGAGATACCTTGACAGGTTTTACGGAATTTCGGGGGAGGCGATCAGCGCCGAGTTTGCGCAGAGGCGCATGCTATGGATCAAGCAGCAAGCTTCACTCTCGAGCGCGACCGGCCGCTTCGTCATAGGGCCGCTGAAACGCACCTTCGGTAAGTCACTGCCGGGCCTGCAAGCCTATGCTCGCCCAAAAGAGGGCTTCGAGCCTTATTACAAAGTAATCGAAGACCGTTTGCGCGAGGCCGGCGTGCAATTCGAACTGTCCGCCGAGATTTCAAAGTTGCGGCAGCACGCGGGCAGAAAAATTGTTTCGACGGCGCGGGAAGATTTCTCGGCTACGCGATTAATCAACACGATGCCCGTCAAGACAGTGTCGGACCTTGCTGGGTTGGAAGAGCGATCAGATCTCGGACAGCTCAAGTCGCTTCATCTGACAACCTTGTTCTGCAGCACCGCAGGCGAGCCGGCTTTCGACAGCATCATCCTTTACAATTTTCATGAGGATGGTTTCTGGAAGAGGTTGACCCTGCATTCGGCCTATTACGGCAAAGCAGAGGGGCGACATTATTTCGCAGTTGAATGCACGCATCTCTCAGATCAGCTTGAGGCGGACACTCTGTTCAGCGATTTCGAGACACATGCGGGGGCTATGAATCTTTTCACAGAGCGGCTTCGGCTCGAAGGCTTTCTACGGCTTGAACATGCGTACCCGGTTTACGAGCAAGGGTTCGAAACGATCTTGAACAAGGCACTTGAAGATCTTGAGTGCCAGGGCATCGAGAGCATGGGAAGGCAGGGCCGATTCGATTACATCCCCTCGTCGACGCTGGCGATCGACCTGGTCCGCGCCGCGCTCACCTGAATTTGTCTCATCAAAAAGCGCGGGCCGCATCCAGATAGCCTGCGGCAGACTGATACCAAGAAAACAGCCGTGCTTGCCGGCGCCCCTTTTCGACGAGTTCGTCGCGAAGGTCTTGCGAGGATTGCAGGCGCAGAATCTGCTTGAGCCATAGACCGGGATCATCCGGCGCTGCGTAGAGCACCGCGTCGCCGCCAACTTCAGGCATGCTCGCGCGATCTGAGGAGATGACCGGACATCCTAGCGCCATAGCTTCGAGGATTGGCAGCCCAAAACCCTCGTTCCATGAAGGGAAAGCAAGACAAAGGGCCCGGCCGAGCAAGGCAGCCAGATCGTCATCCGTCACGTAGCCCAGGCGAACGACGTTCTTGTAATCAGCCTGTTCTTCCTCAGCGAATATGTTCTTCACGCCGCCCGCGAGGTAAATGTCCAGGCCATGCTGGTCCAGCTTTTCAGCTAGCCTCAATATCAGGTCTGCGTTTTTGTGCTTGGCCTTGCTACCGAGCAACAGGATGAACGGACGCTTGCCACGATTGTCGAGGATCGATGATCTTTCGGATCTCCAAGATTCTACGTGTTCGTATCCGTTCGGAAGGATCATTATGTCCTTGGAGCCAACCGGTAGGTGCTTCGCCAGCATTCCTGCGGAGAAGTGGGAAACGGTGGCGAGTTTAGCAGCTCGTCGGACGAGGAGCGGTTGAAGCGTGCGGTAAGCGAGCCGGAAAGCACGGCTGTAGGATTGCGGGTCTGTGAAAACATTGGCGTC
This sequence comes from Hyphomicrobiales bacterium, assembly GCA_025356415.1. Classification (GTDB taxonomy): domain Bacteria; phylum Pseudomonadota; class Alphaproteobacteria; order Rhizobiales; family Beijerinckiaceae; genus Terripilifer. The sequence continues at coordinate 1,801 of JANXTB010000167.1, forward strand.
GTGAATGCACAAGATCTGGCTCGACCGGATGAGAGGTCCCAAGTTGCAGAGATTGAGCAAGGGACCTGCAACGTTCGCCGGAAATTCAACCTGCTCCCAATAGTAACCAGATCTTGAGCCGACAGTTCGTGATTTTATATTATGAAGCTCCGGCGACTCCGCGTCGGCGGGGAGGATAAGCTGGACCTCTGCACTCACGCCAGATTCGGGGAGCCGCGCATCGATCGCTGAAACTATCTGACGCGCATATCTCTGCACACCGGAGGACGGCTGCGCCAGAAAGCGACCATTGATGGACAGGAAGGGCGACATTGCGATAGACTCATTTAAGTTGCGGGAGACAAATCGGCGGCGTCGATCGCTGAGAAACTGGCTTTCTCACGATGAGGTTAGTGGCGTCCCGGTTAGAAAAACTCAAAGCAGGTCGGCTCGCGGGGCTTGTATCTTACTGTCAGGACCGTTGGTGGCTAGCGTTCATTTGAAACGCAAAAATTTGGAGTTTCAGTGGTGAGGCATGTTTTTATCGCGGGAGCGCTTTTCGCTGCAATAGCCATTTGCGGCACACAAGCCCAAGCGCAAGTCGCGGGCGAGTATCGATTGGACGTGCAGGACAAGTTGCGGGTGCGCGTCATCGACTGGCGTGCGCCAGTGGGCGACGCCAACGAATGGAAAGCTCTTTCCGGTGAGTTCGTGGTCAACCCTGCGGGCTTTGTGTCCTTGCCGCTCGTCGGAGAGGTCTTTGCGCGGAACGAGACAACAAGCGGCCTTGCGTCGTTGATTGCTGACCGGCTTCAGCAGAAGGTGGGCTTGTCGCAGCGGCCTGACGCATCTGTCGAAGTTATCGAATACCGTCCCTTTTACGTTCTTGGAACTGTCGCGACGCCGGGCGGATATTCTTATCGTCCCCAATTAACAGCTCTCCAGGCGTTAAGCATCGCAGGTGGTCTTCTGAGATCTGCGGCGACCGGCGGAGCGCTTGAACGCGAGGCGCTCACGTCCCGCGGGGAGCTCCGTCTGCTCTCGGTCGAACAATTGTCATTGCGGATCAAGCAGGCGCGCCTCGAGGCGGAGCTGTCGAATGCGCCGCAAATCGTCATGCCGGCTGACATCGCTGCGCGCAATTTGGATCGCGATGTCGCCCGGCTGATCCGTGAAGAGCAGTTGATGTTCGACGCACGGCGCGAGAGCGTCCAGTCGCAGATTGCGTCGCTGAATTCGACGAAGGTCGTCCTCTCGCAAGAGATCGAGTTCCTTCAGGCCAAGGGCGCGTCTCTCGAAAGGCAGTACCAACTTGCCCGGAAGGAGCTCGAAAACATTAATGCTTTGGCCGCCAAGGGCCTCGCCGCTAGCGGTCGGCAGCTTTCGCTGGAGCAGAACACCGCGCAGTATGACACCAGCCGCCTCGAGGTGAGTGTTGCATCACTGCGGGCAAAGCAAGACCTTGGCAAGATGGATCGCGAGGTTGCAGAGCTGCGTGGTAAAGCTCGCACCGATACGCTGCTGTCACTAAATGAGGTTCGCACCAAATTGGCGGCGATCGCCGAAAAGCTCGAAACAACCCAGGCGCTCATCGCCAACACCGAGGCGTATTCGCCTGAACTCGATTTGCCGGCGGCGCAGGGTGAAGTGCGCCGACCTGTCTTTCGCGTCACGCGCGTGGTGAACGGATCGCCAACTTCACTGAATCTGGACGAGGCCGATCCGGTTCTGCCTGGCGACGTGCTGACCGTTGGGCGTGAGCGCAGCAAGTCCCGCACCGGAGGGCTTGACGTCAATCTTCGTTAATACTTAACTCGGCTTGACTAGAGTGCATTGTGGTCGGGCCGTTTAACCATCCAATCAATAGTTTATGTGTTCGATTGTTTGGCGGGTGTAGGTTCTTTCTGAGACGCTGGTCAAGGTATCGCAGAAGACAAAACTGTATTCTGGCGTACTGACAGAGGGAACACAGATGTATTCGCCAATGATCTCGGTGATCGTACCGAACTTCAACTATGAAGATTATATTGGTGACTGCATCCGGAGCATAGTCTCTCAGGATTACCATAAATTTGAAGTCATCGTTATCGACGATGGCTCCACAGATGGTTCCTGGTCTGTCATCCAGGGTTTTGGAGACAAGATCAAATCGCGGAAAGTCGAGAATGGCGGGGCCTTGAAAGCCTGCCTTCTTGGTACGGATCTCGCGGAGGGCGAATATATTTACATACTGGACTCAGATGATCGGCTGGCTGGTCCGCAGACGCTGAGCCGGGTCGCTGCCGCGTGCGCAAACCGTCCCAGCAAAGTTCAGTTCCCGCTCGCGCCAATCAATGCTGAAGGGGAAGTGATCGGCGCCAAGTTCCCTCAGCTGAGCGCCAACATCACGTCCTTGCAGATGATCGAGACTGTCATGATTGACGGTTCTTATGCGACGCCGCCGACCTCCGGCAACGTCTATCGGCGCGACGTATGGGAGATAGCCCGACAGGTTGATTATGAAACAGCACAAGACGGTATAGCTTACCTTCTTGCTCCGTTCCGTGGTGAAGTGGTGACGCTGGAAGAGCCGCTTGCGCAATACAGGATTCATGGTCGGAATGATTCCTGTTCCTCGACGGCTGACGGGCGCCTCGTTCGTGAAGCCGAACGGTTCGCTCGCCGCATCGATCATCTGCGGACACTGCTGCCGCCAGACCTGGCGAGGCGGTTGAAAGCCGGCGATGAATACTTCTTCTTCAATGATCGAATAGTAGTCGATCGAATCTTGCACAGAGATGTCCTGGGCGTGCGGACTGTTGCGAATGCGCTCGACTCCTTGTTGCGGTCGGGCCTTCCTTATCAGCGCAAATTCATATTTGGCGCATGGCTGATTGCGCTGACACTCTCTCCGAAGCGCTTGCGGCGCTTCCTCGCAAAAATCCGCCAGAACGCTCACAATATCTATGTTGCTCCAGGGGCCAGTCGCTTTGGCTGACTTTGCCTGGCGGGAATTCGCGAGTTGGAAGCGCGGCAGCCCGGTTTTTATCATCACAGCCAACTCCGCGCTTGCGCGGAACAGATCCCAGGCTTGGCTCCTCCAGCCAGAATGTTGACTGAATTGGATGGCATTTCGTCGGTCCATCGGGTAGCGCCACTCGGGTCAATGGAAGCTTGCAACGAGCCGTACGGGATCGGGATGGGCGCAAGGAACACTGAATGCTGACCAAAAAAACGTTTCGCGGCGCCGGCTGGTCGGTTTCCTCGCGGCTTATTAGTCGCCTGATTGATTTCGTAACCCTCCTTGCCCTCGCGAGATGGCTGACACCGGCCGACTTCGGATTGATTGCGGTTGCGCTCATTCTGGTCTCGGTGACCGATGTCATTCTCGAAATGCCACTGACTGCCGCCTTGACCCGTCTGCGCGAAGTAGAACAGTCCCACCTGGACACTGCATTTACATTGGGGGTCATCCGAAGTGGCGCCTTGGCGACCATCGTCCTGTGCGGAGTGTGGCCGTTTTCGATGTTTTATGCCGACAGCCGACTCGTGCCACTCATCATCTTCTTGATGCTGGGGCCGATGGCGCGCAGCCTCAACAGTCCGGGCATGGTGTATTTCATCAGGGCCATCAACTTCAGAACCATGTTCCTGGCTGAGACCGCGGCGAAGCTCATCGCCTGTTGTCTCGCGCTTCTCACGCTTTACCTGGGCGGCGGTTATTGGGCAGTCGTCGTGAGCAGTGCTGCGCCGCATGTGCTCCTCGCTTTGATTTCATACATTCTGGCGCCGTATCGCCCGGTATTCAGTTTGTCGGAAATGCCCGTGTTCGTGGGTTTTATTGGCTGGTTCAGTTCAGCCCAACTTGTCTCCGCCGTCAGCTGGCAGCTGGACAAAATGTTACTGGGGCACGTTATCTCGAAATCGGAGCTTGGAAAATATTCGATGGCCGGCGACATCGCTGTCCTGCCATCGCAAAGCGTGATCGGTCCTGCGATGCAGCCCGTCATGGCGGCGTTTTCGATGATCAACAACGACAGGGAGCGGCTGAAACGCGCTTACGTTACTGTGTCCCGGCTTACCATGGTGCTGTCCGTACCCGCGTTCCTTGGCACCGCGTTGTGCGCAGATCTGGTCGTTTCAGTGCTCCTTGGTTCTCAGTGGAAAGACTCTGCCGATTACCTTCGCATCCTGTCGCTCTCGATGCTGCTGCTGTCGTACTACCAGCCGCTCAGTTCCATGGCGATGGCGATCGATCAGCCAAGCTCTCTCTTCCGCCTGAACCTGATGGACCTCTTGCTCCGGCTAGTAGCCATGCCATTAGGTCTCTATTTTTATTCCGTGTACGGCTTGATCATCGCAAGGGGCCTCGTGTCTGTCGTGATGTTCGTCGCCTATATGACGACAGTTCGTTGCTTCCTGGGGCTGAGCATCTCAGCTCAACTTCTCAATCTGTGGCAGGTGGCTTTGGGCTGCTGCGTGATGACCGGAGTTGTTCTGCTGGTGCGTGATCAGCTAGCTGGAGTGATCTCGAACAGCTTGCTCGAACTCGCCATCATTGCTCCGATCGGTGCAGCGATATATTTCGCTACCCTGGTCGCCTTTGGTGTGCGGCTGAAAACTCGACCGGAGCTGACTTAGCGCGCTAGATCCTCAAGAGGAGGGCGCAAAGATGACCACTTCGTCCGACGTCCGAAGCTCTTTGGCGACGTACCAGCTGTCCCACTGAGACAGATGCTTGAAGACGCGGATGTACCCTTGCGATGTCAGAAGCTCATCGATCGGCTCTTCCGTAGCCGGATTGTTCTCGACAGAAATCGTCTTGAATCTGTGGCGGAAGCTGTAGGACGAGAGTATCTCAAGCTCGCTGCCTTCTGTGTCTACGGAAAT
>JANXTB010000277.1 GCA_025356415.1 Hyphomicrobiales bacterium
CATGAAAAAGCTCGTACTTGAATCGACCTCGCCATTTCAGGGACTGCCGGAACTCGTCGCCTTCAATGAAGGACTTTTCGAAAAGGAAGGCATTCAGGTCGAATGGGCCGACCGCGATGAAACCGGACTGAAGACCGTCGCGAAGGACGCCAGCAACCCGCTCGGCGTGAATCCGTTCGGCAGCCACGGCAAGCTGCTCGAACAGGGCAAGGCGGATATGTACAACGCGTGCGAGTGGGGTAATTACTGCCGTGTCGAAGATACGAGCGTCGGCTCGCGCCAGCTCGGGCGTCGCGGCATTGTCACTTATGCGGCGATCGTCGTGCGTCCGGACAGCGATGTTTACACAGCCCAGCAGCTCGCCAACAAAACGGTGGGCGTGCCGTTTTACGCAGGCACGCATTATCTCGCGCTGCATTTGCTGAGCGGCTTCCTGCCGCGCGATCTCATCAAGGTGGTGCCGGCGCCGTCGGGCTCGCGCAATCGCTACGACGCGATGATGAAAGGCGAGATCGAAGCCGCGACGCTGACCGAGCCTTACATTTCGCTCGCCGAAAAGAACGGCTGCCGCGTCATCTGCTCGGCTTTCTACCACGGCACCGAAGTGGCTTCCGACAAAGTCGATGCGGATACTTATGCGCGCTTCAACCGCGCCGTGAAGGAAGCGGTGAAACGCATCAACGCCGACAAGACGAAGTATCTCCAGTATTTCATCGATTATCACAAGGCGAAGGACCCGGAGATCGCCAAGCTTACCAGCGCCGACCTGCGCGCCGGCCGCATCGTGGTTTGCGATCCGGCGCCGATCCCGCAGGCTGAGCTCGAACGCACCACCGAGTGGGTGAAGAGCTGGGGCATGCTGGAAGAAACAGACTCGCCGCTGAGTCTCGTCAACGTGCTGGTTCAGGAACAGGCGCACCGCCCCGCAGCCGAGTAACTTGAACAAGCTTTCCGCCGAAGGCGCTTGCCTTCGGCGGAACCGCGCATCCCGTCGCACTGTTTCCTCTTTGTGGTTCGCACCGATTCAAGGAGAAAAGCGTCATGGCCAAGGTCGTCTACGAGATCGCCGAACACGACGGCGGCTGGGCCTATCGCGTCGATGGCGCGTGGTCGGAGACCTTCGCGACCCATGACGAGGCCCGCAAAGCCGCCGAGCGTGCGGCGCGCGAGCAGGGCATTCCCGGCGAAGACACGGGCATCACCTATGCCGACAAGGACGGCCGCTGGCGCGAGGAGGTCGCATCGGGTCGCGATCGTCCCGAGGCTGACGTTAAGGGGTGATTCCAGCCAGCTGAACGCCTCCCGGACCTTTGACGTGCGCCGCCGTTCCTGCAAAATGGCGACAGAGCCCAGAAGGGCCAACGTCAAGGGAAGGTATCATGCGTCTGGTTTTACGCGCGCTCGCAGCGGGCGCAATTGCCGCCGTCACCATCAGCCATGCCGCCGCGCAGGACGCTGCCGGTTTCTACAAGGGCAAGACGGTCACGATCATCGCCGGCTCCGCGTCGGGCGGAGGCGTCGATATTTATGCGCGCCTGCTTGGTCGTCATTTCCCGAAACATATTCCAGGCAATCCCTCGATCGTCGTGCAGAACATGCCTGGCGCCGGCAGTCTCGCCGCCGCGCGCCACATGTATTCGCTGGCGCCTAAGGACGGCACCGCGATGGCCGTCGTTCTCTCGACCGCGCTGTTCGATCCGCTGATGAGCGGCGCCGATCTGTCGTCCTACGATCCGCGCAAGTTCGTTTTCCTCGGCAACGCCAATGTCGACACATCCGTCTGCATCACCCGCAAGGATGCGGCCGTGCAATCCTACGCCGACCTTTACGACAAGGAACTCGTGGTGGGCGGCACGGGGCCGGGTAGCGCGCTGGTCGATTATCCCGTCATGGAAAAGCACATCCTCGGCGTGAAGCTAAAACTGATCGCCGGCTACAAGGGCTCGAACGAAGTCAGCCTCGCGATTCAGCGCAACGAAGTGCAAGGCATTTGCGGTCTGCTCTGGTCCAGCGCGAAACAGCAATATCCGGACGTCATGAAGCCTGAATCGCAGGTAAAAGTGCTCGTGCAGCAGGACACGAAAAGCCTGCCGGCGCTGAAGGCGGCGGGCGTGCCGTTGATCATGGATTTCGCCAAGACCGATCGACAGAAACAGGCGATGGAAATCTTCCTGCAACAAGGATCGATCAGCCGTCCGTTCTTCCTGCCGCCGGGCGCGCCCGCTGATCGCGTCGCGGTCTTGCGCAAGGCGTTCATGGATGTCGTGAACGATTCCGAATTGCGCGCGGAAGCCGAGAAGGCCAGTCTGGATGTCATGCCTCAAACGGGTGAAGAGGTGCAGGCGCTCGTGAACAAGCTTTACGCGGCGCCGCCCGATTTGATTGCCGATCTGCGCAAGGGCGCCAGCGCGCCGTAGCGCCGGCGCCCATACATCGAGGCCAGCGCGAAACGGTAGCGCCATCGATTGTCGGGCGTCGCCGTGACGCGCGGTTGGAACGGCGTTTCCGACTGCACGCGTCTGCTCGATGGTGGAAGAATTGACGGCAGCCAGCACCTCCCTCAATCAGGAAACCAGCCAGTTGACCGAGTTGCTCGGAGCTTTCCGGCTCAGCAACCGTCATGAAGAACGGGCGCCGCTGCGCCGCGCGGGTTGATGCGCCATTCGATATGCGCGTGATGACGCGTGCAGGCGCAAGCTTCAGCATGCTGATGAAGATAGACGGTGATTTCTGTCGCTGCGCACGAGTCTCATCTTGCCGCAAACGCGCGAGGAGGTGCAGTTTGCGGGTTGGCAAACTCTGTGCTGCGCCGTCTTGTCGATCGCCGATCTGAGCAAGGGGGCCAGCAGCAGGTTCAAACTTTCAGGAGAGTATTGTGAACGCGCGTGGCGATGAAACCAACGGCTTCGAACTTTCCGTCTCGCGCGTCATCGATGCGCCCTGCGAGACGGCGTTCAAAGTGTGGACCGATCCTTCGCAGATCACACATTGGTGGGGACCGCACGGCATGAGCGTGCCGGAATGCGAGATGGACCTGCGACCCGGTGGAACATTCCGGTTGCTCATGAAAATGGACGGCAAGGACTTTCCGTCGGAAGGCGTGTTTCTCGACGTTTCGCCGCAGCGACTCGTCTTTACGGACGCCTATGTGCGGGCGTGGGTTCCTTCGCGCAAAGCTTTCATGACGTGTGTGACGACGTTCGAACCGCAAGGGTCAGGAACGCTCTATACCGCACGCGCCCGCCATTGGAGCGCGGAGGATCGTGACGCGCACGAGAAAATGGGCTTTCATGACGGCTGGGCGCAGATGGCTGACAGGTTCAAGGCGCTGGTCGAAAAGATCCACGCCGAAGCTTGAGGGAGACGGAAATGCAGATTCAGCCCTACCTCTTCTTCGAAGGACGCTGCGAGGAGGCGCTCACCTTTTATCGCGACAAGCTCGGCGCCGAAATCCTGATGACGATGCGCCGCCGCGAGAGTCCCGAGCCACCGACGTCCGGCATGAATCAGCCGGGCCTCGAGGACAAGATCATGCACGCGTCCTTCAAGATCGGCGAGTCGACGCTCATGGCCTCCGATGGCAATTGCACGGGAACGCCTGACTTCAAGGGCGTCACGCTGTCGATCACCACCGCGAGCGCCGACGAGGCGCGCCAGCGTTACGAGGCGTTGTCAGATGGCGGGCAGCCATTCATGCCTCTGCAGCAGACGTTTTTCTCACCCGCCTTCGGCATGTTGAAAGACCGGTTCGGTTTGAACTGGATGGTGATGTGTTCGCCGGAGGGGCAAGCGTGAAACAAAGCAGACAAGTCTGACCCGAACTCAAAGGAGTCGCGCATGTCCATGTCCAGCGGAAATCCAGGCGCATTCACGGCTCCTTCCACACCGGCTCCCGGCGCCATGGGCGGCGCGCTTGCCGCGCATTGGTGGACGCTGGTGCTGCGCGGCGTCATCGCCATCCTGTTTGGCATCATGACCTTCGTTTCACCCGGCGCGGTCATGCTGTCGCTGGCGTTGCTGTTTGCGATCTATCTTTTCGCCGACGGCGTGATCGGTCTGTTCGCGGCGTTTCGCGCGCAGCAGGCGGATCGCCAATGGTGGCTGTTGCTGGCCGAGGCGATTCTCAATCTGCTGATGGGCGCGTTATGCTTCGCCTTTCCGGCCGGCGCCATTCTCGCCTTCGTCATCGTCACGGCTTTCTGGGCCTTGCTGTCAGGCGGCTTCCTGCTCGCGGCGGCGTTTCGGTTCAGCCTGCCGCACGGGCGTCTCTGGCTCGCCATCGCGGGCCTCGTCTCGATCGTCTGGGGCTTGCTGTTGGTTGCCTCGCCGCTGATGGGCGCGGTGGTGCTGACATGGTGGCTTGGCGCTTACGCCGTGCTGTTTGGCATCGTGCTGATTACGGCGGGGTTCAAGTTGCGCAGCGCCGCCCGCGCCTGACGCCCACGGCCCTTCTCATCCGCGCGCGGCTGCTCTAGACACTGAAGTGGAGAAAAGCGGAAGGGCTCACACTTGTTCGGACGAAAGCACGACCACGACATCGACGTCTGGCTTCTCGTCCCGCTGTTCCTCCACTCCGTTCTCGTGCAGATGATCATTCCACTTGTGCGCGTGGGCACCTCGTACCGCGCGCTCGAGCTCGACATCCCCGTCGTCTGGATCGGCATCATCGCGGCGAGTTTCGCCATGCTGCCGGTCGTCTTCGCGATTCCCATAGGCAAGATGATGGATCGCGGCCACGACAGCCGCGCCGCGCAGGCGGGCGCCGTGTTCATTCTCGTCGGCAGCCTGATGCTGTGGCTCGCGCCAGACGGGCGTTACCAATTGCTGTTCGCCAATGTCGTGCTTGGCATCGGCCATCTGCTCTGCATGGCGGCGCATCAGGTGATTTCCGTGCGCGCGAGCGGGCCCAAAAGCCGCGAGGCGGTCTTTGGCTATTACATGATGGGTCTTGCTGTCGGGCAGGGGCTCGGGCCGTTCGTGATGGGGCTGGCTGCGGGTGACGCGCGGGTCGCGCCGACGAACCTGCTTTTCCTGTTAGGCGTTTTCGTCGCGCTCGCCGGTCTGATGACGAGCGGCACGCTGCGCGGCGCGCCGCCCAAGCCGCCCCGCGAGGCGCATGAGGAACGGCTCGGCGTCCTCGCCATCTTCCGGCTGAAGGGCCTGCCCGCCATCGTCTTCGCCAGCGTGATGACCGTGACGGTGTTCGACCTGATGGTCGTCTATATGCCGCTGCTCGGCGCCGAGCGGCATATCGAGGCGAGCCAGATCGGCTGGCTCCTCACGGTGCGCGCCATCGCGTCCATGGCCTCGCGCTTCGCCTATGTGAGCCTGTTCCGCATCTTCGGCCGCATCCCGCTGACCCTCGGCTCGATGCTGCTCGCCGCCGCGGGCCTGGTGGTGCTGGCCTTCCCGGCGCCGTTGTGGATGCTCTACATCGCCTCGGTCGCCATCGGCTACGGGCTCGGCGCCTCCTCGACGCTGGCCTTCTCGGGGATGGTCGAGCTCGCGCCCGCCAACGTCCGCGCCACGGCGCTCTCGCTGCGGCTCACGGGCAACCGGGTGGGGCAGGTCGTGCTGCCATTCTCCGCCAGTCTGCTCGCGGCTTTCACGGGGGTGGGCGGCGTGTTCGCGGTGATCGCGCTGGCGCTGGTCGGCGCCGCCGCGGCAGTTCAAAGAAGCTGGCCGCGGGATAAACGCTAAGGTCAAGCTTCAGCATTGATTTTTATAGCTTTTTCATGAGCCATTAAGGCTTTGTCAAAGCTGTTGGGCGCAAGACTGCGACACAGGTCACGTTGCAGGTTTGATCAATGATCCAAGAGCTTGAAACCGCCGTCGAAAAGAGCCCGCCCAAGCGCGCCGAACGGGTGCGGACAATTCTGGGCGCCCGCGCCATTTTCAACGGCGGCCGCTCGGCTTTAGATTGCCAGATCCGCAACATCTCCGAAACGGGCGCCCGGCTGACACTGAATGAGGGCCTGAGCCTGCCCGGTTCCTTCGACCTCGAGGTGCCGTCTCGCAACAAGACATATCGTGTCCTGCTGCGCTGGCGCACCAAGGACGCCGCCGGCGTCCAGTTCATCGACGACAGCGTCAACGCCGCCGTCGAAGAAGGGACCGCCGCCGAGGAGCTCCTGGCGTTGCGCAACGAGAACGCGGTTCTGAAACGGCGCGTGGCTGACCTCGTGCGCCGCCTGACCGATCTCGGCCATTCCGAATGGCAGCGTTGAGCTAAAAATTTTATCGACCCAAAAGCTGAATTAACGCGAGACCTTGGCTCCCGTCTGGCGTGAATATTGAAAATCCGCGCGATCTTGTCAGGCCTTTGTTGGCGCGGTGGCGGCACGTTGAAATTGTTTTTCAGCGCGAGCCCGTTTTCATCATGACCATTCAAGAGACCAAACCCGACGATCGGCGCACCGACAGACGGATGCGCACCCTTTTGCTGGGGCGCATTTATTACAACAGCGCGCGCCCCTCTCTCGACTGCGATGTCCGTGACCTCTCGACTCTGGGCGCCTGCCTCAGGGGCGAGGGCGTGGTCGACGCGCCGGATCGCTTCCAGCTTGAAATTCCCTCACGCAACCGACTCCACGGCGTGCGCGTGCGCTGGCGCAACGGCGACCGGATCGGAGTCGATTTCGAAACGCTCATAGGCGCGCCGCCGTAGACATTGGACGCGCGCGACGGCTTTGCTAAGGTCGCGCATCATGGATCGTCATCTCCGCTTCTGCGCCAATATCTCAATGCTGTTCTGCGAATCGCCGTTCCTCGACAGGATCGACGCGGCGGCGCGGGCCGGGTTTGCGGCCGTCGAGTGTCAGTTTCCTTATGACATTCCAGCGAAAGACATCCGCCAGCGGCTGAAGGACGTCGGCGTGCCGATGACTGGCGTCAACGCACCGCCGGGCGAGGCGGGCGAGTTCGGCTTCGCGGCCCTGCCCGGGCGCGAGCAGGCCTTTGCCGACAGTCTCGCGCGCGGTCTCGATTACGCGCATGAGCTTGGCGCTAAGACGCTGCATTGCCTGTCGGGCGTGCTCAATGGCGTCGCGCCCGATGCGGCGCGCGCGACTTTCCTCGCCAATATGAGCGACGCCTGCGAAAAGGCGGAACGCGCCAGCGTCAATCTGCTGATCGAGCCGCTCAATCCTTACGACCGTCCGGACTATTTCCTGAAGGGTTCGGACCACGCCGCCGAGCTGATCAATGCGCTTGGCCGCCCCGAGCTTAAAATCATGTTCGACGTCTATCACGTGCAAATTCTCGAGGGCGACCTGCTGCGCCGCATCGGCCGGCACTGGCCGCTGATCGGCCATTTCCAGATCGCCTCCGTGCCGCGCCGCCGCGAGCCCGACGAGGGCGAGGTGAACTACCGCGCCGTGCTCGCCGAAATCGCCGCGCGCGGCTGGGAAGGCTGGGTGGGGTGCGAATATCGTCCGCGCGGCGCGACAGCTCAGGGCCTGGGCTGGCGCGAGGCGCTGGCGCCGTGATCGCCGACCGCAAGGCCTTCATCCGCGACAACACCCGCCTCCTGCCCGTGCCGCACGCGCCCGAAATCTCGCTCTACACAGCCGATGAGGCGACCGAGCTCTGGCAGCGCACCGAGGATGAACTGGGCGAGATCGGCCTGCCGCCGCCGTTCTGGGCTTTCGCCTGGGCGGGCGGTCAGGCGCTCGCGCGCTACATCCTCGACAATCCCGACATTGTCGCGGGCAAACGCGTGCTCGATTTCGCATCCGGCTCGGGGCTTGTCGCCATCGCGGCCGCACGCGCGGGGGCATCGCGCGTGGAGGCCTGCGAAATCGATGATTTCGCCATCGACGCCATGGCGCTGAACGCGGCGGAAAACGGCGTCGTCATCGAACCGCGTCAGGGCGATCTCGTCGGGCTCGACGAGGGCTGGGACGTCGTGCTCGCGGGCGATGTGTCCTATGAGCGCGACATGGCGGCGCGCGTCACCGATTGGCTCGATGGTTTGCGCCAGCGCGGCGCGATCGTTTTCATCGGCGATCCGGGCCGGTCCTATCTTGCGAAAGACCGGCTCGAAGCGCTGGCCGAATATCGCGTGCCGGTGACGCGCTCTCTGGAAGACGCGGATATCAAGGTTTCGAAGGTTTGGCGTTTCCGTTAGGCGCCAGCGCCGAATAGGCCATGCGCAAATCGAGCGTGCCTTTTTTGCCGATCGAATCGTAATTTGCCGCAAGCCAGCTCTTGGCCGCCGCTGCGCCGATGTCGCGCAACTCCTGCAGGAACGACCATTTGGTCGACATGCGAGACGCAGAGTTGAACGCCTTCAACGGTTCGGCGCCATCGATGCGGTGCATGAACGGGCGCATATAGGCGTCGCGCGAGAGCTTGCCGGAATCGACCAGCCGGTTGACGAAATCGATGGCGCGCAATTCGCCGAGCAGCGCGCCGTTGAATGTGATCTCGTTCAGGCGATTCTGGATCTCGGCGGCGCTGCGCGGTACGCCCTTGCGCTCGATTGGGTTGATCTGCACGATCATGATGTCGGGGCAGGCTGTTTTGTAGAACAGCGGAAAGATCGCCGGATTTCCGAGATAGCCGCCGTCCCAATAGGGCGCGCCGTCGATCATCACGGATTGAAAGATCATCGGAAGACAGGCCGAGGCCAGCACATGATCGACGGTGAGATGCGGGCGCTCGAAGATCGCGACATGTCCGCTCTCGACATTGGTGGCGGCGACGAAAAGCTTGATCTGCTTGCAGGCCTGCACCTTTTCGAAATCGACCACGCGCATCAGATGATCGCGCAGCGGATTGATGTTCAGCGGATTGATCGCGTAGGGGCTCGTGTAATGCGACACGGCGTCGAGAAACGGCTGGAACGGATTGGCGTCGAGAGGCCAGGCGCCGAAAAACTGATCGACGATGCCGCGCACTGGCGCCGGCAGCGAGCTCTCGTCGCTGATCGAGCGCCAGAATTCCTCCAGCCGCTTGCGCGCGCCTTCGCGGCCGCCTTCCAGCATGCCTTGCGCAAGCACGACGGCGTTCATCGCGCCCGCGCTCGTGCCGGTGATCGCCTCGATGTCGAGGCGCCCGTCCTCAAGGATCGCGTCGAGCACGCCCCACGTGAAGGCGCCGTGCGAGCCGCCGCCCTGCATTGCGAGCGAGAGTCGTTTCTCGCCCGTCCATTGGCCCGCATTCACGGCCATCAGGCGGCGGTCCAGCCGCCGTCCATGGAATAATTCGAGCCGGTCATCTGCGATGCCGAATCCGTGCAGAGGAAGATCGCGAAGGCTGCGATCTGTTCGCTCGTCACGAATTGCTTCGTGGGTTGGGCGGTGAGCAGCACGTCATTGATGACCTGCTCCTTGGTCATGTTGCGCGCCTTCATCGTGTCGGGAATCTGCTTCTCGACGAGCGGCGTCCAGACATAACCCGGCGAGATACAATTGGCGGTGACGCCGAATGTCGCGAGTTCGAGCGCCACCGTCTTGGTGAGGCCGGCGATGCCGTGCTTGGCGGAGACGTAAGCCGCCTTGAACGGCGAGGCGACGAGCGAATGGGCGGAGGCCGTGTTGATGATGCGGCCCCATTTGCGCGCCTTCATGCCCGGCGTCGCGGCGCGGATCGTGTGGAAGGCTGACGACAGATTGATTGCGATGATCTGGTCCCACTTCTCGATCGGGAAATCCTCGATCGGCGAGACATGCTGGATGCCGGCGTTGTTGACGAGAATGTCGAGCGAGCCGAACGCCGATTCCGCTTCCGAGATCATGGCGGCGATCTCGGCGGGCTTGGTCATGTCTGCGCTCGAATAGCGGCATTTCACGCCGAAATCCTTTTCGATCCCGGTGCGCTCAGCCTCGATCGCGTCGGCCGGGCCGAAGCCGTTGATCGTCACATTGGCGCCCTCGGCCGCGAAAGCGCGGGCCATGGCGAGGCCGATGCCGCTGGTGGATCCGGTGACGAGGGCGTTGCGTGTTTTCAGGCTCATGGAAGCTCTCCGCTGATCTGCCTCACCCTAGTGTGCGGCGCCAAAATTGGCGAGAGGCGCGGCATGTGGTGCGTCACCGCAATTTGTCGAGTCCGGCGGTCGCGTCGCGGCCCGCCACGTCCTATATTGTGAGGATGCAAGATCACGATCACTCGCAATGCGCGCACGCGCATGGGCACATCAAGCTCACGCCTTCTCGCCAGCTCGTCCTCGACAAGCTGTGCGCGGCAGGCCGCCCGGTCGGCGCTTACGAGATGATCGACATTCTCGCGGCGGAAACCGGCAAGCGGCCGGCGCCGGTGTCAGTTTATCGCGCGCTCGACTTTTTGCTGGAGAACGGGCTCGTGCACCGGCTCGCATCGCGCAACGCCTATATGGCCTGCGCGCACCAGCACGGGCGCAGCGCGCCGGTGGCTTTTCTCATCTGTGAAAAATGCGGGCGCGTGACCGAGGCGACCTCGCCCGAGATCGATGAGGGGCTCGGGCGCCTCGCGCAGGATTCTGGCTTCGTCGCGCAGGCGCAGGTCGTCGAGATCACCGGGCGCTGCAAAGATTGCGCGGCTTGAGGGCGCAGGGATCGGCGACGCTCGCCGGCTTTGGCGCGATCCTGCTGTGGTCCGCGCTTGCCGTTCTGACGACCGCGACCGGCGCCATGCCGCCCTTCCAGCTCACGGCTGTCACCTTCGCGACCGGCGGCCTCGCGGGCCTTGCGGTGCTGCTCTGGCGGGGCGAGGCGAGTGTGCTGGCCCAGCCGCTCGCAGCCTGGGCGCTGGGGACCGGCGGGCTGTTTCTCTATCACGCGCTCTATTTCGCGGCGCTCCGCACTGCGCCGCCGGCGGAAGCGGGGCTCGTCAATTATCTCTGGCCGCTGCTGATCGTACTGTTCTCGGCCCTGCTGCCGGGCGAGAGCCTGCGGCTGCGACATGTCGCGGGCGCGCTGACGGGGCTGGCGGGTCTCGTCGTGCTGTTTGTCGGCAAGGGTGGCGGCTTCTCCGGCCTGTCGCCCGGCTATGCGCTGGCTTTCGCAGCCGCTTTCGTGTGGGCTGGCTATTCCGTCGCGTCGCGCCGCTTCGCCCATGTGCCGAGCGGCGCGGTGGCGGGCTTCTGCATCGCGACGTCGCTGCTGGCGGGGGCCTTGCATCTGGCGACCGAGCGCACGGTCTGGCCGCAAAACCCCGGCCAGTGGGCCGCGCTGGCGCTGCTGGGGCTGGGTCCGGCGGGGGCGGCGTTCTTTCTGTGGGATCACGGCGTCAAGCGCGGCGACATCCGCCTGCTCGGCGTCTTGTCCTACGCCGCGCCAGTGCTCTCGACGCTCTGGCTGGTGGCGGCGGGGCAGGCGGAGGCGGGTTGGCCGCTGGCTTTCGCCTGCGCGATGATTGTCGCGGGCGCAGCGGTGGCGAGCGGGGGGCTTCGCCCAAAGAAAAAGCCCGGCTGAAAGCCGGGCTCTGTTCTTCGCAAAGCGACTGAAAGATCAGTCCTTCGTCTTGACCTTGAGGATCTGGCGGCCGTTGTACATGCCGGTCTTCAGGTCGACGTGGTGCGGACGGCGCAGTTCGCCGGAATCCTTGTCCTCGACGTAGGTCGGCTGGGCGAGCGCGTCGGCCGAACGGCGGAAGCCGCGCTTCATCGGGGAGGTCTTTCGCTTCGGAACTGCCATCGTGGTCTCCATGGGGGCCACGCGTTGGGCGGCCGCTCGAATTCAAGGCGCGTTCCATACACCCGTTGGAAGGCTCTGGCTAGGGTCTGGCGGCGTTTATCGAAGACAATCCGTCCATGTGGCTCCAGCCGCCGCGCGGCGTGCGACGATTCCGGCCAGCGTGGCGTGGCGGCGGCCCGGCCTGTCGGCCCGGCGCAGGCGCGGATTGGGCAGGGCGGTCGCCAGCAGGGCCGCCTCGCGGGCGTTGAGCGCGGCGGCGCTTTTGCCGAAGGCCTGGCGTGCTGCGGTCTCGGCCCCGAAGACGCCATCGCCCCATTCGGCGACGTTCAGATAGGCCTCCATGATCCGCTTCTTGCTCCAGACGAGGTCGAGCGCGACGGCGAGCGGGATCTCCAGCGCCTTGCGGATGTAGGAGCGGCCCGGCCACAGAAACAGGTTCTTCACCAGCTGCATGGTCAGCGTCGAGGCGCCGCGCGAGGGGCCGTCCTCGTCAGATTCCACCAGAACCTGCCCCAGCGCATCCCAATCGACCCCGCCGTGGCGGCAGAAGCGGGCGTCCTCGGACATGACGACCGCACGTGGCAGCTGCGCCGACATCGCGGCAAGCGGAACGAAGCGCCGCTCGACGCTCTGGAACGTCGCCCAGCGTGCGAGCATCAGCGTCGAGACCGGCGGCGCGAACGTGTAGACCACCATCAGGAGGGCGACGAGCGCCAGCCAGCCGAGCAGGAGCGCAAGCAGCCAAAGCAGGATGCGGCGGATGAAAACGGCGGCACGGATCAATGAGGGCTCCCGACGAACGCCAGCTTAGAACACCGCAGCGGCGGGCCGCAAAGGCCGGGAGGGCGCCTGTCCCGGCGAAATCGCCCATTCCGCTTGCTAAAGCGCGCGGCGCGCGGTTTTTGGGCGCTGCAGAGTCCGGGGAATTTGAGTGACCCATTCGTTCGAGCAGAAACTGAACCTTGCCGCCACGCAGGTCGAGGACGCGCTGGAGGGCTTGCTGTCGCCCCAGGCGAGGCCCGGCGAGACGCGTCGCCCCGCGCGATTGCTCGCCGCCATGCGCCACGCCGCGCTCGGCGGCGGCAAGCGGCTGCGGCCTTTCCTGACGCTTGAGACCGCTGGCCTGTTCGGCGTGGCGCCGGAAGCGGCCATGCGCGCCGCCTGCGCCATCGAGCTCATCCATTGCTATTCGCTGGTCCACGACGATCTGCCCGCCATGGACGACGACGACCTGCGCCGTGGCCGCCCGACCGTCCACAAGGCCTACGACGAGGCCACCGCTATTCTCGCCGGCGACAGCCTGCTCACCTATGCGTTCGATGTTCTGGCCGACCCGGCGACACACGACGATGCGGCCTTGCGCTGCCAGCTCGTGCGCCATCTCGCGCTGGCTGCGGGGCTCGGCGGCATGGCGGGCGGTCAGGCGCTCGATCTGGAGGCCGAGCGCAGTGACAAGCCGCTTACCTTTGACGAGGTCCTCGAAATGCAGGCGATGAAGACCGGCGCTTTGCTGCAGCATGCCGTGGAGGCCGGCGCGCTGCTGGGCAAGGCTAGCCCTGCACAATTCAAGCGGCTGTCGCGCTTTGGCGCGCTGATCGGCGGGGCCTTCCAGATCGCCGACGATCTTCTCGACGCCAAGAGCGACGCCGCGACCTTGGGCAAGCGCGCCGGCAAGGACGCGGCGCGCAACAAGGCGACGCTGGTGTCCATCCTGGGGGTCGACGCCGCCGAGCAGCGTTGCGACTCGCTGATCGACGAGGCGGTCGGCGCGCTGCAGGGCCTTGAATTTGGATCGCGCACGGATGTGCTGATCGACGCGGCGCGCTTCGTCGCGGGGAGGACATCGTGAGCGGGTTGACGCACGAACAGCGCGGCGGGTGGTTGCGCCGCCTGCACGCGATGGCGCTTCGCACACGCGTGCTGCGGGCTTTCGTGATCCGTCCTCGGCTTCTCGTTGGCATCGCCGTAGGTCTCGCCATCGGCCTTGCGACGCCGGTGGACTGGCGCCTGACGACGCGGCTTCTCTTCGCCTGGAACGGCGGCGTGCTGCTCTACATCGGGCTCACGATCTCGATGATGCTGCGCGACGATCTCGATCGCATGCACCAGCGCACATCCGTGGAGGACGAGGGCCGCTTCGTCATTCTCGCGCTTTGCATTTTCGCATCGGTGGCCTCCATCGCGGCGATCGTCGCGCAGCTCGCGGCGACCAAGGATCTGCATGGCGCGCAGAAGGCTTTGCACATTGTGCTGGCGGGCATGACGATTGCGACGGGATGGACCTTCATCCATCTCACCTTCGCGCTGCATTACGCGCATGAATATGCAAGCGAGCGGCGCCGGCGCCCCGCCGTGGACGACAAGATTCGCGGCGGGCTGCAATTTCCCGACACGACATCGCCGGACTACAGCGACTTCCTGTATTTCTCGTTTATCATCGGCGTCGCCTGCCAGACAGCGGATGTCGCGATCAGCTCGCCGATGATGCGCAGCATCGCGCTCGCACACGGCGTCGTGGCGTTTATCTACAACACGACGATTGTCGCGCTGATGATCAACATTGCGGCGGGACTGATCTAGTCACTCCGCCGCGCTGCGCGCCCCGTATCGCTTCTCGATATACTCGATCACGAGCTGCTTGAAGTCCGCCGCAATGGTTGGCCCGCGCAGCGTCATCGCTTTCTCGCCGTCGATGAACACCGGCGCCGCTGGCGTCTCTCCCGTACCGGGCAGCGAGATGCCGATGTCGGCGTGCTTGCTTTCGCCGGGACCGTTCACGATGCAGCCCATCACCGCGACGTTGAGTGCTTCGACGCCCGGATAGCGCGCGCGCCAGCCCGGCATTTCATCGCGGATGAAGGTCTGGATGTCGCGCGCCAGTTCCTGGAACACGGTGGATGTCGTGCGCCCGCAACCGGGGCAGGCGGCGACGAGCGGCACGAAGGTGCGGAATCCCATCGTTTGCAGAAGTTCCTGCGCCACAGTGACTTCTACCGTGCGGTCGCCGCCGGGCTCGGGCGTCAGCGAGACGCGGATCGTGTCGCCGATGCCATCTTGCAACAAGATGCCCATCGCGGCCGAGGAGGCGACGATGCCCTTCGAGCCCATGCCGGCTTCGGTCAGGCCGAGATGAATGGCGTAATTCGAGCGCGCGGCGAGCATGCGATAGACGGCGATGAGATCCTGCACGGCGGACACTTTCGCCGACAGCACGATGCGGTCACGGGCCAGGCCGATCTCTTCCGCGCGTTCCGCCGAATAAAGCGCCGAGCGCACCATGGCCTCGCGCGTCACCGCGCGCGCTTCCAGCGGCTGCGCCGATGCAGCGTTGGCGTCCATCAGCGTGGTCAGCAATTCCTGGTCGAGCGAACCCCAATTGGCGCCGATGCGCACGGCCTTGCCGTGCTTGATCGCCTCCTCGACGATGGCCGAGAATTGCCGGTCCTTCTTGTCCTTGAAGCCGACGTTGCCGGGGTTGATGCGGTATTTGTCGAGCGCTTCGGCGCAGGCCGGGTGGGCTGCGAGCAGCTTGTGGCCGATGTAATGAAAGTCGCCGACGAGCGGCACATGCACACCCATCTTCAGCAGGCCGTCGCGGATGTGCGGGACGGCGGCGGCGGCCTCGTCGCGATCAACCGTGATGCGCACGATCTCGGAGCCCGCGCGCGCCAGCGCGGCGACCTGCGCGATGGTGCCGGGGATATCGGCCGTGTCGGTGTTGGTCATGGATTGCACGACGACGGGCGCGCCGCCGCCGACCGTCACCGCGCCCTTGCCCGAGCCGACGCGGACAGCGACCGTCTTGTGGCGCGGAGCCGGGTCCGCACTGACAAGCGTGGCCGGATCGATGCAAGCGTTCGACGTGAAAGCGTTCGACATGAAAGCGTTCGACATGGGTCTGGCTCTGGTCCCTGATTTTCCAGCGCCAAGTGAGTGCAATCCCACCATGGGGTCAAGACCCCGCGCTCATGCGCCCGCATTTGCGAGGTCGGGCACAAGGACGCGCTTGAGCGGAATCTGCTGGCGGTGCTTGAGGCCGAGCCCCTCGTAATGGCGCTGGATCATGTCGATGAAAGCGACGCCGTCGACCAGCTTGAGGTTGCTCTTGGTGCGGGCGAATTCATTGGCGGCTTGCGTGTAGCCGCCGGTGGCGATGAACACCCCGACCTCGCGCTCGTGCACCATGGCGTAGAAGGCCTTCACGACATCGGCGGAAATATTGGAGTCCTGCCCCTTCACCTGGATCTTGAAGATCGGCGGCTCGATGCCGAGTTCGTCGCGATGGGCGATCACGTCGATCCCGTCATCGCGCACGGCGCGGGTGGCGTAGGCGCGGTAGCCCATGGCGCAGAACAGGTCCGCGACCAGCGGCTCCAGCGGATAACCCTTCAGCTCGGTGCGCAATTTGCGGGCGATAAAATCGCGCGTTGTCTCGGCGACGTCGCGGGCGACATTCTCCTCAATCTCGTCGTCATCGTTCACGAGCGTCACCCCGCCCTGCGCCGCGTTGAACTTGCGTCGGAACTCGGCGGCGAAGCTCTTCACCTCGAACAGGGTGAGGACGGAGCCGATCTCGTAGAGCGCGCCTTGCGAGAAGACGTCCCGGCTGAGCTTGCCGCGCCACAGCACCGGGCGGCGGTGGGCGAAGTCCGAACATCGGTCACGATCGAAGAGATAGGGGCCGGTGACCTCGCCCCAGTGGAGCGTGCGGTCGCATTTGCGCGGGTAGAGGACGGCGTCGCCGATGCGCATGTCGTGGACGAAGCGGAACAGCTGGTTGGCCTGCGTGGGGCCGGGGCGCTCGGTCGAGTGCGCGCGCCGCTCGAGGCTATCCCCGACGGCCTGTCGAAAGGCGCCGCGCGTGGAGGGCAGGCTGCTGACGTCGCCACCGTCCTTCGCAAAGCTGATGGCGATCTGGTTCAGATCGAGAAATACGTGGTCTGCCTCGCCGAAACTGCCGGCACGGACGCCCCAAATGCGTCTGGTCTCCATGAAAATCCCCCAATGAAAAAGCCGCGCGTTTTGGGCGCGCGGCTCATTATGGGCGAAATGCCTTAAGGGCAGGAAACCAGAGCTTGGCTTTACGCCATATACTGGCCGCCGTTGGCCGAGAGGGTCGAGCCGGTGATAAACCCGCCCTCATCGGCCACGAGGAACAGCACCGCGCGGGCGATTTCCTCCGGCTCGCCGAGGCGCCCGACCGGGATCTGCGGAACGATGCGCTTGGCCAGCACTTCGGGGTCGATCGCGCGCACCATTTCCGTCCCGATATAGCCCGGGCAGATCGCGTTGACCGTGATGCCCTTGTTGGCGTTTTCCTGCGCCAGCGCCTTCACGAAGCCGATCTCGCCGGCCTTGGCGGCGGAATAGTTGGACTGTCCGGCCTGGCCCTTCTGGCCGTTGATGGACGAGATGCAGACGATGCGGCCGAAGCCGCGGTTGCGCATGCCCTCGATCACCGGACGGCACATGTTGAACAGCGAATTGAGATTCGTGTTGATGACCGCGAGCCATTGCTCGGGCGCCATCTTGTGGAAGAAGCCGTCGCGCGTGATGCCGGCATTGTTGACCAGCACTTCGATGGGGCCGAGTTCCGCTTCGACTTTGGCGAGGCCGGCGGCGCAGGCCTCGTAGTTCGAGACGTCCCACTTGAAGACCGCGATTCCGGTCTCTTTCTGGAATTGCGCGGCGGCTTCATCATTGCCGGCGTAATTCGCGGCCACCTTATAGCCGGCGCCCTTGAGGGCTTTTGAAATGGCCGCGCCGATTCCGCGCGTGCCGCCTGTGACGACTGCAACCCGTGCCATGATCCGCTCCTTTGCCCGAGCTGCTTGCGCAGCCGGCGTTCCCTCGCCTTGTCAGCGGGCGTCTGGCGCCCGTTTTTACTCAAACAGAAACGCGCGCCATCCGAAGACGGCGCGCGCTTTTAAAAACTACCGTTCGACGCAGAGCGCGATGCCCATGCCGCCGCCGATGCACAAAGTGGCGAGGCCCTTCTTGGCGCCGCGGCGCTGCATTTCATGCAGCAGAGTCGTGAAGACGCGCGCGCCGGACGCGCCGATCGGATGACCGATGGCGATGGCGCCGCCGTTGACGTTCACGATGGCCGGATCCCAGCCCATGTCCTTGTTGACGGCGAGCGCCTGCGCGGCGAAAGCCTCGTTGGCTTCGATGAGATCGAGATCGCTGACCTTCCAGCCAGCCTTCTCGAGCGCCTTGCGCGACGACGGGATCGGGCCCGTGCCCATGACCGAGGGATCGACGCCGGCGGTCGCCCAGGAGGCGATGCGCGCGAGCGGGGTGAGGCCGCGCTTGGCCGCTTCAGCCGCCGTCATCAGGACGATCGCCGCGGCGCCGTCATTGATGCCCGACGCGTTGCCCGCGGTGACGGTGCCTTCCTTCGAGAAGGCGGGCTTCAGCTTGGTGAGCGCTTCGAGCGTCGTGCCGTGGCGCGGATATTCGTCGTCGGAGACGATGATGTCGCCCTTGCGGGTGGAGACGGTGAAGGGGACGATTTCATCCTTGAACTTGCCGGCCTTCATGGCGGCTTCGGCCTTGTTCTGCGAACCCAGCGCGAAACGATCCTGCTCGTCGCGGCTGAGCTGCCACTTGGCGGCGACGTTCTCGGCGGTCGTGCCCATGTGGTAGCCGTGGAAGGCGTCGAAGAGGCCGTCCTTCAGCATGGTGTCGACGAATTTCACATCGCCCATCTTCGTGCCGCCGCGCATGTAGGAGGCGTGCTGCGACATGGACATGCTTTCCTGGCCGCCCGCGACGATGATCGAGGCGTCGCCATTGGCGATCTGCTGCATGCCGAGCGCGACGGCGCGGAGGCCCGAGCCACACAGCTGGTTGAGCTGCCAGGCCGTGGCTTCCTGCGGAATGCCGGCCTTCATGGCGGCCTGACGAGCGGGGTTCTGGCCCTGACCGGCGGTCAGGATCTGGCCCATGATGACTTCGTTGACGTCCGCCGCATCGACCTTGGCGCGCTCGAGCGCGGCCTTGATGGCGGCGGCGCCCAGATCATGCGCCGGTGTGTTGGCGAAGGCGCCGTTGAATGAACCCACGGCGGTGCGAGCCGCGCTGACAACCACGATGTCCGTCGCCATGATTTATACTCCCTATTCTCTCGTTCCCGCCGTTCCCGGCTATCCAGCCACACGGTCTTCGGGCCCCGTGTGCTGCGGGAATAGTATCAGAAGCACTTTGCCCATTCAGGGGTCAAGCGCCGCGGGCGCCCCATTGATGAGCAAATGGTCTGCCGACCAAATGCCTAGGGTCTATGCTTGCTTGTTTATCTTACGGGCAGAAAACACTTCCGTCCTACACGCCAATGTGACTATCGTAGCTTGGTCCTGAGGGAGCGCGTCCGTGTACCGGGCGTGAGGAAGGTCAGGCAGACTGGGCGGCAGGTAAGACATGGCTAGTGAAAAAACGCCGATCACCATCAAGAAGTACGCGAACAGGCGTCTCTACAATACTGGCACCAGCACCTATGTGACGCTCGAAGACCTTGCTGTCATGGTCAAGAAGGGCGAAGACTTCGTGGTGTTTGACGCGAAAAGCGGCGAGGACATCACGCGTCCCGTGCTCGCGCAGATCATCTTCGAGCAGGAGGGCAAGGATGGCCAGAGCCTGCTGCCAATCACCTTCCTGCGCCAGCTGATCCGGTTCTATGGCGACAGCATGCAAATGCTGGTTCCGAGCTATCTCGAATATTCGATCGGCAACCTGACCAACCAGCAGCAGAAATTCCGCGAGCAGATCCAGTCGGCCATCGGCGGCAAGGAATTGCCGGGCGGGCAGATGTTTGGCGTGCTGGAAGAGCAGGCGCGCGCCAACATGGCGATGTTCAGCCAGGCCTTGGGCATGTTCAACCCCTTCGTCGCCAAGGTGGCTGGCGCCGGCGACAAGCCATCAGCCGAGCCGCGCAGCGAAGAGACGCCTGCGCCCGCGATGCCCGACATCGACTCGCTGAAGAAGCAGCTTGCCGACATGCAGGCAAAAATCGAGAGCCTGTCCCGCAAGGGGTGAAGGTTCGCGCCCCTCAGCTTCGCGGCGTCGGGCGCCAGTCTGGCGGCGCGAGCTCGAAGCCCGCGAAATCGAACGCCGGCGCCACCGTGCAGCCGACCAGCGTCCACACGCCGAGGCTCGTGGCCGTCTGCCAATGATGCGCGGGCACCACGATCTGCGGGTGTTGTCCACCCAGGATGTCAGGCCCCAGATGCGCCGCGCTGGCGTCGTGGCCGTTGGGCGATTGCGTCAGCACGAGCGGCGCGCCTGCGTAATAATGCCAGACCTCGGCCGCATCGACGCGATGCCAGTCCGAGCTGTCTCCCGCACCGAGCAGAAAATAAATCAGCGATGACGCCGCGCGCCCCGCCGCATCCGTGCGTTCGTCGCGCCACGTCTCGCGATAAAAGCCGCCTTCGGGATGCGGCTTTAATTCGAGCCTGCGAACGACATCGTCCGCGCTGAGGCCGCCGTGCTGGTAGCTCATGCCTCAGGCCTTGTTCTTGCGTTCGCGCAATTCTGCAAAGACCGCTGCGGGATCGGCGCCTTTCAGCCCGACCTTCTCCTGAACGCCAGGATCTTCTGCGCGCAGGAATGGGTTGGTGGCGATTTCGAGCTCGATGGTCGAGGGCAGCGTGAAAGCGCCTTGCGCGCGCAAGTCGT
>JANXTB010000312.1 GCA_025356415.1 Hyphomicrobiales bacterium
GCGTCCGGCCAGCTCGCAAAACTCAAGACGAAGATCCATCGCAGACACGGCTCCCCACGGCATCGCCCAACCCTCCAAGGCCAGGCTCCATGTGTTACCCATGTCCCCGAACACCCGTTACCCATCTCTCCGGTCTGAACAGCGGGAGAGGGCGGACTCGGGACAAAGTCCCGAGCCTCCGCCGTCATTGCGAGGAGCGAAGCGACGAAGCAATCCAGCGGCCGCGCGTGTGGCTTCTGGATTGCTTCGCTTCGCTCGCAATGACGAACGCTAACTCATCACAAAAATAACCGGCTGTTCTGCATCCGCCAAAATAGCCTCCGCGACATGGCCCAGTGACAACGACTCCCCCGAGCGTCGCGTGACGCCCATGACGATCAGGCGCCCGCGCGCTTCGTTCAAGACTGCGTCTTCAGGGCTGCCGCCCTTGTTGATTTTGGTCATCACCTCCACGCCGTAATGCTCGGCGAGGCGGCGCATGGCGCGCGTGATGGCGCGGTCGCCGCGCGCGAGCCTGCCGAAGCCAGCGCGGCGCGCCGTCGTCTGCTTGCCGAGCGGCACGTGCAAGGCCCGCACGCTCGCGCCAGTCGCGCGCGCCAGCGCCAGCGCGATCTCGCTGCCGCGCCGCGAGACGTCGGTGCCCGAAACTGGCGCGAGAATATCGAGCGTCGCCATGGGCTGTCGCGCCAGGGCGCCGCGCGCCAGAACGATGGCGCAGGGGCCCTCGAACTTGTCGATGATCCGCATGAGGCGCCGCTCGATATCGCCGCCCGCCGTCAGCGCGGGCTCGATGCCGACGAGCAGCAGGTCATAGCCCTTGTCGGATTCCTCTTGCACGGCGGTTTCGGCTTTCGCTTCCGGACGCTTCGAAATGATGTCGGGCGCGTCCTTTTCCGATGAGGCGGTGGCATGTTCCGCCAATGTCGTCGCCGCGACTCCGCTTTCGCCGCCATTGGATGAATCGAGTTCGAGCACCGTCACCGGCATCCCGCGCGGGCCAGCGATGAGGCCTGCGACGCGCGACGCCAATTGGCCGCTCGGGCTTTCGTCCGCCGCGATCAGCAAGCGTTCGAGGTTGGCGACGAAACCCTTCGCTTCGAAATCCTCGCGCTTCATGCGCTCGCGCTCTTCGTCGCTCATCGGCAGGCGCTTCAGCGCCCAGCGCAGCATCGGCGGCATGGCCATGGTGGTGATCACCGCCATCGCGACGATCATGGTGTAGAGGCTCTCGCTCAACGCGCCAATCGACAGGCCGATGGTGGCGACGATGACTTCGGTCGAGCCGCGCGCATTCATGCCGCAAGCGAGCGCGAGCGATTCTGCGGTTGAGATATTGCCGAGCCGCCCGCCGAGAAAAGCGCCGGCGAATTTGCCGAAGCTCGCGATCACGACAAGGCCCGCTGTCAGCGCGAGAATCGTCGGGTCTTTCAGAATGGTGAGATCGGCGCCAAGGCCCGCGAGGCCGAAGAACACCGGCGCGAAAAGCGCGACGATGAGGCTGCGCAACTGGTCTTCGATGCGCTTGGTCAGGATGGGTGATTGGCCAACGAGAATGCCGGCGACGAAAGCGCCGAGCACGGTGTGCACGCCGATCGCCTGCGTAATCAGCGCGAGAGCGGCTGTGATCGTCAGAATGGTCGAGATCACCGCGCCATCGGTCTTCAGCGTGTCGTTGGCCCAGCGGATGAGCTGGAAAACCACCTTCTGGCCGATGGAAAACGCCAGCGCCAGAAAGATCGCGGTGCCCAGAAGCGTCTGTCCCACGGCCCAGAAATCGACCTTGCCATGCAGCGCCAGCGAGAAGGTCACGGCAATAATGACCCAGCCGACCGTGTCATCGATGATGGCCGAGGCGACGATGAGCTGGCCGACGTTGCGGCGCGAGAAGTTCATCTCGCGCACGACCATGGCGACAATCTTAACGGACGAGATCGACAGCGACGTGCCCAGAAACAGCGAGGTGATGAGCCGCAGCTCCGGATTGGGCAGCATGTCCATGGGGAGCATTTCGCCCAGCGCGAAGCCGCAGGCGAAGGGCACGAGAATCCCGGTGAGAGATATGGACAGCGCCGCCCGCCGCACGCGCGAGACGAGCTCGAGGTTGGTCTCCATGCCGGTGAGCAGCAGCAACATCAGGATGCCGAGGTTCGAGACGCCGTCGAGCATCGCCTTCTGCTCAGGCAGTGGCGGAAACAGCATGTGCTGCAGGTCCGGCGCGAGCAGGCCGAACACGGAAGGCCCGAGCATCACGCCCGCCAGCAATTGCCCCATCACGGCAGGTTGGCCGATGCGATGCATGAGCTCGCCGAGGATGCGACCGACGACGAGCAGCAGCATCACCTGAATCAGGAAGCTGACCTCGGACGCGCCGCCTTTTTCCGCCGCGAAGGCGGGCGTGGCGAGGGCGATGAGTGGGACGGCGGCGAGCAGGCGGAGCACAGGTCGCGACAAGCATCAATCCTTGCGCTTGAGAATAGTGATCTTGCCGCTTGGCTCGAGCGTGATCCGCTCCGCCTCCTCGGGCAAGGAGATGCCGCGCTCGCGCAGGGCCTCGTCGAGATCGGCCTGGCTGATGGCGTGCCGCAACCGGTCACGTTCTGCGTGCTTGCCATGTTGAGCGAGGACAACGGCGCGCCCTTCAAGCAGGTGGGACACCGCAGGGATCCGCGCCGCGAGATGCGCGAGCAGCCAATATAGCGCAACCAGCACCGTGGTCGCGGCGAGCGTTCCGCCGAGCGCCGCGCCGCCGGTGAGCGCCCGGCTCAGGTTCGACCCGATGATGATCGCCAGCACGAAGTCGAGCGCCGACCATTTGCCGAACATGCGCCGCCCCGCGACGCGCACCAGCAGCAAGCCATAGGCGAAGATCAGAACCGCGCGCGCGCACTCCTGCCAGGCGTTCATGTCGTCCTTGTGCCCGAAGAGCGTCGTCATCCAGTCCATGGGGCTGAAACGGACCCTCGGCTCTTTTGTTCCGTCCAAGGCTGTCGCCGCATCGCGCAAGGCTTGACTTTGGCGTAGCCTGGTCCGAATTCCTGAGCTGCGGCACACGGCTTGCGTCTGTCGACCGGATTTCGTGATTTTCGAGGACCAACATCATGCTGAACACTCCCCGCGCGCTGCGTGGCATGGTCACGTCGCCCCACCATCTGGCGAGCGAGGCGGGCCTGCGGGTCTTGCGTGACGGCGGCAACGCCATCGAGGCGACCATCGCCATGGCGGCCTCCCTCGCGGTCGTCTATCCGCACATGACGTCAATCGGCGGCGACGGGTTCTGGCTCGTCTCGAAGGACGGCTCGGAGCCGGTGGCGATCGACGCTTGCGGCGGCGCGGCGGCTGCGGCGACCCCGGAGCTCTACGCCTCGCGCGGCTTCAAGACGATCCCGCAGCGCGGGCCGCTCGCCGCCAACACGGTGGCCGGGACCATTTCGGGTTGGGGCGAGGCGCTGAAGCTGAGCGCCGAGATGGGCGGCAAGCTGCCGCTGTCTCGCCTCGTGGAAGACGCCGCATGGTCGGCCGAGAATGGTTTTCCGGTCACGGCGAGCCAGCAGGAATTGACGACGAGCAAGCTGCCGGAGCTGAAGGATGCGCCCGGTTTTGCGGCGACCTTCTTGCAGGACGGCGCGCCGCCGGTCGAAGGCGCGCTGATGAAGCTGCCCGCTTTGGGGCGGACAATGAAGCGCCTCGGCGAACACGGGACGGATGATTTTTATCGCGGCGCCATCGCGGCCGATCTCGCCGCAGATCTCGCGGCCGCCGGCTCGCCGGTGAGCGCGGCGGACCTTGCAGCGCATCGTGCGCAGCGCCGTGCTGCCTTGCATGTGCGCGTGAAGGGCGCGCGCATTTTCAACTTCCCCCCGCCGACGCAGGGCCTCTCGTCATTGATGATCCTGGCTCTGTTCGATCGCCTTGGCGTCAGGCAGCCGGAGGGTTTCGCGCATGTGCATGGGCTGGTGGAATCCACCAAGCAGGCTTTCCTCGTGCGCGATCGCATCATAGGCGATCCGGGCACGATGACCGAAGACGCGCAAAGCTGGCTGGAAGCGACGCGTCTCGACCAGCTCGCGCAGCGCATCGATCCCAACAAGGCGCTGGAATGGCCGCAGCCCGCGAGCGCCGGCGACACGGTGTGGCTCGGCGCGATCGACAAGGATGGGCTCAGTGTGAGCTTCATCCAGAGCATCTTCTTTGAATTCGGCTCGGGCTGCGTGCTGCCGCAAACCGGCATCGTCTGGCAGAATCGCGGCGCGAGTTTCTTTCTGGAAGGCGATGGCCCGCGCAAGATCGGCGCTGGCCGCAAGCCTTTCCATACGCTCAACCCCGCGATGGCGCATTTCGACGATGGCCGCGTCATGGTCTACGTCACGATGGGCGGCGAAGGCCAGCCGCAGACGCAGGCCGCCGTCTTCTCGCGCTACGCCATGTTCGGCGAGAAGCTGCAAATGGCCGTCACTGCGCCGCGCTGGTTGCTCGGCAAGACATGGGGCGAGGACAGCGTCACGCTGAAACTCGAAAATCGCTTCGCGCCCGAAGTGGTTTCAGCGCTGCGCGATGCCGGACATAACGTGGAAATGCTCGGCGATTACACGAGCACCATGGGCCATGCAGGCGCGATCGTGCGCCACCCGAGCGGCGTGTTCGAGGGCGCGACCGACCCGCGCAGCGACGGCGCGGCGATGGGTTTCTGAGCTGAGCAGCCTCAATATACGAATGAAGAAAAGGCCCGGATCACCGGGCCTTTTTGCATTTTGATGATGCGGAAATCCCGGAAACACGCCGCTTTCTTGCGCATCTGCCGCGATAGTCGGCAGTTTCAGCGCTGAATCGCAAATGCCCTTTGCCTGCGCTGGCCTGCGCCGGTTCTGGCACATCGCTTGCAATCCCCCGGGCATTACAAGGCTTGGGAGAAGAAAAAGATGCTGGAAAAAACTTCAAATGCACGTTGGGTGCAATTGGTGCTCGGTTTGATCGTCATGATGACGATATCGAGCCCGCAATATGTATGGACTCTCTTCGTAAAGCCGCTGCAGGGCGCTACCGGCGCTTCGCTGCCGGCTTTGCAGATCACTTTCTCGCTTCTCATCGTTCTGCAGACATGGCTCTCGCCCGCGCAGGGCTGGCTCGTTGAAAGGTTCGGGCCGAAACTGCTGGTCGCTTTCGGCGCGGCGCTGTCGGGTCTCGGCTGGGTTCTCTCGGCTCAGGCCACCAGCCTGACGATGCTTTACTTCACCTACGGCGGCCTTTGCGGCATCGGCACCGGCATCGTCTACATCGGCATCGTCGGCCTGATGGCGCGCTGGTTCCCGGATCGTCGCGGCTTCGCCATCGGCATGGTCGCCGCGGGTTACGGCATGGGCGCGCTCATGACGACGTTCCCGATCGACAACATGATCAAGTCGTCGGGCTACGCCCAGACGCTGGTGACCTTCGGCCTCATCCTCGGCGCCATCGGCGTCGCCGCCGCGCTTGGGCTTCGCACGCCCACGACCAGCGACGTGCTGCCGCCGCCGGTTGACACGATCGCCACCGGCAAGGACACCTCGCCGAAGGAGATGCTGAAGACGCCGGTGTTCTGGCTGATGTTCGCCATGATGACGATGATGTCGACGGGCGGTCTGATGGTCACGTCGAACTTCGCCAATTTCGCCCGCGAATTCGGCGTTGCCGATATCATCCTGTTCGGCGTGGCCGCGCTGCCGTTGGCGCTGACGGTCGATCGTATCCTCAACGGTTTCACGCGGCCTTTCTTTGGCTGGGTGTCGGACCGCATCGGTCGCGAAAACACGATGGGCATCGCCTTCATTCTCGAAGCGATCGCCATCCTGCTGCTGCTGCTTTTCCGCGACAACGCCTACGCCTTCGTCCTGCTTTCCGGCCTCGTCTTCTTCGGTTGGGGCGAGATCTTCTCGCTCTTCCCCTCGACGCTGACCGATACATTCGGCACCAAGCAGGCGACGACGAACTACGGCTTCCTCTATATGTCGCAGGGCATTGGCTCGGTGCTCGGCGGCCCGGTCGCGGCGATGATCCACGATTCAGCGGGCAGCTGGATCCCGGTGTTCGTCATCGTGATCGTGGCGGATGTTGTGACCGGCCTGCTGGCGCTCTTCGTCCTGAAGAAGCTGCGCGCCAATTACATCAAAGGCGAAGGCAAGGCGCCGGTCGCCATTCCGGTTGCTGCGGAATAAGAGCCGTTTCCTTCGGACTTGAGATGAAGGCAGGCGTGAAAACGCCTGCCTTTTTCATTTTTCACGCCGAAGGCCGCAAAATTTGACGCCACCCGCGCGCAATGCGACGCTTGCCCCAATCAAGAAATTTGAGGGGAGGGGTGTGGGATGAGCACATTAGCCGCGCTTTGGCGCGTCGGGCTGCTGGCCCTTTTCGCGTGGACGTCACCAGCTCTCGCGGTCACCGGCGATACAGCCGAATTCGTCAAACTTGCGGATGACGTCTACGCCTATGTCGGGCGCAAGAACGACGCCAACGCCATGGTGATCGTCACCAACCAGGGCGTCGTGCTGGTCGACACCGGCAACAATCAGCCCGACACGCGCGACATTGCGCAGAAGATCAAGTCCGTCACAGATCAGCCGGTGCGCTGGGTCGTCATATCGCAATATCACGGCGACCATTTTGGCGGCTCGCCGTATTTCACGCCGCCCGCGACGCTCATCGTCCACGACCGCGTGGCGCGCGATATCGCCGCCATGAAGCCACATCAAGTGAAGTCATGGCGCAAGCGCTTTCCCGAACGCGCGGCTGCGCTCGAAGGACTGTCGCCCAAGGACATGATGATGAGCTTTCCAGATCGGATGACGCTCAATCTCGGCGGCAAGAAGATCGAGCTCATTTATGTCGATGACACGTACAACATTGGCGATGTGGCAGTCTGGTTGCCGGAAAGCGGCGTGCTGCATGGGTCTTTTGCAGCCTACAAGGATCGTCACCCGGACATCAGGCCCGACTTCAGCCATGGCACGACGATCACCATGCTTAAGGAACTCGAGGCGCTGCTCGCGCTGAAGCCGCGCGTCGTCGTGCCTTCGCACGGTCCGTTGAGCGATGTTCACGACCTGCAGGCCATGGTCGATTACGTGCTGCTGGCCCGCCAGAAAGTCCGCGTGATGATGGATCGTGGCGTGCCGCTGCCCGAGATCATCAGGCAATTCAACATGGACGAATTCAAGGGTTGGGATCGCGCGACGCATTACGACTGGATGGCGGAAACGATCTATCGTGAGCTTGCCGGGCTCGGGCCGATCATCGTCAAGACGACCGAGGTCGAGACGAAGGGCACGCTCACCAAAGTCGTCGAGGCCGGGCGCAATCTCAGCGTCGATGCGGGCGACGGCAAGGAGATCCGCCTGCGTGTCACGTCCGACACCAATATCGAGGGTGTGGCCGACCGCACGCAGTTGAGGCCCGGCATGAAGATCGAGGCGCTGTATGAAGTGCCGCAGGATTTCAATTCCGCGCTTGGCTTCGATGTCATCGAGCTTGGCGTCAAACCCTAGTCGGAGAGCAGCTCTGCGCTATGGGCAAGGCAGGTGTGAAAAACGCCTGCCTTTTCTTTTGCGTCGCACGCACCACATAAGCGGCTACGAAATTCCCGACATTTTCAGGAGAAATTATGGCCAAGGCCTTTGGATTTGCCGCGACCGATGCGAGCGCGCCGCTTGCGCCCTTTTCTTTCGACCGTCGTGAGCCGCGCGAGAAAGACGTCGAGATCGACATCCAGTTCTGCGGCGTTTGCCATTCGGACCTGCACACGGCGCGCGGCGAATGGGGCAATACGCTTTATCCGAGCGTGCCAGGCCATGAAATCGTCGGACGCGTGACGCGTGTCGGCGCTGGCGTCACGAAATACCAGGTCGGCGATCTCTGCGGCGTCGGCTGCCTCGTCGATTCATGCCGTCATTGCGTCTCCTGCAACGAGGGCTTGCAGCAATATTGCGAGAATGGCTGGACCGGCACCTACAACGGTCCGGAGCAGGGCACAGGCGCCAACACCTACGGCGGCTATTCGGACAAGATTGTCGTCGATGAGGATTTCGTGCTGCGCATTCCCGAAGGCATGGACCCGGCAGCTGCCGCGCCGCTGCTGTGCGCCGGCATCACCACTTTCTCGCCGATGCGCCGCTGGCGCGTGAGCGCTGGCCAGCGAGTTGGCGTCGTGGGCCTCGGCGGGCTCGGCCATATGGCGATCCAGATCGCCAATGCGATGGGCGCGAAAGTGACCTTGTTCACGACCTCGCCTGGCAAGCTCGAAGACGCGAAGAAGCTCGGCGCGACGGATGTCGTGATCTCGAAAGATCCGGACGCGATGGCCAAGGAGGCGAATACGTTCGATTTCATCATCGATACGGTCGCGGCGCCGCATGATCTCGATCCTTACTTGAACATGCTGAAGCGCGATGGCGTTATGTGCCTCGTCGGCGCCCCGGCGACGCCGCATCCGTCACCCGGCGTGTTCAACCTGATCATGAAGCGTCGCCAGCTCGTCGGCTCGCTGATCGGCGGCATTCCGGAAACGCAGGAAATGCTCGACTTCTGCGCCGAGCACGGCATCGTCTCGCACATCGAGATGATCCCGATCCAGGACATCAATGTGGCTTACGAGCGAATGCTGAAGAGCGACGTGAAGTACCGGTTCGTGAGCGATATGGCGTCGCTGGCGAAGTCGACGGCGGCCTGACGATACGTCGGAGCGTCACTCGTTTATCGTCACTGCGAGGAGCGCAGCGACGCGGCAATCCATCTAGTGGCAGCCACTAGATGGATTGCTTCGCTTCGCTCGCAATGACGAACGTGTGGGGGCGTGCGCTCGCCCTTACTTCATCCCCGCGACCGCCTTGTCGTAATACGACAAGTCCACATACTTTCCCGGATCGCTCTCGATCTTCTTCGCGCCACTCAGCTCATTGCGCAGCGCGATCAGCGTTTTCACGCCGTCCATATTCATCTGCGCGCGGCGGTTCAGTCCGCCTTTGCCGGCAGTCATCTGGTCGTAGATCGTCGACGCGTCTTCTTCCGATAATCCATTGATCCGCGCACGCAGGACGGCGACGGCGCCCGGCTTGTTGGCGAACACTTCGTCGGTGGCGGCGATGATCGCTCGCAGGAAGGCGACGACGTCTTTCTCATGCTCCTTTGCATAAGCACGGCGCGTGATGAAGGCGCTGCCCTGATAGGCGCCGATGATCTCCGTCGCGTCGGCCAGAATGTTGAAGCCGAGTTTCTTGCCTTCAATGTCGTCGGGCGACGAGAGAGCGGCGGCCTGCGCCTTGTTGTCCTTCATGGCGGCGAGGCGGTTGGGCCCGCTGCCCACCGCCAGCGCGGAAAAATCGCGATCGCGTTTCAAGTCGTTCATTTCGAGAATGCGCACGAGCACGAGGCCGTAGCCGCTGGTCAGCGCATCGCTGGCGACGACCTTGCCCTTCAGGTCGGCGAAGCTCTTGATCTCGGGCCGGGTGACGATCTTGTTCATGCCCGAATGCACGCCGGCGATGCCGATGAGATCGTAACCCGGAATATTGATGTCGCCGACGCCTTCGGTGTTGGCGACGTGGTTGTCGAAAGCCGTCGAGGCGATCTGATATTTGCCGTTCATCAGGCCTTCGATCACCGCGGTGGAGCCGCGCGTGATTTCATGCGTGACGTCTAGGCCTTCCTTTTTGAAATAGCCTTTTTCGGTCGCGAGCCAGACGGCGATATTGGTTGCGCCCGCGAAGGTCACGACCGTCATTTTCGTTTGCGCCATCGCGGGCGCGGCGAAGCCGAGCGAGCAGGCGACAGCGAGCGTCAGAATGGCGCGCATGCGTGTGGTTCCTCCCATTTTCGTTTCGTCATTGCGAGCGAAGCGAAGCAATCCATCTGACGGCTGCCGCTAGATGGATTGCCGCGTCGCTTCGCTCCTCGCAATGACGACTTAACCGTTCTTCGTCACCGTCTCGGCCATCGCGGCTTTCACACGCGGCGCCGTGAACGGCACGCGGCGCAGGCGCACGCCCGTCGCGTCGAAGACGGCGTTGGCGAGCGCTGCGGCGACAGGCGCCGTCGCCGCCTCACCAGCGCCACGCGGCGGCTGGTCGGGGCGGTCGATGAGTTCGATCTTCATCTCCGGCAGATCGGTGAAAGTGAGGATCGGATAGGTTGACCAGTCGCGGCTGGTGACATGGTCGCGATCGAACTTCACTTCCTCGTACAAAGTGCGCCCGATGGTCTGCAGGATGCAGCCCTCGACCTGCGAGCGCACGCCATCGGGGCTGATGACCTGTCCGCAATCATGCGTGGCGGCGACGCGCGTCACGCGAATGCGTCCACGGGCGTCGACTTCCACTTCCATTGCAATGGCGACATAGGTTTCGTCGCCTTTATATTGTGTGAAGCCGATGCCGCGGCCCTTGCCGTCGCGACGCGGCTGCACGCGCGTGTCCCAGTTGAACAGTTTCGCGACGCGCTCCACGGCCTCGCGGCCGCGCGGATCGGGCAGATAATCGAGACGGAATGCGACCGGATCTTTTCCAGCCATCAGCGCCATCTCGTCCATCAGCGTTTCAACCGCAAGACAATTGCCGATCTTTCCCGGCGCGCGCAGATGCGAGGGGCGCAGCGGCGTACTCTCGAGCCAATGCACCTGCACCTGCAGGTTGGGGATGTCGTAAGGCGGCTTGCCGCCCGAACTCAGCGAGCCGGTGGCGATGCCTGGAACCTGCTTCGATTCAGTTTCAGCCGGCGACAGCAGCGGGATCGTCGGCAGTTTCTCGGTGGGCTTGGGGCACCACATCTGCGTGCGCCACGCGAGGATCTTGCCGTCCTCCGACATGGCGGCTTCCTGCGTGATCACCTGCGGCGGGCCCTTCGGATCGAGCCCGTGCTCGTCCTCGCGCATCCATTGCACGCGCACCGGCTTGCCGACTGCGCGCGACAGGAAAGCCGCATCGGCGGCGGCGTCCTCATGTCCGTTCATGCCGTAGCAGCCGGCGCCATCGACGTAATGCACGCGCGTCTTGCTGGAGGGAATGCCCAGCATGTCAGCGAAGTGCTTGGCGTAGCGATGCGTGCCTTGCGACGAACACCAGATCGTCGCCGCGCCATCTTTCACATCCGCAATGGCGCAGGAGGCGCCCATGGAGGCGTGGCTTTGCGCGGGCCAGTAAAACTCCGCGGTGAGTTTCTTCGGTGCGGCTGCGTAGGCCGTATTGAAGTCGCCGCGTTCGTCGAGCATTTCGTCGCCGACCTGCTTGCTCGCGCGCACATAATCGGCAAGTCCCTTGTCGTCGACCGGCAGACCGCCGCCCGACCATGTCGCCTTCAGCATGCGCGAAGCGCGCACCGCGTCCCATTCGTCGGGCGCGACAACGCCGAGGAAATTCTTGATGCGCACCACCTGCACGCCGGGGATGCTTGCGACGGAAGATTCATCCACCGACACGAGGCTGGCGTTGATCTTCGCCGGGCGCACGACGCGGCCATGCAGCATGCCGGGCACTTCGACATTGTGCATGAATTCATATTGGCCCGTGACCTTCGCGGGCACGTCGGGGCGTGGCACGTGCTTGCCGACGTAACGATAGGTCTTCGGATCGCGCACCGGCGCTTTCGCATCGAGCTTGAGTTCGAAGCCCTTGTCACCGATGAGGCTTGCGAAAGAAACGCCTGCGCCCCCGGCTTTCGGGCGAACTTCGCCATCAATCGCGTCGAGTTCGGAAGCCGGGCGCCCGAGCTTCTCTGCGCCGAGCTTGATCAACGCCTGACGCGCGGTGGCTGCCGCCTGGCGCAATTGCATGCCACCTTTGGGGATGCCGTTGGAGCCCGATGTCGGGCCTTGATCGGGCGTCAGCGCGGTATCGCCCTCGATCAGCTTGATGCGTTCGATGGGCAGGCCAAGTTCTTCCGCGGCGATCTGCGGGAAGGCGGCGCGCAGCCCGGTGCCGAGATCGACTTTGCCGGAATAGATCGTCGCGGTGCCGTCGGCATGCAGCGCGAGATAGGCGTCGACCTGCGCGGCGTCGACGGTCTTGGCCGCCGCGCCTTGCGCGAACGACGGACCGTTGAACGGAATAGCGATAAAGAGCGCGCCTGTGCCCTTCAGAAAATTGCGGCGCGAGGTGTGAATGTTCATCCGCGCGATCCTCCCGATGCGCGCACAACGGCGCTGACAATGCGATCATGCGTGCCGCAGCGGCACAGGTTCTGCGCAAGCGCATCTTTCACCTGGGCGACACTGGGTTTTGCATTGCGTTCCAGAAGAGCAGCGCTCGTCATCACCATGCCGTTGGTGCAATAGCCGCATTGCGCGGCCTGCTCGGCGATGAAGGCGGCCTGCACCTTGTGTGGCTTCTCGACTGTGCCGAGGCCCTCGATGGTGGTGATCTTGCGGCCAGCCATGCTGGCGGCGGGCGTCACGCAGGAGCGCACAGGTTCGCCGTCGACCAGCACCGTGCATGCGCCGCATTGGCCAAGCCCGCAACCGTATTTCGCGCCCTTCAGGCCGAGGTCGTTTCGCAGCGCATAAAGGAGTGGCTTTTCAGGATCGCGAATGTCGAGCGTTCGCGCGCTCCCGTTCACGGTGACGGTGATGGCAGGCATGTGTCCCTCCCGATGATCTTTCTTGCGATGAATGATCTTCTTGGGGCGCAGTCTACGCATGGGTCGCGGAAAAGGAAAAGGGCGGCTCCGAAGAGCCGCCCCTGAAAACTCAGAGCGTGTAGCTGCGCTCGCCATGCGAGGTGAGGTCCAGCCCCTCCTCGATCTCGTCCGGGGAGGCCCGCAGCCCAATCGACGCCCGGATGCCGGCGACGATCAGAGCAGTCACGACAACCGACCACGCGACCACTACGCCGACGCCGAGGAGCTGCGTGACGAGCTGCGTCATCGCCGTGCCGCCCTCAGCATAGCCGGCGCCCTGCAAGGCGGGATGGGCCAGAAAGGCCACGAGAATCGTGCCCAGAATGCCGCCGAGGCCATGCACGGCGAAGACATCGAGCGTATCGTCGATCTTCAGCCTATGCTTCACGGCCTCGACCGCGAAGAAGCACACGACCGAACCCGCGAGGCCGAGTAGGCAGCCGCCGAGCGGCCCGACAAAGCCGGAGGCGGGCGTCACGGTGGCGAGGCCCGCGACCACGCCGGTGACGGTGCCCACCACGCTCGGGCGCCCGAAGCGCGCCCATTCGATCGTCATCCAGACGAGGCCCGCGACCGCGGCTGACATATGCGTCGCGACAATCGCCATGCCGGCCGCGCTGTCGGCGGTGAGCGCGCTGCCGCCGTTGAACCCGTACCAGCCGACCCAGAGCAGGCCTGCGCCGATGATGGTGAGGCCCGGATTATGGGGCGGGCGCAGCTCCCTGGGGAAACCGTCGCGCGGCCCCAGCATCGCGGCGATGACCAGCGCGGAGGAGCCCGCCGTGGCGTGGACCACGAGGCCGCCGGCGAAATCCATGATGTTGCGGCTCATCAGCCAGCCGCCGCCCCACACCCAATGGGTGACGGGCGCATAGACCAGCAGCAGCCAAAGGCCGCTGAACACCAGCACGGGCGCAAATTTGATGCGCTCCGGGAAGGCGCCGACGATCAGCGCCGGGGTGATGATCGCAAACGTCATCTGGAACAGGAAGAAGACGCTCTC
>JANXTB010000314.1 GCA_025356415.1 Hyphomicrobiales bacterium
GCTGCAGGATGCCGCGCACCCACAGGCCCGTCGTCTGCGAATAGGTGCGCACGCCGACGCGCTTGCCTTCGATATCCTTCGGCGACATCTGGCCGAACTTCGGCGCGAAGCCGATCGTGTGATGCTGGAAGCGGCTGACGATCGGCGCCGGCAGCAGCACATAGGGCTTGCCGTAGGCCTTGGCCTGCAAATAGGTGACCAGCGCCAGCTCGCCCGCCTCGAAAACATTGTCGCGCACCATGGGCTTGAAACCCTGGTTGGCGGTCTTCGGTCCGGCGAAATCAAACTGCGCCAGCGGCGAGGAGACAACGCCCCCCTTCAGCGCTTTCGTGTAGACGGAATCAGCGAGGTTCGTCTTCAGCCGCACGGGGCCAGTGGAAGGATACATGGGCGTGACCTCTCAAGCGGTGTTCAAGTTTCTTGTCAGGCGATAATCTCACGGGCGCTCCTGTCAAGCGAGGCTCCCGCGAACGCCTTTATAGTCCGTCTCGGCGACCGGATTTCAAGCCGTTCGGGCGAAAGACTATTTCCCGCGGCGACGAAGTTATACCCCCGACTAGAGCCGCACGAAAACGCGCTTGCGGTAAAGGAAGCCCGCGAGCCAGATCGCCAGCGCGAGCCCAACCGCATGGGTGAGAAAAGCGCTCGCGCCCGGCGCCGTGATGCGATCGAGGAAGTCGCCGAAATCTCCGCCCACCAGCCGGCGCGCCAGCTGGTCGAAACCGGCAAGCCCGCTGATCATGTAGAGCGTGATCGCATTGGCGCCGACCCACACCAGCCACGACGCGCCGGTCACGCGCCAGACATCCAGCAACTGGTTCGCCACGCCGAGCAGGATCGCGCTGGCGCCCGCCGTGACGAGCACGAAGGACGACGTCCAAAGCGCCTTGATGACGATCGAAAAGGTCTGGCCCCACAGCCATCCGGCCACCACCATCATGGCGCCGCCGATCACCAGCATGAGGTTGATGCGCGCGGGCGGGCGCCCGGATTGCAGCAGCACGCCGGCCAGCGCGCCGAGCATGCAGGTCGTGATCGCCGGCACGGTGCTGAGCAGCCCCTCGGGGTCACTCTCGCCGTACCAGAGTCGGCCCGGCAGAAAAGTCCGGTCGATCCAGTCAGCGAGATTGGCGCCCGGCATCACCGACCCGGCATGCATCCCCGGGGCGGCGACAAAGCTCATGAGCGCCCAGTAGGAAACGAGCATGGCCGCCACCATGGCGACCAGCGCGGCGGGCCGCAGATGCATGAAAAGGATCGACGTCACCAAATAGCAGACGGCGATTCGCTGCAGCACGCCGACATAGCGGATCTCGTCCCAATGCTGGCCGAGTCCGCCATAATAGATCACGCCCAGCGCATACATGAGCAGGCTGCGCTTGATGATCCTGAAATAGACCTCGCCACGGGTCTGCATGGACAGCGCGCGCGGCAGCGCGAAGGCGATGCCCACCCCGGTGATGAACACAAAGAGCGGGAAGACGAAATCATAGAGATGCAGGCCCTCCCATTCCGAATGGGAGAATTGCAGGGCGAGAAAGCCGCAGATGTCGCGAAACAACGGCGGGCCTGATTTGGCCATCTCGGCAAAGGCCGCCACGGCGCCATCGAACCCGATGATGGCGAGAATCGCCATGCCGCGCAGGGCGTCGAGCGAGACGAGCCGCACCGGCGCGGCAGGGGCCGGCGCGATGGAAGCAACCGACGCCCCGCCGTCCCGCAATTCGGGCTGAGGAGACAGGCGGGCGTGCGACGAGGAGGCCATGCGGCGAGGCTCACGTAAGGGCGTGAGC
This sequence comes from Hyphomicrobiales bacterium, assembly GCA_025356415.1. Taxonomy (GTDB): domain Bacteria; phylum Pseudomonadota; class Alphaproteobacteria; order Rhizobiales; family Beijerinckiaceae; genus Terripilifer. The sequence goes on from JANXTB010000314.1 coordinate 1,794, forward strand.
GCTACGCAACACGTCTGCGCGCGAAGGGCAAGCCTCGCGACGGCGCAGGTTGTCGTTCAGAGAAAAAATGGCTGGGGCGGGAGGATTCGAACCTCCGCATGGCGGAATCAAAATCCGCTGCCTTACCGCTTGGCGACGCCCCAACTTTGCCTGCCGAGTTTGAATCGCTCGGCCAAGCGGGCGGACCATAATGGCGCAGGCGGGCGCCCGCAACCTTTCTTCGCTGCTTGTGCGCGCCGCTCTTGCCCACTTGAGCGCGCGGCGAAATCGGTTGCGCTAAAGCAGGCCAAGCCCCTTGCCGCGCACGGATCGCGTCGCTATAAGGCCCACACCAGATCGGCGGGTCGCCCCGCCAATGTCGGAGTGTAGCGCAGCCTGGTAGCGCACCTCGTTCGGGACGAGGGGGTCGGAGGTTCGAATCCTCTCACTCCGACCATTTTCTTCCTCCACCAACGTCCGATCGACCAGCGGCGCCCGCCCGGCCCAGGCGGAACTGCGCGCCCCAGCACAGCTTGGGCTTGTCAATATCCGCCGCTCCGAGCAGACTTGTACCCGAACCGGCGACCATCTGGAGAATGCCGGTCAGAGGGAGACGCCAGATGTTTGCTCAAAGATCGGCTTGCGGCTTGTTTGCTGTCCTCGCGATTCAACTGCTGGGACTTGAGGCGCGAGCGGATGAAATCAGGGTCATTGCCGCGGGCGCGCTGCCGGTGGCGCTGGGAGAGATCAATCCGGGGTTCGAGCGGGCGTCCGGGCACAAGATCTCGATCACCTACGGCACCGTTCCCACCATGATTCAGCAAATCACGGCCGGCGCGGCGTTCGATCTCGCGCTCGTCCCGCCGGAGGTGCTGAAACATGAGGTCGCTGGAAAACGCTTCGCCCCCGGTCCAAGCGTTGATTTCGCCAAGGTCGGGTTCGGCGTCGCCGTGCGGCCTGGCGCGCCCTCGCCCGACATATCAACGAGCGACGCCTTCAAGCAGGCCGTGCTGGCTGCGCCGTCCGTCACATATTTCGTCAACAATCTGGGTGGCGCCTACATCGCGAGCGTCTTCGAACGGCTTGGAATCGCCAACGAAGTGAAGATCAAGACGAGAGCCCAGACCGAGATCGGCAAGATCATCGGGCTTGGCGAAAAGGAAATCGCATTCGAGGTGACCAACTTTCTCGTCGTATCGGACGTCAAGTTCGTTGGCCCCTTCCCCGCCGAGCTGCAGCGCGATCTCGTCGTCACCGGCGCCCTCGCAGCCGACACGAAATCCGCCGACGCCGCCAAGGCCTACATTCTTTACCTGAGATCGCCGGAAGCCGTCGCGGTGTTCAAGGCGAAGGGCCTCAACCCGATGTGACGCGGGTCATTGAGGATTGTGCGGCTCGGCCTGAACTACTTCTTTTCGAGCTTGCGGACCACCGGCTCCCAGAGCGCGAATTCGCTCTGGATGAAGGCGTCCGTCTCGGCGGGGCCTTTCCACGCCGGCACTGAGCCGATCTCGATGAGACGTTTCTGAAACGCCGGCTCGGCGACAATGTCGCGCAACTCCTGCGCCAGACGCCGACGCACATCGGGGCTCACGCCATGCGGCGCGAAAAGTCCGGTCCACGACCCGACATAATAGCCCGGCAGACCGAGTTCGATGATGGTGGGCAGCGTCGACACCGATGTGCGCTCCAACGAGGTGATCCCCAGATTGTTGATCGCGCCGGCCTCGCCTTGCGCGGTCGCCGTCGGCAGCGTCAACCATGCGAGCTGAATGCGGCCCGACGTCAGATCGAGCAACGCCTGCGCGCCTCCCGGATAAGGCACATGCGTGAGCTTCGCGCCTGTCTTCGCGGCGAACAGCTCGCCTGCGAAATGCGTGCTGCTGCCGGTTCCGCTCGAGCCGAAGAACAGCCCTTCGGGACGCGCTTTCGCGGCGACGATCAGATCGGCGAGCGTTTTCACATTGAGGCCGGGCCAGATGCTGAGCGCCAGCGGCACATCGTTGATCAACCCGATGGCTTCAAACCCCTGGCGAGGATCGTAAGTCGCGTCGCTCTTCGTCAGGTTGGCGAAGACATGGCTGGACGCCGACGAGATCAGCAGCGTGTAGCCATCCGGCTTGGCGCGAACCGCGGCGCCGACGCCGACATAGCCGCCGCTGCCCGCCTTGTTTTCGATAATGACGCTCTGGCCGAGGCGTTTTTGCAACTCCGGCGCCAGCAAGCGCGCGGTGATATCGTTCGACCCGCCGGGCGCGAAGGGCACGATGATCGTGATGGTCTGGGTCGGCCAGGCCTGCGCAAGCGCCGCGCCTGACACGAGCGCAAAACCGGCAAGAGCGCACAAGGCGCCTGTGATGAGACGATGCATGTTTCCCCCGGGTTGATCAAAGGAGCGTCTTGATGCGCTCTCGTATCCAAGAACTTCAGTCGTCGATCAGCTTGCACATGATGCGACGCGTGTTGGTGAATTGCGAGCGCATGCGTTCCGTCCACGGCGTCTTGCGCGCGACAAGGCCCTCGGGACTCTCGAATGCGTCGCGATCGGTCAGGTCGTAGGCGGTCAGATAGCGCGGCTCGCCAGCGGTCGCGGTGAAACGGCGCGCCCGCAGAATGCCGGGCACTTTCACCAGACGTGGCAAATGCTCCTCGCCATACCAGGCGTTATATTCGTCGAGCAGATCCGGCGCGATGTCGGTGTGAACGAGATAGACCCAGGGCGTTTTCACATCGCCCTGCTCGCCCACGCATTGGGTCTGGCGCAGGATCGTTACTTTCATACCGGGCGGACAATCGATGACCGGTGGCGCTTCGAATTCGGACCAGACGAGACCGTCGAAGCTTGCGCCAGATGTTGCATAAACGCGCGACAACGCCGACGCTGGCGGCTTTGCAGCCACCGCGCCGGTGCTCATCGTTTCGATCAATGAGAGGTGCATTGCAGGCGCTCCGGCCCGATCAGGCAGGAACTTCTCCACTGATCATCAGGCGATAAAGATAGCGCACCTCGTCGACCGGATAATCGCCATTGGCCTTGTGCATCAGGCACCGATTGTCCCAGATGACGACGTCGCCCGAACTCCACTTGTGGCGATATTCGTTTTTCAGATCGATCGAATGCTCCAGCAATTCGCCGAGCAATTCCTGCGCCTCCGCATCCTCCATGCCGAGAATGGATTCGATGCGGATCGGATTGATGTAAAGCGACTTCCGCCCGCTCACCGGATGCGTGCGCACCAGCGGGTGGATGACCTGCTTGGTGCTGATTTTCGCACGCTCGCCCGGCAGGGTCATCAGCTTACGTTCGCTGTATTTGCTCTGGTAGACATGCACGCATTGCAGGCCGCCCACGCGGCTTTTCATGGCCGGCGAGAGCGTGTCATAGGCCTGATGCATGTTGATGAATTGCGTATCGCCGCCGGTCTTGGGAAGCGTCACGGCAAACAGCATCGTGGCCTTTGGCGGCACTGCGTCATTCGAATGATCGGTGTGATAGCCCTCGCCGGGAATATAGACGCGGCCGTCCTCGAACTTGTCTTGATTGGAAATGTAATGGATCAGCGGACACTCGGGGACGGAAAACCGCGAATTATGCTGCGGAAAGATGTCGCCGAAAATTTGCCCGGCCTCGTGGAACTGCGGCGCGGTCAGATCCTGATCGCGGATCGCCAGGACGCTGTGGTCAGTGAACGCCTTGTTGAGCAGTTCCTTTACGGCGGCGTCGCCAAAAGCATCCAGCAGATTAAGCCCGAGAACTTCCGCGCCAGTATGGGCGGAGAGAGGGTTTACATTGATGCGGGCTGCGGTCGTGGCTTCCATGTTTCGTCCCCTGATAGCCTGATGTTTTTCTTGGGCATGAGATTACGGCTGGCAATATCCTATTTCAGCAAATCACCCAGCAACGCCCGCGCGCGCGCCACGGTTTCCGGCTTGGTGTTGACGATGGCGTCGGCGATTTTCTGCGCTTCCTCGCCCTTCATGGGGCTGACATCCATTTTCGCCTTGTCGGCGTCGGCCATGAATTGCGGGTCCGCCATCACGGCGTCGTAAGCGCGGCGCAGCGCTTCGATGCGCTCCTTCGGCGCTCCGGGCGCGAGCACCATAGAACGCGCGATCGCCGTTTCCGCGGACAGGAAGCGAAGGATGTCGCGGGCCTCGTCGGTCTGCGCGAGCTCCAGCAGCAGAGGCACATCTTTCAGGTCGGGATGGCGCTGCAGGCCAACCTGCATGATGAAGTTGATTTTCTTGTCGGCAATCCACTCAGGGTTCGTGGCCTTCCACGACGCCCAGGAATTCGACGCGCGCACCTCGACCTCCCCGCGCTCCATCGCGAGATTGACCTCGACGCCGCCCGGATAGCCGGTGACGATATTGAGCTTCGTGCCGAGCAGCGCGTTCATCGCTTCGGCATAAGTGGCGCCCGAGGTGCCCATCGGCGCGCCGACGATGGCCTTGCGTGTTTTCAAGTCGTCGAAAGTCTTGATGCCTGTCGTGTGCCACGCCGCCATGACGTTTGGCGCGTTGGTTGAATTACCGATGAAGGCGAATTCGCGCGTGTCGTATTTCACGCCGGGCGAGCCCAAAGCCTGCGCCGCCATCATGTTCGACATCAGCGCATGCAGGCTCGTACCGTCGCGCGGCGCCAATTGCGCGAGATTATTGGCCGCCGTAATGCCGCCAGCGCCGGGCATGTTTCGCACGACGACAGTCGGCTGGCCGGGAATGGTTTTCGCAAGATATTTGCCGATCAGCCGCGCGCGCAGATCGTAATCATTGCCGGGCGATGTGCCGACGAGAATGCTGATCGTCTTGCCGTGATAGAAATCCGCAATCTCGTCACCTCGCGCGCCCGATGCGAGCACGATTGCCGCGAGCACGGCGACGCGAGCGATGGTGTTCCTGCTCGAAGCTGGCATGCGTTTCCCCCTGCAGACTTGTTTTTTGCAAGCCTACAGGGGAGACACCGTTACGCCAAGCGGCAGCGCCAAGCTCTAGAAG
>JANXTB010000316.1 GCA_025356415.1 Hyphomicrobiales bacterium
GCTGTGGATCGCGGCCAAGTACGAAATCCCGATGCTGATCGTGATGTACAACAACCGCGCTTACTACAACGATTGGGAACACCAGATCCGCATGGCGCGCCTGCGCGGCACGGATCTCGAGAAGGCGCATATCGGCATGGACTTGTTTGGTCCCGAGCCCGACTTCGGCGCGCTCGCCCGCTCGATGGGCGTGTGGGGCGAAGGCCCGGTGGAAGACCCAAAGGATGTGCGCGGCGCACTGACCCGCGCGCTCGAAGTGGTGAAGAGCGGCAAGCCCGCGCTGATCGATACGATCACGCGTCACCGGTGAGCAAACGTGGTTTCGCGACGGCGCAAGCCGCCGCGAAACCCTACACTTGAAGCTGTTGTCAGCCTCGTTTCGTCAGGGACGAAATGACGGACTGCAAAGCAGGCGAGGTCACCGTCGGAGCTTTGGTCGCTCCGCTGACAACGCCGTCGTCGGCATCTCCGTCCGGCGCCCTGGGGGCCGCTTTCGGGGCCTGCGCCTGCATATCATCCTTGTCGCCGTCGTTCTTCTGAACGGCGCGCGCCGTAGCCGGCGCGACGGATGTCACTGCGGAAACGGACATAGAGGACCTACCTTTCTCGAACGCAGAACAACTCTGCAAATCGATAAAGCAAGCCATGCTGGTGCGAGGGTATCTCGCGATACGCCTGCCGCAAAGTAACGCGCAAGCGTTATCGCAAGAACGCCAGCAGCAGGATGATCGGGATCGGCACGCCAAGCAGCCAAAGTAAAATTCCGCGTCCCATGTGAGGCTCCTTCGTTCGAATAAGTACGATCCAAACTCAAGCCCGCAGCTCAGGTTCCCGCGAATTGCCCGGAACTTCATCAGCGAACTTCGGTTCTCCCGCCGTCCGGAAGTGCGGCCAAGCTCGCAGGGAGAACTCAAATGTCCGAATACACAGAAATCGAAATCGCCTCGCCGGCCGGGCTCGGAGGCGGCTCAAGCGCGTCCGCCGTATCGTGGGGCGCGATCATCGCCGGCGCCGTTGCGGCTGCCGCCACCACGCTCCTCATGGTCATGGTCACCACCGGCCTCGGCTTCGCGGCCGTGTCGCCCTATCCGAACTCCGGCGTCTCGGCGACCACCTTCACGCTGCTCACCGCAGCCTGGCTGATCGGCGTGCATGCGCTGGCCTCGTCGGTCGGCGGTTATATCTCTGGGCGACTGCGCACCCGCTGGACCGGCCTGCATACGGATGAAGTCTTCTTCCGCGACACCGCGCATGGTTTTCTCGCCTGGGCCACGGGCATTCTCGCGGGCGCCTTGTTGCTCGGCTCGGTGCTGACGTCGGCCATCGGCACGGGCGCGCAGACCGCCGCTACGGCGTTCGGGCCCGCGGCGCAGAGCGCCGTGCAGCAGGGTAACGGCGGCGGAGCATCCACCATGATGCTCGACCGCATGTTCCGCTCGGACCGCCCGGCGCCTGACGCCAACGACCAGAACGCGCGCGCGGAAATCGGCCGCATCATGGCCAATGCGGTCGCAACCGGTAACCTGCCGCAGGACGACAAGGCCTATGTCGCGCAGGTAATCGCCAACCGCACCGGCGTGTCGCAGCAGGACGCTGAAAAGCGCATCGACGACGCGATCGCCAACGCCAAGGCGACCGCCGAGAAGGCCCGCAAGGGCGCCATGTACGCCTCGCTCTGGAGCGTCATCGCGCTGCTCATCGGCGCCCTCTGCGCCAGCGCGTTCGCGGCCTACGCCGGCCAGCTCCGCGACGATTGATAACGAACCTTGTCATTGCGAGGAGCCGAAGGCGACGCGGCAATCCATCTGGCGGCTGCCAAAGATGGATTGCTTCGTCGCTACGCTCCTCGCAATGACGAAACTAAAATCCGTAAAGCCGCGCGGGATTATCCACGAGTATGCGCTGCTGCGTCTGCGCATCCTTCGCAAACAGCGGAATGAGATCGACAAGATCCCCGTCATTCGGCATCGACTTCACATTCGGATGCGGCCAGTCCGTGCCCCAGACACAGCGATCCGGCGCGGTCTCGACGAGCTTCGCGGCGAATGGCGCGGAATCGTGGAAGGGCGGGCCAGCGGACGACACGCGCTCCGAGCCGCAAACTTTCACCCAGCACTTCTCGTCGTTCTTCAACAGATCGACGAGAATGCGGAACGGCTCCTGATCGAGCCCGTCCGACGCCTTCACGCGGCCCATGTGGTCGATGATGTAAGTGACCGGCAGCTTCTCCAGCATGGACGCATATTGCGGCAGGTCGATCGCATCGAAATGCAGGTTCACGTGCCAGCCGAGCGGCGCGATCATGGCGATGATGCGGTCGAACACTTTCATGTCCGGCACGCCGCCGAGATGCCGCACGAAGTTGAAACGGCAGCCGCGAAAGCCGCCGTCGTTCAGCTCCTGCAGGCCCTTCTCGGTGATCGTGCCATCGATGTTGGCGACCGCGCGATAGGCGCCGTTCGAGGCGTTTGCCAAGCTGCATGCGATCCTGGGCGTCGAGCGCGCCGTGATCGT
>JANXTB010000338.1 GCA_025356415.1 Hyphomicrobiales bacterium
TTATGCCACCTACGTGATCAACGCCGCGCAGTTCGTGCTGAAGCTGCGCGCCGCGCGCCGGCAGGCTTCACAATTGATCGAGGCCGCCACATGAGCCTCGCCGCATGCCACGACGCGCCGCAGATCAATGTGCGGCAGGAACGGGGACAGCGCGAAGTCTTTTGCGGTCTCACGGGAATCGTCTGGCTTCACCGGAAAATCCAGGATGCGTTCTTCCTCGTCGTGGGTTCGCGGACCTGCGCGCATCTGATTCAGTCCGCCGCTGGCGTGATGATTTTCGCTGAACCGCGATTTGCGACAGCCATCATCGACGAGCGCGATCTGGCCGGCCTCGCCGATATCGACGATGAGCTTGACCGTGTCGTGACGCGTCTGATCGAGCGGCGGCCCGAGATCAAGCTTTTGTTTCTTGTGGGCTCGTGCCCCTCGGAAGTCATCAAGCTTGATCTCTCGCGCGCCGCGCAGCGGCTCTCGCAACGCATGACGCCCGCCGTCCGCGTGCTCGCCTATTCGGGCAGCGGCATCGAGACGACATTCACGCAAGGCGAAGACGCATGCCTGGCGGCGCTCGTGCCGCCATCACCGCGCGCGGGCGCCGATGCGCCGCCCTCGCTGCTCGTCGTCGGCGCGCTCGCCGATGCGGTCGAGGATCAATTCCGCCGATATTTCGCCGACATGGGCATAGAACGCGTTGATTTTCTGCCCGCCCGTCACGCCGCCGACATGCCGGCGATCGGCCCCAATACGCGCTTCCTTCTTGCGCAGCCATTTCTCGCCGACACCGCGCGCGCGCTCGAGGCGTTGGGCGCCCGGCATTTGCCGGCTGCCTTTCCGCTCGGCGCAGAAGGCACGCAGCTCTGGCTCGCGGCGGCCGCCAAGGCGTTTGGCGTCCACGACGCGCTGTTCGAGAATGCCATTTCGAGCGCACGCAGCCGCGCGCGCGCCAGCCTCGCGCGCCATCGCGCGCGGCTAGAAGGCAAGCGTATTTTCTTCTTCCCCGATTCCCAGCTCGAGGCGCCGATCGCCCGTTTCCTGGCCCGTGAATGCGGCATGGAACTGGTCGAAATCGGCATGCCGTACCTTCACCGCCGCCATCTCGCCGAGGAGCTCGCGCTTCTGCCGGCAGGTGTTCCGATCGTCGAGGGGCAGGACGTCGAGCGTCAGCTCGATCGCTGCCGCGAGTCCGCGCCCGATCTCGTCGTTTGCGGACTCGGCCTCGCCAATCCGCTCGAGGCTGAAGGCTTTGCGACCAAATGGTCGATCGAACTCGTTTTCACGCCCGTGCAGGGGTTTGAACAGGCTGCCGATCTGGCGGAGCTTTTTGCGCGTCCGCTGATGCGGCGCGAGCTGCTGGAGGTATAGTCGTGCAGCTCACCGTCTGGACATATGAAGGCCCGCCGCATGTCGGCGCCATGCGCATCTGCGCGGCGATGAAGAATGTGCATTATGTTCTGCACGCACCGCAGGGCGACACTTATGCGGACCTGCTGTTCACGATGATCGAGCGCCGCGACACGCGCCCGCCGGTCACTTATACGACTTTCCAGGCGCGCGATCTTGGCGGCGATACGGCGGAACTGTTCAAGAACGCCGCGCGCGACGCCTATGAGCGCTTCAAGCCCGAGGCGCTTGTCGTCGGCTCGTCCTGCACCGCGGAATTGATCCAGGACGATCCGGGCGGACTCACGGCGGCGCTGAACCTTCCGATTCCCGTGATCCCGCTTGAATTGCCCGCTTATCAGCGCAAGGAAAACTGGGGCGCGGCGGAGACCTTCTACCGAATCGTGCGCACCATGGCTGGTCCGCATGCGCGCGCGCCCGGCGTCTTGCGCGAACGCGGTGCGCGCGCCCGTTGCAACATCCTCGGACCCGCGACGCTCGGCTTCCGCCATCGCGACGATCTCACCGAAGTGCTGTCGCTGCTTGCCGCGCTGGATGTCGACGTGAATGTCGTGGCGCCGCTCGGCGCGACGCCGTCAGATCTTGCGCGCCTCGGCGACGCCGATTTCAACGTCGTGCTCTATCCTGAAATCGCCAATCAGGCGGCGATCTGGCTGCAGCGCGCCTTCGGGCAGAAATCGACGCGTCATATTCCGATCGGCGTGCGCGGCGTGCGCGCCTTCATCGCCGAAGTGGCGGAGCTGGCGGGCGTCGGCATTCCCGTCATGCTCGAATCCCGCGCGCGTCTGCCCTGGTATTCGCGCTCCGTCGATTCGACTTATCTCACGGGCAAGCGCGTCTTCGTGTTCGGCGACGCCACGCACGCCATCGCGGCAGCCCGCGTCGCCTCGGCGGAGCTCGGCCTGAAGGTCGTTGGCCTCGGCACCTATTCGCGCGAATTCGCCCGCGAGCTTCGTGAAGCCGCCGCGCTCTATGATGTCGAGCCGCTGATCAGCGACGATTATCTCGACGTCGAAGTCGCCATCGCAGCCGCTGCGCCGGAACTCGTACTCGGCACGCAGATGGAGCGCCACATCGCCAAGCGCCTGCGTGTGCCTTGCGCGGTGATTTCCGCGCCGGTGCATGTGCAGGATTTCCCCGCGCGTTATTCGCCGCAAATGGGGTTCGAGGGCGCCAACGTCCTGTTCGATACTTTCGTCCATCCGCTGATGATGGGGCTGGAAGAGCATCTCATCGGCATGTTCCGCGGCGATTTCGAATTTCGCGACGGCGTCGCGCCCTCTCATCTTGGCCACGCCGCGCCATCTGAAACTGAAACTGTCGCCGTGGTCGAGGCCGAGGGCGCGCAAGTCGCCTGGACGCTCGACGCGGAAAAGGAGCTTCGCAAGATTCCATTCTTCGTGCGCGGAAAAGCGCGCCGCAACACCGAAAAATTCGCCATCGAGCGCGGGAACACCCGCATTGACGTGGAGATGCTCTATGAAGCCAAAGCGCATTTCGGCCGCTGACTGCGTGTCCGTGCGCGTGGTGATCGTCACTCTCGACGATCACCTGGCGGGAGCGGTCGCGCGCGCGCAAAACCTGCTGCGCAAGGACCTTCCGGGCCTCACCCTGACGCTGCATTCCGCCGCGCAATGGGGTGAGGACGAGCAGGCGCTCGCGCGCTGCAACGCCGACATTGCGGCGGGCGACATTGTCATCGCGACCATGCTGTTCATGGAAGACCACATCAACGCCGTGCTGCCGGCGCTCGCCGCGCGTCGCGATGCGTGCGACGCTATGGTGGTGGCGATGTCGTCGGGTGAAGTGGCGAAACTCACCCGCATGGGAAAATTCACCACGCATTCGAGCGGCGGCTTGCGCGCCTTCCTGAAGAAGCTGCGCGGCAAGACGGAGAAATCCGGCGTCGCCGGCAAGGACCAGATGAAGATGCTGCGCCGGATTCCCCGGCTGCTGCGTTTCATTCCCGGCACGGCGCAGGACGTGCGCGCCTATTTGCTGACGCTGCAATATTGGCTCGCGGGTTCGGACGACAATGTAGCCAATCTCGTGCGCTTCCTGCTCAACCGTTACGCCGACGGCCCGCGCAAGATCCTGCGCGGAACGCTGAAGGCTGACGAGCCCATCGAATATCCCGATTGCGGCGTGTATCACCCGAAGATCGCGGGCCGCATTTCCGAATCGCTCGACGCCGTGCGCCGCGTTTCCAAAGGAGCGAACGGCACGGTCGGCGTGCTCGTCATGCGCTCTTATCTGCTCGCCGGAAACGCCGCGCATTATGATGGCGTCATCGCGGCGCTCGAAGCCAAGGGCCTTTCCGTCATCCCGGCGTTCGCCAGCGGCCTCGATGCGCGCTCCGCGATCCAGACCTATTTCACCGACAATGGGCGCCCGACCATTGATGCTCTTGTGTCGCTGACCGGCTTCTCGCTCGTTGGCGGCCCCGCCTACAATGATTCGAAAGCCGCCGAGGAATGCCTCGCCGCGCTCGACGTGCCTTATCTCGCCGCCCATCCGCTCGAGTTCCAGACGCTGGAACAATGGAACGGCTCCGATCGCGGCCTGATGCCGGTCGAGACGACCATCATGGTCGCGATTCCCGAACTCGATGGCGCGACCGGTCCCATGGTCTTTGGCGGTCGCTCCGAGGCGCCTGGCGATGAAGGCCGCGACATGCGCGCCGACGCCGACCGCGCCGGAATGCTTGCTGCACGCGTCGCCAAGCTCGTTTCGCTGCGCCGCCGCAAGCTCGCCGATCGCAAGCTCGGCATCGTGCTGTTCAACTTCCCGCCGAACGCCGGCAGCGTCGGCACGGCGGCTTTTCTCTCTGTGTTCGAATCCCTGCACAATACGCTGAAGGCGATGCAGGCGGCTGGTTACACGGTGGATGTGCCTGCAAGCGTGGACGATCTGCGCGATCGCCTGCTCAAGGGCAATACGGCGCTGACCGGCGCACAGGCGAATGTGCATGCGCGCATTTCCGCCGACGATCACGTGCGCCGCGAGCCGCATCTCGCCGAGATCGAGGCGCAATGGGGCCCGGCGCCGGGCCGCCAGCAGAGCGATGGTTCATCGATCTTCGTGCTCGGCATGCAATTCGGGAATATTTTCGTCGGTGTGCAGCCGGCCTTTGGCTACGAGGGCGACCCGATGCGGCTGCTCTTCGAGAAGACCTTTGCGCCCACGCATGCTTTCTCCGCCTTCTATCGCTGGCTGCGCGAGGATTTCTGCGCCGACGCCGTACTGCATTTCGGCACGCATGGCGCGCTCGAATTCATGCCCGGCAAGCAGACCGGCATGTCCGGCGCCTGCTGGCCCGACCGCCTCATCGGCGACTTGCCGAACGTCTATCTTTATTCGTCCAACAATCCGTCGGAAGGCACGATCGCCAAGCGCCGCGCCGCAGCGACGCTCGTGTCCTATCTCACGCCGCCGGTCGCGCATGCTGGTCTCTACAAGGGTCTTGTCGAGCTGAAAGGTTCGCTGGAAAGCTGGCGCGCCATGTCGCCGCGCTCGGCCGAGGATGAAGCCTGCCATGCGCCGCTGGTGCAGGCGCAGGCCGCCGCGCTCGATCTCGCCGCATGTGCGCCCGCCTGGGCCAACCCCGCGCAGGAAATCGACGCGCTGCAGGCGCGCGTGCTCGAACTTGAATATGCGCTCATTCCGCATGGTCTCCACGTCGTCGGCGCGGCGCCGGCGCGCGAGGAAGCGATTGACACGCTGCTTTCGGTGGCTGATTCTTTCCATGGTTTGCAGCCCGCGCGCGAAATCATCGGCGCGCTGGTCGATGGCGTGTCAGTGGAAACGGCTGCGCCGCAAGCCGAACCCGCGATGCGCGAGGCGCTCGTCAAGCTCGCAGCCACCGGCGCGGCGCTTGCCGACAATCAGGAAATTCCCGCATTGCTGCGCGCGCTCGATGGGCGCTACATTCGCCCGGCGCCCGGCGGCGATCTGCTGCGCACGCCCGAAGTGCTGCCGACGGGCCGTAATGTTCACGGCTTCGATCCGTTCCGCATTCCGAGCGCCTTCGCCATGAAGGATGGCGCGCTGCATGCGCAATTGCTGATCGATCGCCATGTCGCCGACGGCCACGGCTACCCGCAGACCATCGCTTTCGTGATGTGGGGCACCGACAATCTGAAAACGCAGGGCGTGCCGATTGCGCAAGCCCTGTCGCTGATCGGCGCGCGGCCCCGCTTCGACGGCTATGGCCGCCTCTGCGGCGCGGAACTGATTCCGCTTGCTGAACTTGGGCGCCCGCGCATCGATGTCGTCATCACGCTGTCGGGCATCTTCCGCGATCTCATGCCGCTGCAGACGCGCCTGCTGGCCGAAGCCTCGTTCTTCGCCGCTTGCGCCGACGAGCCCGCCGACATGAACCCGATCCGCGCCCATGCGCTGGCCTTCGCCGAAAAGCATGGCTGCGACATCGAGACCGCATCGCTGCGCGTCTTCTCCAACGCCGAGGGCGCTTACGGCGCCAACCTCAACCATGCGGTCGAGAACGGCGTCTGGGACAATGAGGACGAGCTGGCCGACATGTATTCGCGCCGCAAGTGCTTCGCCTATGGCCGCAACGGCCGCGCGGCGAAACAGCCGGAGCTTCTTTCGGCCGTCATGTCGAATGTCGATCTCGCCTATCAGAATCTCGAGAGCGTCGAACTCGGCATCACATCGCTCGACCAATATTTCGACACGCTCGGCGGCATCAGCCGCATGGCGCAGAAGGGCGGTCGCGCGCCCTCGATCTATATAGGCGACCAGACGCGCGGCGCAGGCGCCGTGCGCACGCTGAACGAACAGGTCGCGCTGGAAACCCGCAGCCGCATGCTCAATCCGAAATGGTACGAGGGCATGCTGAAACATGGCTACGAGGGCGTTCGCCATATCGAGGCGCATGTCACCAACACGATGGGCTGGTCGGCGACGACAGGCCAGGTCGATCCGTGGGTCTATGAGCGCATCGCGGAGACCTTCATGCTCGACCCCGACATGCGGGAGCGTCTCGCCAAGCTCAATCCGGCCTCGGCGGCGAAAGTCGCGAGCCGCCTGATCGAAGCGCACGACCGCAAATATTGGACGCCTGACGACGCGACTCTCGAGGCCCTTCGCCGCGCCGGTGAAGAGATCGAAGATCGCCTCGAAGGGATTGGTTCTGGCATGGAGATGGCCGCATGAATGTGATCGCAAGGCCTCCGGCCCATATGACCAAATGCACGGATGGCGAAGGCAGCGTGCAGGTGCATCTCGACCCGAACCAGAAGATCGGCAACGCCCGTGTCTTCGCGGTCTACGGCAAGGGCGGCATCGGCAAGAGCACGACCTCGTCAAACCTCTCCGTCGCTTTCTCGAAACTCGGGAAGCGCGTGCTGCAGATCGGCTGCGATCCGAAACACGATTCCACCTTCACGCTCACCAAGAAGATGATGCCGACCGTCATCGACGTGCTGGAAACCGTGGACTTCCATTCAGAAGAATTGCGCGTCGAGGATTTCGTCTTCGAGGGCTACAATGGCGTCATGTGCGTCGAGGCGGGCGGCCCGCCGGCGGGCACTGGCTGCGGCGGCTATGTCGTCGGCCAGACGGTGAAATTGTTGAAAGAGCATCACCTGCTCGACGACACCGACGTCGTGATCTTCGACGTGCTGGGCGACGTGGTGTGCGGGGGCTTTGCGGCGCCGCTGCAACATGCCGAGCGCGCCCTGATCGTCGCCGCCAATGATTTCGATTCCATCTTCGCCATGAACCGCATCGTCGCGGCCATCAATGCGAAGTCGAAGAATTATCGCGTGCGGCTCGGCGGCGTCATCGCCAACCGCAGCAAGGACACCGACCAGATCGACAAGTTCAACACGGCGGCGGGCCTCAAGACGATCGCGCATATTCCCGATCTCGACGACATCCGCCGCTCGCGCCTGAAGAAGGCGACGCTGTTCGAAATGGACGAGACGCCGGAAATTCTCGCCGTTCAGAAGGAATACATGCGCCTCGCCGCGAGCCTCTGGACCGAGAAGGAAGAATATAGCGGCACGGCGCTGAAGGATCGCGACATTTTCGATCTGCTGGGGTTCGACTGATGACGAGCGCAACCTCCTATGACAAGCGCCTCGGCGCCATCGAGACCTATTTCGACCGCACGGCGGTCGACGCCTGGGCGCGCCTCACATCTGACGCTCCGGTAGGCCGCATCCGTGCGACGGTGCGCGCCGGTCGCGAGGACATGCGCAACATGCTGCTGTCGTGGCTGCCGCAGGATCTCACCGGCGCGCGCGTGCTCGATGCCGGCTGCGGCACGGGCGCCTTTGCGGTCGAGGCGGCCCGTCGCGGCGCCCATGTCGTGGCGGTGGACATCGCGCCCAACCTTATCGCGCTCGCCAACGAGCGCGCGCCGAAACATTTCGGCGCCGGCCGCATCGACTTCCGCGTGGGCGACATGATCGATCCCGCGCTCGGCACTTTCGATTACGTCGTCTCGATGGACGCCCTGATCCATTACGCGCCCGGCGATGCTGTCTCCGCGCTGTCGCGGCTTGCCCGCAACACGCGCGCCGCCATGCTCGTGACCTTCGCGCCGCGCACGCCCGCCCTCGCGCTCATGCATCACGTCGGCAAACTCTTTCCCCGCGGCGACCGTTCGCCGGCGATCATCCCGGTCGCGCAGGACCGGCTGACGCGGGGCATCCTCCGCGAGCCGGGCCTTGCGGGTTGGCGCCCGGCGCGCACGCACCGTGTGTCTCGCGGATTTTATATTTCGCAAGCCCTGGAGGTTGCAAAGTCATGAGCTTCCGCGATCCGAAACTGGCGAAAATCTGGGCGCGCGTCGGCACGCAATTCCTGCCCTTCGCGGATGTCGCGACGGCGGACCTGCCGCTCGGACGTCTGCTGCGCCTGTCGCTGTTTCAGGTATCGGTCGGCATGGCGATGGCGCTGCTGGTGGGCACGCTCAACCGCGTCATGATTCTCGAACTCGGCCTCGCCGCCTGGCTGGTGGCGGGCGCCGTCGCGCTGCCGCTCACCTTCGCGCCATTGCGCCCGCTGATCGGGTTCCGCTCTGACAATCATCGCAGCTTCCTGGGTTGGCGCCGCGTGCCCTATCTCTACATGGGCACGCTTTGTGCGTTCGGCGGTTTCGCCATTCTGCCGTTCTCCCTGCTCATCATGTCGGGCGACACGACGGGACCGGTGTTCATCGGCCATGTCGCCGCCGCGCTCGCTTTCCTGCTGATCGGCGCCGGCATCCAGACCGTGCAGACGGCCGGCCTTGCGCTGGCCGCTGATCTCGCGCCCGAAGCCAAGCGCCCGCGTGTCGTTGCGCTGAT
>JANXTB010000425.1 GCA_025356415.1 Hyphomicrobiales bacterium
GCCCGAGCACCGCAGCCGCGTAAGGGAGGACCATGAGCGGCTGCAGCACGTCGGCGGCATGCATGATCGCGAGACTGACGGCTTGCTTGCCCAGGCTCATTCTGTTTCCCGACTGTAAGACGCTGCGGCCACGGCCCCGCGTAGCTGGCCGACAAGCGCGCCATTGCTGACACGCCCCGCTCCACTTTCGCAGAGCCTCGCGAGAACGGTCTCGAACTCGGACCAAAGCTCGAATTCGTCGAGCTCCCAAGAATGGCCCCACAGGTGGAAGAATTCGCCGCGCGATCTCGCGGCAAGCGCGGCGTCGAAACACGCGCTCGACAGGCAGCCCGCCTTCATGGAGGCCGCCATGATGGACATGCGATCGCGCGAGACCCCACGGCGCAAGAGATTGCGCAGCTTCGTTGCGGGGCTATGTGAGAAGAACTGAATCGTCGTGGGAATGCTGAAAAGGTCCGCGCCGAGCCTGCGTTCGAAATTGACTGTCGTGCGCGCGTACTTGAACCCCAGCCGCCGCACGAGAGCCCTTGTCGTTGCGTTGTGTTTTCCGCGGACGTAAGCGAAGCCTGCGATCTCCGCCCCCAGCAGATCGCCGAGATAGTCCCGGTTCTCGCGGATCTGCATCTCGGCCTCGGCGGGCGCGCATTCCGTCAGAACGGCATGGTCGCGCGTGTGACCACCAATCTCGAACCTGCTTGCGAGCTGGCGGATTTCACTGCCGCTCATCACCGGCCTGCCTTCCCGGTTGACGGTCGGCACATAGAACGTCCCCTGCATTCCGTATTTATCGAGCAATTCAGCGACGCGCAGGTCTGACGGGTGTCCGTCGTCCCATGAGGTCGTGATGAAAAAGGGGGGCGCGAGGCTACCGTGCATGGGGCAACCTACCTTTGCGTCAGGCGTCGCCGGGAAGCGACGCGCGTCGCAATCGCCATCACGAAAAGGCTGTTTCCCACCAGGTATCGCCGGGCGAGGCGGCGCGGATCCTGCGCCAACCGGTAGAGCCATTCGAGCCCATGATGTTGCATCCACGCCGGCGCGCGCCTGACCGTACCGGCGTGGAAGTCGAAGGCTGCGCCGACGCCGAGCATGACCGCGTGCACGCGGCCACGATGATCGCGAAGCCATGCTTCCTGCTTGGGGCAGCCGAGTCCGACCCACAAAAGCCCTGCGCCGGAGGCGTTGATCTGACTGATGATCGACTGGTCCTCCTCATCCGAGAGCGGCCGGAACGGTGGAGAGATGGCGCCGACGATTTCTATTTTCGGATACGCATCGCGGAGCCGTTGCTGGAGGCGATCGAGTGTCGTCTTGGTTCCACCGTAGAGAAACACGGGCGCGCGCATATCGGCCGCTTTTGCGCAGCAGTCCCACATCAGGTCCGGGCCCGGGACCCTAGGTTGCTTGCGGCCCATCACCTGCCCGGCGGCCCATGCGACCGGCGCGCCATCCGGCAGGACGAGATCGGCGGAAGACAGGGATTGCGCATGTTGCTCGTCGCGCATGCCGCGCACGAGGCTGTCGGTATTACAAAGACACACGGTCCTGCTTTCACGTCGCGCCGCCCAATCGAAAATGATCTGCGCCGCTTGCGTTCGGCTGACCGTGTCGACCGGCAGGCCAAGCACGGATTGACGTCGGGAGACAGGCTCTGAATGGGTCATGCGCGGTTCCCGTTGCGACGCGTCAGGCTTCACACAATGGAGAGAAACGCCTGCTTGCCGGTCATCTGATTGGCCGCAGCAAGCAACGCCGCCTTTCGCCGCGCGCTGCCTTCGCGCGGACGCATGCCGACTGCGAAAAGAATAGATTCCCACCTGTAAATCCAGTCATGCCGGAGCAGGCAATTGACGACATTGTCTCGTCGAATGCGATCGAGGCGGTTTTGATCCGCGTCGAGTCCGATGAGGCGTTCGGCGACGTCGCGCGCATCGGGGGGCAACGAGATAACCGCGCCTGGCCAATCGAAGTTCTGGATGAATTCAGGGCATTCCGGAGCGGTCCCGAGCAGTATTGCGCCGGCCGTCGCGCCTTCGAACAGTCGCGAGGGGATGACCTGCTCACCGCGAATTTTGGTGGCCTTGTCGCCACTCAGGCTCGCTGGATTGTAGCAGATGAAATACCGGCTCCTCTTGATGACATTAGCCATCAGGAGGCGATGCTCGCGCCAATCCTTCACGCTCGAGCCCGTACTCGCCAACGTATCGTAAATATAAAAGAAGTCGGACTCCTGGGAGAGCTTCACGAGTTGCTGGTGTACGGCCGGAGCGCGATTTCCGATCGAATAGACATCGACGCTGCGGCGCGGTTGCCGTGGAACTGGCGCAAAGGTGAGCGCGTCGATGCCGGTCAAGAGGAATGAGCTCGGCGTCTTCGTGTAATTGCGCAGGAGCGGAACGCTCTCGTTATGAAGCATGAAGACGTGATCAAATTCGTCCATCAATTTGAGATAGGCTTTGTCCTGCTGGATCGAGCTCGACCACAGCTCGAAAAGATACAGGACCGCGGTCTTGCATCGTTTGCGCCAGTCCTTGATGCGGGACAGTTCGACCAGACTTTGCGGGCTCCAGGCCACGTAGACGAAGAGCTCGTAATCCTGCGTCAGGCTCACAGGCTCGATGACCGGCGCATTCTTCAGCCCCAGACCCTTACGGACGCCATTCACCAGACGGTTAAAGTCGTGCTGGACATTATGCGTGTCGTGGGGAGGCAAGAAGCGCCCCAGGTTTCTCGAAATATAATTATCGAGCCCGGGGGCGATCACGTGAGCGTCGTCCGCCTCCTGAATGATGCGGCAGAATTCATACGACAGAGCGAAATGCGCCCTCTCCTTCGCCGAATATTCAGATGCGATGAGTGTACGTGCCAGCAAGGTCATGCCCTCTTCGTTCGAAAACTAAGCCGGGGTCGTGGCGGCGAGCGCACGCGTATCCGCGCCCTGCTCGACGCTCGAATGGCCGAGGAGCATGTCGGCGGCCTTCTCGGCGATCATGAAAACAGCAGCAGAAGTGTTCGCCGACGGCACATTGGGCATGATGGACGCATCCGCGATGCGCAGCCCGTCCATTCCATGCAAACGCAGTTCATCATCGACCACGGAGCCCGCAGCGCTCGCGGGGCCCATTCTGCATGTTCCGGATAGATGATAGGCGGTGAGGCCCTCGGCTCGCGCAAAGTCGAGAATGGACGCGTCGCTTTGCACGTCTGCGCCGGGCAATTCCTCCTTCATGCAGAAGGAGCTAAGCGGAGGCGCCTCAAACACCCGGCGCAACGTCTTGACTGCGTCGATCACGACCCTACGGTCCTGGGGATCCGCGAGATAGTTAGGCTGGATCTCCGGACTGACAAACGGGTCTGAGGATTTCGCCCTGACGTAACCACGGCTGCGGGGGCGGAGCTGGTAAAAGCCGAGCTTGATGACCGGGACGCGCTCAAGGGCGCTGTCGCAGTAATTTCCGATCGCAAAATCCAATTGTATATTCGGCGGTGAAACGAGGTCTTTTGAATTCACGAAGCCGAAGACGAGCGAAGGACTGATCGCCAGCAGGCTTGGACGTCCGAAGAGCCATTTCGCGCCTTCACGGATGAGGGCGAAACCGCGGCCACTGATCGTGTCCGCACCCGTCACCTGCGTGACTAGGTGAACCATGAAATGATCCTGCGCGGAGGCGCCAACGCCGCGCAGCTCATGCGCCACCTGAACGCC
>JANXTB010000003.1 GCA_025356415.1 Hyphomicrobiales bacterium
ACTTCCGCGAACACCGCGTCGATCGTCGCGCCGTCGGTGACATCGCAATGGCCAACGACATGCGCGCCGAGCTCGGCGGCCAGCGGACGCACGCGCTTCTCCAGCGCGTCACCCTGATAGGTGAAAGCCAGTTCGGCGCCGGCGAGGCGCGCGGCCTTGGCGATGCCCCAGGCGATCGAGCGATTGTTGGCGACGCCCATCACGAGGCCGCGCTTGCCGGAGAGGATTCCGGACGGGTTGACGACTTCGGAACCGGTGGCTTGGGTCATCTTGGTCCTGAGAAATGGGGCGCGCTTCTCCGGCCAAGCCTGAGCTATCGTCGCCTCCAACGTATCCTCGCCGTTTAAGCGACGCGCGCCCTGAACGCAAGCGCCAGAAGGTTCCGCCCCACAGACGGTCAATTTTTCAGCCCCCGGGGCCCCATGGCCGTAGGAATGGAGCTAAGGCGGTTGTAAGAAGTTCTTCTGGCAGGCGAATTTTTTAATAACGAAGGCCAAGGCTTTGCAATATCGGGACCGGATCGTCTCCTATCTGCCTGAGCTTCGCCGCTTCGCCGGGGCGCTGATTGCCCCCGGGCGCCCCCATTCGACCGGTGAGATCGACGATCTTGTGGTGCGGGCCGCCGCGCTGGTCTGCCGCGAGACATCGTCCCGTGAAAAGCCTGCCAGCGAAACGGACCTGCGGCTCGGCCTCTACGCGGCTGTCCTGCGATTTGCGCAGAGCCGGGATTATCGGCCGAGCCTGCCGCCCGGCCCGCCCCCGACGCCCGGGTCCTTCGCCGACGGTTTGCTCAGCCTGCAAATACAACATCGCGCCGCGCTGCTGCTGGTGACGCTGGAGCGCCTGTCCTACGAGGAAGCCGCCACGGTCATCGGCGTCAGCCGGACGTTTTTGGTCGCCAAAGTCTCCACCGCCCGGCAGCTGCTCGCCCGCCGGATGGAGGCCTCCGGAGACCGGCGCGCCACGCATCTGAAGGTGGTGAAATGAACGAGGTCCAAGCCGCGTTCAGCGACATCGAACTCTGCGCCTATCTCGACGGCGAGCTCGCCACCGAGCGCCGCGTCGATCTCGAATCGTGGCTCGCTGCCCGGCCCGATGCGCGGGCGAAACTCGAGACCTGGCGCCGGCAGGGCCACATGATGCGCGCCAGTTTCGGGCGCATCGCGCAGGAGCCCCCTCCTCGGCAGATGATCGCGGCGCTGCTTCAGCAAACAGAACCGGCGAAAGTCGCCATTCTCTCAAAACCGACGCCGCGGGCCGTCGCCCCAGCCGGCGAACCCGCCCTGCTGGCGAAGCCCGCCCACGAAGCCTCTCGCGGCCTTTGGCGAAACATCGCGATCGTGATCCTCGTCGCCTCTTCGGTGACGGGTGTGATCGCGTCCGGCCTGCTGCCGAAAATCCACGGCGGGGCTGAGCCGCAGGGCCGCTTGGTCGCAAGCGCCACGCCGGGCTTCGGCCTGACGCGGCACGCGCTCGAGGCGCATGCCGCCTTTGCGACGCGCGCCGAGGGGTTGATCGATGTGCGCAGCGCCGATCCCTCCACACTCACCGCGGCGGCCGTGCAGGCCGGACTGGAGGCGCGCATTCCGGGCGCGGTCGCCGGGCTGCGGATGCTCGGCTTGCGCATGACGCCGGGCGACGCGGGAATGGCGGGGCTGGTGCTGTTTGACTCAGACAAGCACGGGCCGGTCAGCCTGTACGCTACGCGCGGGAGCCGCGCCGCGATGGCGGGCCTCGTCGTGCGCGAGACCGACGGCCTGACGATCGTCAGTTTCTCTGTGCATGGAACGGCCTATGCGCTGACAGGGAGCGCGCCGCGCGACCAGATGGTCGACTGGGCGAGCGCACTGCGCCTGTCGCTGGTTCAGCCGAGGTCCTTGCGCGGATCGTAGGGCTTGCCCGCCTGCCATTCCTTCATCAGCGCTTCGAGCTCGGGCGAGGCCTCCTCGGGCAGCACGATCCGCAATGTCACCAGCAGATCGCCAGCGGCCTTGCCGTCCGCTGCTGGCAGGCCTTTGCCGCGCAGGCGCAAGGTGCGCCCGCCATTGCTGCCTGGCGGGACGGAGAGCTCGACCTTGCCGGTCAGCGTGGGCGCCTCAACCTTGCCGCCGAGCACCGCCTCGTAAAGCGTGATCGGCAGATCGAGCCGCACATCGCGGCCCTCCACCCGGAAATAGGGATGGCGCGCGATCTTCACGGTGATGATGGCGTCGCCGGCCGGACCGCCGCCCTGTCCGGGCTGGCCCTGCCCCTTCAGGCGAATCTGCTTGCC
The DNA here is from genome assembly GCA_025356415.1 of Hyphomicrobiales bacterium. Taxonomy (GTDB): domain Bacteria; phylum Pseudomonadota; class Alphaproteobacteria; order Rhizobiales; family Beijerinckiaceae; genus Terripilifer. The sequence goes on from JANXTB010000003.1 coordinate 2,273, forward strand.
GTCCTCGATGCCGGCCGGCACGGCGATTTCGAGCGTCTTGCCGGTCGGCAAGCCGACGCGCACGCTGGCGCCGCGCACCGCGTCGGTCAGCGACACGCTGATCGTCTCGCCGACATCCTGCCCGCGCTGGGGCTGACGGGCCCGCGCACCGCGGCCGCCGCCGAAGAGATCGAAAAAGTCGCCTGGATCGAAGCCGCCACGCGCTGCGCCCGCGCGCCCGAACGGGCCGCCTGCCGCATCAAAATCGAAATGCTCGAATCCCGCGCCGCCGCCAGCGCTGCGCCGCGGACCACCGGCCCCAAAGCCC
>JANXTB010000018.1 GCA_025356415.1 Hyphomicrobiales bacterium
CAGAGCCATGCGCGCCGTGGCCGAAGCGCCCTCGCCTGCGATCACCAGCACGGGCCGCTCGCCCGCTGTCGCGACGAGACGCGAGCGCAATGGCAGGCGCAGATGCGTGTCGAGCACGACGCGCAAGGGCGAACGCTTTTCAAGCCCCGGCAGCCGCACTGTAAGCAGCGGATCATCGCCCAGCGCCGTGCCCGCGCCGACCATGATCGCATCGTGCAGCGCGCGCATGATCTGCACGCGATTGTTGGCGGCCTGTCCAGTGATCATCAGCCGCGCGTCATGCGCGCCGGCCCCTGCTGCAAAACCGTCAGCGGTTTCGGCAAGTTTCAGCGTCACCATCGGGCGGCCCTGCGCCACGCGCAGGATGTGGCCGAGATTGCCGCGACGCGCGGCCTCCGCGCAAACACCGACGCGCACATCAATGCCCGCTTTGCGCAGGATTGCGTGGCCTTTGCCGGCGACGCGCGGATCAGGATCTTCAATGGCCGACACGACGCGCGTCACGCCTGCTTGCACGATGGCGTTCGCGCAGGGGCCGGTGACGCCGTGGTGGCTACAGGGCTCGAGCGTCACATAGAGCGTGGCGCCGCGTGCGGCTTCGCCCGCGTCGGCGAGTGCGACGGTTTCGGCATGCGGGCGCCCGCCGGGCTGCGTCGCGCCGCGCGCGATGATCACGCCATCCTTGACGATGATGCTGCCGACAGCCGGATTGGGGGCCGTGACGCCGAGCCCGCGCCGCGCAAAGGCGATGGCTGCGGACATAAAACGAGTGTCAGCAGAATCGCTCGCGCTCATACGGAATCAGGCGCCTTGCGCGCCTTTGGAGCGTCGGTTTCGCCGCCCGCCAATTCGTCGATGATTGTCGAGAAGTCGCTGGCCTCGCGGAAGTTCTTGTAAACGGAGGCAAAGCGCACATAGGCGATGGGGTCGAGCGCGCGCAGGCCCTCCATCACCAATTCGCCGATGCGTTCGCTATGCACTTCGCCTTCGCCCTGGCTCTCGAGCTGGCGCACGATGCCATTGACCATGCGCTCGACGCGCTCGGGATCGACAGGCCGCTTGCGCAGCGACAGCGTCAGCGACTGCATCAGCTTGTCGCGATCGAAAGGCACGCGACGGCCGGACCTTTTCACGACGGTGAGCTCGCGCAATTGCACGCGCTCGAAGGTCGTGAAACGCCCCGCGCAATCGGGACACACGCGCCGGCGCCGAATCGCGGAAGCATCCTCGGTGGGACGCGAGTCCTTCACCTGAGTGTCGAGGCTTCCGCAATAAGGACAGCGCATGTGCCGGCGCCTTTACGGGTAGATCGGGAAGCGCTGCGTGAGCGCCTTCACCTGCGCGCGCACGTTGGCCTCGACGGCGGCGTTGCCCTCTTCGCCATTCTTGGCGAGACCATCCAGCGTCTCGACAATCATCTTGCCGACGCTCTGGAATTCCGCGACGCCGAAACCGCGCGAGGTGGCAGCAGGCGTGCCGAGGCGAATGCCCGAAGTCACGAACGGCTTTTCAGGATCGAACGGAATGCCGTTCTTGTTGCAGGTGATGTGCGCACGACCCAGCGCTGCTTCCGACACCTTGCCGTTAAGCTTCTTCGGGCGCAGGTCGACGAGCATCAAATGATTGTCGGTGCCGCCGGTGACAATCGCGAAGCCGCCGTCGAGCAGCGTGGACGAAAGGGCCTTGGCGTTGGCGACGATCTGCTGCGCGTAGATCTTGAACTCGGGACGCAAAGCCTCGCCGAAAGCCACCGCCTTGGCGGCGATGACATGCATGAGCGGGCCGCCCTGCAGGCCGGGGAACACGGCCGAATTGATCTTCTTGGCGATCGCCTCGTCATCGGTCAGCACGATGCCGCCGCGCGGGCCGCGCAGCGTCTTGTGTGTCGTCGATGTCACGACATGCGCGTGCGGGAACGGAGAGGGATGCGCGCCTCCGGCCACCAGCCCTGCGAAATGCGCCATGTCGACAAGGAACACCGCGCCGACTTCATCGGCAATCGCGCGGAAGCCCGCGAAATCCCAATGGCGCGCATAGGCCGAGCCGCCCGCGATGATGAGCTTCGGCTTCTGCTCGCGCGCGATCTTGGCGACATTGTCCATGTCGATCATCTGCGTGTCGGGGTTCACGCCGTAGCTGACAGCCTTGAACCACTTGCCCGACATGTTGACCGACGAGCCATGCGTCAGATGTCCGCCCGCCGCGAGGTCAAGGCCCATGAACACGTCACCCGGCTGCAGCAGCGCGAGGAACACGGCCTGGTTGGCCTGCGAGCCGGAGTTCGGCTGCACATTGGCGAACTTGCAGCCAAACAGCCGCGTCAGGCGCTCGATGGCGAGGTTCTCGGCGATGTCGACGAACTGGCAGCCGCCATAATAGCGGCGACCCGGATAGCCCTCCGCGTATTTGTTGGTCATTACCGAGCCCTGCGCTTCAAGCACGGCGCGCGAAACGATGTTCTCGGAAGCGATCAGCTCGATTTCGTCGCGCTGGCGACCGAGTTCGAGCTCGATGGAACGGGCGATTTCCGGGTCGCTCTCGGCGAGCGTCGCCCCGAAGAACGAGTTCGAGAGCTTGTAGCCCGAAGCGGCGCTGGAATTCGTCTGGGACATCGCCCTGCTCCTCGTCTTTGCGTCTGCTGAGCGGAACCTATGGGCGACGGCGACGCCGCGCACGCAACATATAGTCCCGCCGTGTCCTGAAAACGCACTCGCCTTAGCATGGCCGCTCCGGAACGGAAAGGCGACAGAGTGGCCTTTTGGCCGAAAAGGGGGGCGTCTTTATGAAGTGTGATCTTCTTCTCCCAAGGGGAGAAGCTGTCGCTGAAGGCGACTGATGCGGATTACGATCTGACGGAGAGTTTGTATCACCTCCCCCGGCTCGGCTGCGCCGAGGCCGCCCTCTCCCTATGCGAGATGGTTTCGACGAAAAAAGCCCGCCTTTCGACGAGGCGGGCTTTCATTCATTCCCAAATCTGAAACGCCTCAGCGCGTCGGCATCTCGCTCAAGGACATCGGCTCCAGAATGCCGGTGTTCTGGCCCTGGGCCGCCGAGGCCGTGCTGGCCGAGGCGACTGCGCCTGAGGCCCCAAAACCGTCGCGCTGGTAGATGTCTTCGCGGAACTGGATCAGGCCGTCGTTGGACCAAGCCGTGACGTAGATCCAGTAGACCGGGACCGGCGTCGTCAGGCGCGCGTCGACGCGCTGGCCCGAGCGGATGGCCTCGTCAATCTGGTTGCGCGACCAGCCGGGCGTGTCCTTGAGGAGCCATGCGACATAATCGCGGACGTTCTGCACGCGCACGCAGCCCGACGAGACGAAGCGGAAGTCATCGCCGAAAATGCCCTTGGCGGGCGTGTCGTGCATGTAGACGCCGTGCGGGTTCGGAATGTTGATGCGCACGAAGCCCAGCGAATTCACGTCGCCGCCCGGATCCTGCCGGAACTTGTAATGCGTGGCGTCCATCGAATTCCAGTTGATGGCGTTCGGCGGCACTTCCACGCCGGCGGCGTTGTAGACGCGGATCTTGTTGTCCGAGAGGTAGTTCGCATCCGCCTGCATCTTCGGGATCAGATCCTTGCGGATGATCGAGGCAGGCACAGTCCAGAACGGATTGAAGTTGATTTCGACAGCCTTGGCCTGCATGACCGGTGACTGGCGGTCGATCTTGCCGACGCCGGCCGCATGATGGGTGACGACCTGACCGCCCTCGACGGTCTCGACGGCGGCGCCGGGGATGTTCATCGTCACGAAGCGGCCGCCGAGATTGCCCGAGAAGGCGCGAAGGCGAACGAGGTTGATCTCAAGCTGGCGGACGCGCACCTGAACGGGCACGTTCAGCGCCTGGACGGTCTGCTGGGCGACGACGCCCGTGGCGTTGATGCCGTGGCGCGCCTGAAAACGCTTCACGCCTGATTCGACATACGAATCGAAGACCGGGGAATTGCCCGCTGATTCGTCGAGGTCGCCGGTGATGACCAGTCGCTGGCGGAGCGCGACTACGGCGTTGCTCTTGGCGCCGACCTTCATGGTCTGGTTAGGGACGGAGTTCCAGCCGCCGCGTCCGGCGAGTTCCTGATATTGCGCGATGGCGCGCTCGGTCTCGGCGATCGTCTGCTGCGAGAGGATCGGCGTCGAGGAGCGCTGCACGGAAAGGCGCGGGTCTGCGTCGTATTTCTGAACCCATTCAGCCTGTTCGCCGAAAAGTGTCCCATCAGCCGGCGCCGCCAGGGCCGCGCTCGTTCCGAAACGTCCGGCGCCGTAGAGTGCAAGGCCGGCGAGGCCAAGGCCCTGGACGAATGCCCGACGGGAAACGGAATGATTGAACTTGCTCACCGGTCGCTCCAATGCGTTCTGGTCTGTTCCATAGGTCTTAAGGCCGCCCCGAAGCCGACCCACCCGTGGCGGTTCCCTCAAGGTTGGCGCCCGCCTCACGCCTAAACCGCGACCCGGCCAAAAGGGCGGGCGCGAGAGTGGTATAGCGCTAACACGAACAGCGTTAAGAAAGACGGAACAGCAAGGCCGTTTTGTGGCGGCGAAGCTTCCCAAAAGACACACCGGAAGCCAAAATAAAAGGAGCGCCCGCGAGGACGCCCCTTTTAGCCGTTTATTCTTGTGGAAAGCGCCAGCTTTACAGGCGGTAGCGGATCTGGTCGGTCCAGAAGCGCTCGAGGCGCGCCAGCGCGGTATTCATACGCGAGAATTCGTCGCTCGAAATGCCGCCGATCTGCTCGACCGTGAGCACGTGCTTGTCGTAGAGGCCGGCCACGACCTCATGCACCGCCCTGCCCTTTTCGGTCAGGCTGATGCGCACCGAACGGCGGTCGACGCGCGAACGGGCGTGGTGGAGATAATCCATCTCGACCAGCTTCTTGACGTTGTAGGAGACGTTGGAGCCGAGATAGTAACCGCGCGTGCGCAGTTCGCCCGCCGTCAGTTCCTTGTCGCCGATGTTGTAGAGCAGAAGCGCCTGGACGGCGTTGATGTCGCTGCGACCGCGGCGGTCGAATTCATCCTTGATGACATCGAGCAGGCGGCGATGAAGGCGCTCCACGAGGGTGAGCGCTTCCAGATAGGCCGGGCGCACTTCGCCGACGCGCTCGGCGCGCTGCTGGGAGGCTTCCGTCTTGAGGACCGTGTTCATGGTGTAACCCCGTCGTCATTGCGTCTGTTTATCCGAGAATAGTCCCGGTCTCTGATGTAGATGAGAGTATGTTGTTCGCATGAATACGAGTTTAAATAACAAGCTGAATCCGGCGTTTACTTCTTGAGGTGAATCAATAGTGAATTCAGGACTTTGTTTAGCTTAAAATTGTCTTATCCGAAACTCTTGGCAAAGAGCTCTTCAGGCTGCATCGGCTTTGCAATCAGGCCGTCAGCCAGCGAATAGCGCAGCATGTCTTCTAGCTCGTGCCGGTTTTGCTCCAGACCATAGGCCCACATGCGTTCGCCCATCAGGCGCTGCATGTCGGCCACTTCTTCCGCCGCCCACGGCAAGCTCACACGCAGGAAGTTCTTGTGCGTGAGATCGCTGAGCGCCTGCGCCTTTGATTTTGCGAACGCGTCGAAGACAGCCTGCGCCAGCCATGGATGTTGTTCAGAAAGACTGCGGCGCAGCAGCAGGCAATGCATGATCGGAAAATTGCCGGTCTTGCGAAAGTAATCGACTTCCGCCGCGCGGTAATCCGGAAACAGCCGCGTAACAGGCGCATCGCCGTTCGTGAAACACGACGGCGGCCGCGTGGCGATGATCGCATCGAGATCGCCGCGCGCCAGCATGCTGTTCAGGCTTTCGCCTTCGGGCGCGGGCTGCAGCCGAATGTCTGGCGGCAAAGACAGCGCGACGCGCTCGCCGCCGCCGGCCTTTTCGAGTCCGCCGTTCACCCAGTCGACGCTCGACGCTTTCACGCCGTGCACATCGCTCAAAATGCCGCGCACCCAGAGCGCGATTGTTTGCTGGTATTGCTCGAGGCCGATCCTGCGGCCGGCCAATTGCTCGGGGCTGGTAATGCCGCGATCCGAGCGAATGTAGATCGATGAGTGTCGAAACGCGCGCGAGAGAAACACCGGTAGCGCCACGTAATCATAATCGCCGCGTGCACTCATCACGATATGCGTGGACATCGACATTTCGGCAATGTCGAAAGCAGCTTCCTTCAAGGCGCGCCGGAAGATCTCCTGCGCATCGGCAATGCCCATTGGCTTGACGCGGCATCCTTCGATAGCGATGCGCCCGTCGAGGATCGGCGCCGTGCGGTCTGTGAGCGTGGTGGCGACTGTAAGATCGATGCTCATGTCAGGCGCCATCGCTGGTGAAGGAATAGAGGTCCTGGATCCGCTTCCAGCGCGGGCTGTGCGGATCGGTCAGGCCCCACCGATCGGCGCGGCCGGGCGGAAAGCGCCAGAAGTCCGGGCCGTGCGGGACGTAGGTCCCGTCCACCTGTTCGATGTCGCAGGTATATTCCAGCGGCGCCTCTTCCCAGCCCGCGAAATAGCAGAAGACATTGTTGCCGGGACCATGGCGGCCCGGGCCCCATTCAATCGGATAGCCAGCCTCTTTCATGCGCCCGGCGCCGCGCATGACGGCGTTCACGTCCTGCATCAGGAATGCGATGTGGTTCAGCGTCGTCTTGCCGTTCTTGGCGATGACGACGCAATTATGATCGGTGTTGTCGCCATGCAGGAAGACCAGCGGGCCTGACTCGTCGATGACGCTGAGGCCGAGCCCCTTGCAGAAGATCGCCAGCGTCGCGTCGATATCGGCCGTGTTGAAATTCACATGCGCGATTTTCTGCGGCGCGTCGGAGTCATCGAGGTTGCTGGCGTGATCGCGGACGTCGCATACGACACTCAGGTTGCGGCCTTCATGATCGGTGAAATCGAAACCGTATCCGCCCGTGCTTTCATCCAGCGGTGCGGGCTTTCCGCAGCGTGCCGCAATCGCCGCAACATTGCGGTGCAGGCGATCTACCTGATCGCGGTCGCGCGCATCGAACACGACACGCCGAACGCGGGCGCCGTTAGCCGCCTGACGCAGTTTCAAAAGATGCGCGGCAGGGCCGCTCCCACGCAAGGTATGCGCGCCGGTCGGCGTGAGCTTCCAGACCTGCGTGTAGAACTCCAGCGCGCGCGACATGTCGCGCACGTCGAGTTCCACCGAGCGCACGCCCGTGATGACCGGCCCATTCATGGTCTTCTCCAATTTCATTTCGTCATTGCGAGGAGCGCAGCGACGCTTCGCAATGACGACCTCATTACATTCCCAGCGCCGAGCGCAGTTCCGCGGCGTCTTCCTTCGGCAGCTGGATGGTCTTCTTCACCGCCGCTTCAACCACCTCGCCCTTCACCGGATCGATGTCGTGCTGGCGCTTCTTGGCGTCTTCCAGGAACACGGGATCGACGATCATGGCGTCGAACGCCTTGCGCAGGATCTCGACGCGGTCCTTCGGCACATCCGGCGGGGCAAACAGCGAGCGTCCGACGATGCCCGACGACGACATGAATTCCAGCATCGCCTTCTCGCGGTCGTTGCGCGCGAAATCGGTGAGCAGCGGCGTGTTCGGCAGAGCAGGATCACGCGCCATGTTCACCTGCACGACATGCACCATGTGACCCGCAAGCGGGCCGCTGACCTGTTGCCAGCTCGTCAGCGATCCGGCGCGGCCATGAATTTCATTGCGCTCGATCGCCATGTTCATCTGGCCGAGGCCGGCATAGCCGCCGACGATCTTATACTTGGTGCCGTACATATGGTTGAGCAGCTGCGGCAGGATGTGGGTGATCGAGCCGGGCCCCGATGAGCCGAGGATGACTTCGGTCTTCTGCGCGCCTTCGACGGTCGTCGCCGGCGAGCGGTCCGACACCGAAAGCGTGCTCGTCATCTTGGTGACGACGCCAATCCAGTTGAATTTCGACATGTCGAATTTCACATCGCCCGGCGTCAGCACCTGCGTCATCGTCAGCGTGTCATGCACGCTTGCGATCACGGTGCCGTCGCGCGGCGCGATGGTAGCCATGTAATTGGCGGCGACGATGCCGCCCGCACCGGGCATGGTCTGCACGATGATGTTGGGATTGCCGGGGATGAAGCGGCCCAGATGCTGGGCCACGAGCTGAGGATAGGTGGTGTAGGTGCTGGCGGCATCCGCGCTGGTGATGATGCGGATCGTCTTGCCCGCATAGAAATCATCCGCCAACGCCTGATGGGGCGCCATCAGCGCCGCGCCGGCGGCCAGCGCCATCACGAGTGCGCGACGACGGCCCGGATTCAGCTTGGTCCTGCCTGCTGACATATCCAACCTCCCTGACGTGATTTCGCCCCGGTTCTCCCGAGGTCAGGGCGGCAGAGTGCACGGGCCACGGCGCGCTGGCTAGGCCCCTTTGTACCTGCTCCTGGGGATTTGAGGGATGCCCGGCGCGGTTGCGCGCCCGCCCGCGCGCGCCTAGTCTCCTGCCCACAGCGCAGCGGGCCGCCGGATGGGTCGCCCGCATGCGCGAAATCGGGAGAACGCTCAGTGCAGTATATCGACGCTTTCAATCATTTTTTCCCACGCGCCTTCTTCGACAAGATGCTGTCGATCCCCGGCACCGAACAGGCGATCGGCAAGCGCGTGCGCGCCATCCCCTGCATTTACGATCTCGATGAACGCTTCCGCGTCATGGATATGTTCAAGAACAAAAATTACTCGCAGGTCCTGTCGATCTCGCAGCCGCCGCTGGACGACTACGACCCCGCGCTCGGCCACGAGATGTCGAAGCTCGCCAATGACGGCCTGGCCGAGCTCTGCCAGAAATATCCGGACCGCTTTCCCGGCTACACGGCCTCCGTCTGCATGACGCACAAGGATGCGACGAAGGAGCTGGAGCGCGCCTTTGCGAATGGCGCCAATGGCGTGCAGATCTACTCCAACATCGCCGGACGCCCGCTCGACGAGCCGGAGTTTTACGGCGTGTTCGAGACCTGCGCCAAGCACAACAAGCCGATCCTGATCCATCCCTGCCGCGGGCAGGACATGACCGACTACAAGAACGAAGACAAATCGAAGTACGAAATCTGGTGGACCTTCGGCTGGCCCTACGAGACCTCCGCCGCCATGGCCCGCATCGTGTTCTCAGGGATGATGGACAAGCTGCCCGAGCTCAAGATCGTCGCCCATCACCTTGGCGCGATGGTGCCGTATTTCGAAGGCCGCGTCGGCCCGGGCTGGGACCAGCTCGGCAAGCGCACATCGGACGAGGATTATTCCGTCGTCCTGAAGGGCCTCAAGAAGCGCCCGTTCGATTACTTCAAAGACTTCTATGCCGACACGGCCACCTTCGGTTCGCGTCCGGCGACTGAATGCGGCCTCGCCTTCTACGGTCAGGACAAGGTGCTCTTCGCCTCCGATTGCCCGTTCGATCCCGAGAAGGGACCGGGCTACATCCGCGAGACGATCGAAGTTCTGGAAGCGATCGACATGCCGCAGGAGATGCGTGAGAAGATCGCCTACAAGAACGCTCAGGAGCTGTTCGGCCTGAAGGCCTAAAAGGCGTCGCGTTCCTGCGCGGCGTACCAGCTGAGCACGAAATACGCGACCACCAGCGAGACATCGAGGGCGAGCATCAGCCGCCCGCCCTCGATCAATCCCGGCAGAAAGCCGATCATGAACATCTGGGCGGAGACGGCGAACAGCCAGAGCACCCCGCCCCACGGCACGGCCAGCCAGAGCCCGACCGCCGCCAGCAGGTTGGTGATGGCGAAAAACACGATCGCGGCGGCCTCGAGCGAAGGCAGCGCGTCCAGCGCATCGACCTCGGGCGCCAGAATCAGCCGCCACTGCATGAGCCCCTGCACGAGCCAGAGCGCAGCCGTGATCCGCATGAAAATGACGAGGTAAAGCCCCCAGCGCGCCGAGGCGCCATTGGATCCCAGATGGATGACCTCGCCCTTTGCCTCGTCGTTCATGTGCTGGTTCAAGATGATCTCGCGTCCTTCGCAGCCCGCCGCCGCGCGCTGACCCTTCGACGCATAGACCGGCGCCCGAGACCGGTCAACGCGGCGGGCGGGTTCTGGACCCACGCGAAAAGTGCTAATCGGTTTCTGGGACAGAACAGCATTGCGGAGATTTTAATGGCCACGCCGTCCGACAAGACATCGCACGACCGGATGGTGCTGGCCCACCGGCCGCGCCGCAACCGCCGCACGGAATGGGCGCGCCGCCTCGTGCGCGAG
>JANXTB010000022.1 GCA_025356415.1 Hyphomicrobiales bacterium
TCTTCCGCACCTTCCAGAACTGGGGCAACCGCGCCTACTTCCCGCGCGCCGACCGTTCGCTTGGCGAGGCGGAAGTGCTCGACGCTTTCCTCGCGCAACTCTATGCGGAGAAACCCGCCGCTAGGCTGGTGCTTCTCTCGCATGACGTGGAATCGCGCGCGTTGCTTGAAGAGGCCCTGACCGCGCGCATGGGCGGCAAGGTGGAAGTCGTCGTACCGCAGCGTGGCGAGCGCCGCGAGCTGGTCGAACATGCGGCCACCAACGCGCGCGACACGATGGGGCGCAAGCTCGCCGAAACATCCGCGCAGCAGAAAATGCTGGAAGCGCTCGCCACCGCGTTCGGCATCGAGAAAAAACTGCGCCGCGTCGAGGTCTACGATAATTCGCACATCATGGGCACGAATGCAGTGGGCGGCATGGTGGTCGCCGGTCCGCAGGGCTTCATGAAGGCCCATTATCGGACGTTCAACATCAAGTCCGAAGAGCTCACGCCCGGCGACGATTACGGCATGATGCGCGAAGTCCTGCGCCGCCGTTTCGCGCGCCTGGTGAAGGATGAGGGCGCAGCCGTGCCCGACGCCCCCGCGCCAGAGGACGAGGGCGCGGCGTCGGAAGCCTTTCCGTCGCGGCCCGATCTGATCCTCATCGACGGCGGCCGCGGGCAATTCGACGCAGCGCGCACGATCCTCACCGAGCTTGGCGTCGAGGGCGTCGAGGTCGCCTCCATCGCCAAGGGGCCGGACCGCAATGCCGGGCGCGAATCGTTTTTCCTGCCGGGCAAGGAGCCGTTCCGGTTGCCGCCGCGCGACCCGGCGCTCTATTTCGTGCAGCGCCTGCGCGACGAGGCGCATCGCTTCGCCATCGGCACACACCGCGCGCGGCGCAAGAAAGAATTCACCAAGAGCCCGCTGGACGAGATCGCCGGCGTCGGCCCGGCCCGAAAGCGGGCCCTGCTGCACGCCTTCGGCACCGCCAAGGCGATTTCCCGCGCCGGGCTGGCTGATCTCGAAAAAACGCCGGGCATCAACGCCGCCACGGCCCGGCTGGTGTATGATTTTTTCCATGACAAAGGGTGAGCGTCGCTCGCAATGACGGTACGGCGGCAGAAACTCACCCTCCTGCTATTGACGAAGGGGCGCCGGGGCTGTTTCCCTGCCACGCGATGACGATGACCATGCTCAGGCGTGGCGGGACCTGGAGCCTGCCGAATATTCTCACCTACGGACGGCTCGTCGCCGTGCCCGTTGTCGCGTCCCTTTTGTTCTGGCCGGAGCTGCATTGGGTGCGCTGGACAGCGCTCGGCATCTTCGCCGCTGCCGCGATCACCGATTTCTTCGACGGCTATCTGGCCCGCGCCTGGGAGCAGCAATCCTCGCTCGGCCGCATGCTCGACCCCATCGCCGACAAGCTTCTGGTGGCGTCGTGCCTGTTGATGCTCACCGCCACGCAGACGATCGCCAGCTGGTCGATCTGGGCCGCCATCGTGATCTTGTGCCGCGAGATGCTGGTCTCGGGCCTGCGCGAATATCTGGCCGAGCTGCGCGTCTCGGTGCCGGTGACGCGCGTCGCGAAATACAAGACGACCATGCAGCTGGTCGCGCTCGGCTTCCTGATCGCCGGGCCGGCCGGCGAGACAGTGCTTCCCGGCACGATCGTGATCGGATTGACGCTGCTTTGGACGGCCGCCCTCCTGACGCTTTATACGGGATGGGACTATATGAGGTCAGGTCTGAAACACGTCGAGTGAGGCTGCCCGCATGAAAGCCGTTTACTTCGCCTGGGTGCGCGAGCGCGTCGGCAAGACTGAAGAAGACATTGCGCCGCCGGCATCCGTCGCCACCGTGGCCGACCTGCTCACGTGGCTTGGCCAGCAGGGCGAGGAATACGAGAACGCCTTCGGCAATTCCAAGGTGATCCGCGTCGCCATCGACCAGACGCATGTGAAGCACGACACGCCGATTGCGGGCGCGCGCGAGATCGCGTTCTTCCCGCCGATGACAGGTGGCTGATGCTGAAAGTCCGCATCCAGCGCGAGGATTTCGACCCGCAGGCGGAGGCGCAGGCGCTTACCGACGGACGCACTGATGTCGGCGCCGTCGTGACCTTCACGGGACTCTGCCGCGACGAAGGCGGCATGTTGGCCGCGCTCGAACTCGAGCATTATCCGGGCATGGCTGAGAAAGAGCTGGAGCGCATCGCCGAAGAGGCGAGCTTACGCTGGCCCGTGCAGGGCATCGTCATGCTACACCGCTACGGCAAGATCGCGCCGGGCGAACGCATCGTGATGGTGGCTGCCAGTGCGCATCATCGCAGCGAAGCCTTTTGCGCGGCGGAATTCCTGATGGATTTTCTGAAAACGTCCGCGCCGTTCTGGAAGCGCCAGCATCTGGGCGACGGAACATCTGGCGGCTGGGTCGAGGCCAAGGGCTCCGACGATGAAGCCGCCGAGCGTTGGAAGTAACGCGCCCTCCCCGTCAAACGGAGAGGGGCGCGCACCATGATTCTAAATCAGAGATCCAGACCGGTTTCCGCAGGCTCCGCCGGCTGCTTGGCGTTCACCAGCGCGGTGTAATCTTCCATCAGCTGACGCGAGATCGCGCCGGGCGTGAAATTATACGGGCCGACTTGCGAGACCGGCGTCACTTCGGCGCCCGTGCCGCAGATGAAGCATTCTTGGAAGCTCGCCATTTCTTCCGGCATGATGCGGCGCTCGACCACTTCAATGCCGCGCTGCTTGGCGAGGCCAATGACCGTGCGGCGCGTGATGCCGTCGAGGAAGCAATCGGCGATTGGCGTGTGGATGGCGCCGTCCTTCACGAAAAGCACGTTGGCGCCGGTGCATTCCGCAACACGGCCCTGCCAGTCGAGCATCAACGCATCCGCAAAACCCTTGCGCTCGGCGCGGTGCTTGCTAATCGTGCAGATCATGTAGAGGCCCGCGGCCTTCGAATGACACGGCGCGCACATCGGATCAGGGCGGCGATATTCGGCGATGTCGAGCTTGATGCCTTTCATCTTTTCGTTGACGTCAAACATGCTCGGCCAGTCCCACACGGCGATCGCGACATTGATCGTCGCGTGCTGGGCGGCGACGGCCATCATCTCGCTGCCGCGCCAGGCGACCGGGCGCACGTAGCAATTGGTGAGGCCGTTCTTCGCAACCGTCAGGCGCTTGGCCTCGTCGAGTTCGGCGACCGTGTAGGGGATTTCGAAGTCGAGCACTTCGGCTGAGTTGCGGAAACGCTCGGAGTGCTCGCTGATCTTGAAGATCGAGCCGTTGTAGGCGCGCTCACCTTCGAACACGCATGAGGCATAGTGCAGCCCGTGCGAGAGGACGTGAAGCTTTGCATCCTTCCACGGCACGAGTGCGCCGTTCATCCAGATGAAACCGTCACGCTGGTCGAAGGGCAAAACTGACATGTGCTCGCTCCTGGAACGAGAGCCGCTGCGCGCGAGGGAGGCGCGACATGATCGGGGTCTCCCCGATCGCTCTCTTGTCGTCATTCAAGATGACCGCTTTCCGGTCCGAAAAGCGGGCCTTGACGACTAACAACCAACCTGAAATATGTCAATATGGCTGACGTAAAAGGGATGCCCATGGATCATGCCGTCAAGGCGACGTCGCCCGCACGCATGCCGGACAAGCGGGACGCGCTAGCCCCCGCGCCGATGTTCGACCTGATCGAACTGTTCTTTTTCGCCTATCGGGACTTCGTCGGCGACGCCGACCGGTTGCTCGAGGAGATCGGCTTTGGCCGCGCGCATCATCGCGTGCTGCATTTCGTCAATCGTCATCCCGGCCTCATGATCGCCGAGCTTCTGGAAATTCTCGGCATCACCAAGCAGAGCCTCAACCGCGTGTTGAAGGAGCTGCTCGACACCGGCCATGTGGAAGCGCGGCCCGGCGTGAGCGACCGCCGCCAGCGCTTGCTGTATCCGACAGCGAAAGGGCGACGGCTCACAATGGACCTGTCCGAACTGCAAAGCTGCCGCTTCGAGCGCGCGCTCGGAGAATTGCCGGAGGGGGCGCGTGCGAAAGCTGTCGACTTTCTGTTTGCAATGATCGAGCCTTCCGAGCGTGAACGCGTGGCCTCGCTGGTTTGGGGCGCGGACAAGGCTGAGAGCGAGCGATGAACGAAGCAGCGCCTTCCACGACGCCGGCTGTGGCCTTGGCCGATGACGCGCCGCATCTGCTGGTCGTCGATGACGATCGTCGCATTCGAGCGCTCATCTCCCGCTATCTCACGGGGCAAGGCTATCGCGTGACGACAGCGGGCGCGGCGGCGGAAGCGCGCGCGCGGCTGCGCTCCATGCATTTCGATCTCATCATTCTCGACGTGATGATGCCGGGCGAGACAGGACTCGAATTTGCCGAACGCTTTCGCGAAGATTCAGATGTGCCGATCCTGATGCTCACCGCGCGCACCGAGACGGACGACCGCGTCCGCGGGCTCGAGGTCGGCGCAGACGATTATCTGGCAAAGCCTTTCGAGCCGAAGGAATTGTCGCTGCGGATCGCCTCCATCTTGCGGCGCACTGCGGCGCGCGTCGAGGTTCCGGTGATCGCCACCGTGCCGAGCGTGAAGTTCAGCGTGTTCACTTTCAATCTGGAACGCGGCGAGTTGCGCCAGGGCGACGAAAATATTCGCCTGACCGATCGCGAGCGCTTCATGCTGCGGCTTCTCGCCAATGCCGCCGGCGAGCCGGTTTCGCGCGAGACGCTGGCGGGCGAGGGCGGCGCCAATAACGAGCGCACGGTCGACGTGCAGATCAACCGCCTTCGCCGCAAGATCGAAGTCGATCCCACCAATCCGCAGCATCTGCAAACGGCGCGTGGCGCAGGCTATCGCCTGATGCTCGACAGGTGAGGCGCATGCGATGAGCCTTTCTTATTTTCCAATCTATTTCGAGCGCCCGCGCGCAGCATGGCGCAACTTCGCGCGCCGCATCGCCGAATATATGCCGAAGGGACTTTACGCCCGCTCGCTGCTGATCGTCATCGTGCCCATGGTCGTGCTGCAATCGGCCATTGCTTACTTCTTCATGGAACGTCACTGGCAATTGGTGACCTTCCGTCTGTCGACCGCCGTCGTGCAGGACATCGCCTCGGTCGCCGATCTCTATCGCGCCAATCCGTCGCCCGACAATGTCGCGCTGTTGCAAAAGATCGCCGCGCAACGGCTGGGACTCGACGTGCAGTTCCTGCCCAAGGAA
>JANXTB010000048.1 GCA_025356415.1 Hyphomicrobiales bacterium
TCCGCGCCGGCGCTCTTGGCGGCACGAACTACATCGGCGGTACGCTCGAAGCTCAGTTCCCGATCTTTGGTCTTCCCAAGGAACTCGGCCTGAAGGGTGCGGTCTTCGCCGACGCCGGAACGGTTTTCGCCTACAAGGGCCAGACGAACTTCAACGAGTTCCTGAATATCCCTGGCAACGTTTGTGTGCCGGCCAACCCGGGCATCACGCAGGGTTCATGCATTACCGTGGCCGACTCCCACAAGCTTCGCTCGTCGATCGGCGCGTCGCTTCTCTGGGCGTCGCCGCTGGGTCCGATCCGCTTCGATTACGCCTGGGCGGTTTCGAAGGACAAGTACGACCAGGTGCAGGCGTTCCGTTTCTCGGGCGGCACCTCGTTCTAATCTCGTCCGGCTCGCGCCGGACCGGAATCCAGCCTGCGCCATCACAAGTGGCGCAGGCTCTTTTTTCAGGGGCGGGGCCTTATCCCTTCCATTGT
Source organism: Hyphomicrobiales bacterium (assembly GCA_025356415.1). Lineage (GTDB taxonomy): Bacteria > Pseudomonadota > Alphaproteobacteria > Rhizobiales > Beijerinckiaceae > Terripilifer. Next base: position 479 of record JANXTB010000048.1, read on the forward strand.
CGCGTTTGTGTGTGAGGTTTGCATGAGCGATCCGGTTTTCTTCCGGCGCGCGAGCTCGCTGACCATCGGCGAGATCGTCGAACTGACCGGCGCGAAATTGTTGCGCGACGCGGATCTCTCGGCGGCCATTTCGTCTGTGGCGCCGCTGGATCAAGGCGTTCCCGGCACGCTCGTTTTCCTGGACAATCCGAAATATGCCGATGACCTGCGCCGGACGCGGGCCACCGCCTGCCTCGTCTCGCAGCGTTACGCGGACCGCGTGCCCGAGACGACGATCGCGCTGGTCACGGGCGAGCCCTACGCCGCCTGCGCCAAGGTCAGCGCCCGCATGTTCCCGGAATCGATGCGCCCGCAGTCGGTGTTTGGCGGAGCGGGCATTTCGCCCGGCGCCTACATCCATCCCGAAGCGCGTCTGGAATCAGGCGTCACGGTCGATCCCGGCGCGGTCATCGGGCCGCGCGCCGAAATTGGCGAGGGCACCATCATCGGCCCCAATGCCGTGATCGGGCCCGATGTTCGCATCGGGCGCCATTGCTCGATCGGTCCGCATGCGACAATCCTGTTCGCGCTGATCGGCGACAATGTGATCATCCATCCGGGCGTGCGCGTCGGACAGGACGGTTTCGGCTTCGCCATGTCGCCGCGCGGGCACCTCAAAGTCCCGCAGATTGGCCGCGTCATCATCCAGAATGATGTCGAGATCGGCGCCAATACGACCATCGATCGCGGCGCGAACCGGGATACTGTGATCGGCGAGGGGGCCAAGATCGACAATCTCGTCCAGATTGCCCATAACGTCACCATCGGTCGCCATTGCGTGATCGTCTCGCAGGTCGGCATTTCGGGCTCTACGGATATCGCCGATTTCGTCGCCGTTGGCGGTCAGGCGGGCATCGTCGGGCATGTCAAAATCGGCATGGGCGCACAGATCGCCGCGCAGGCCGGCGTGATGACCGACGTTCCGCCGGGGGAGCGCTTTGGCGGCTCGCCTGCGCGGCCGATGCGCGAGCAGATGCGCGCGATTGCGATGCTCAACAAACTTGCCGCTCGCAAAACCGGCGGCGCGTCGGAAACTGAAAACTGACAAGGGACGGGACCCGCGCGCAACGCGCGGCCCGCGGGGAAGGTGCTATGAACGAGGCAGCGGCTAAGTCATTAGAAACGGTCGACATCATCAAGCTGCTCGCTTCGTTGCCGCACCGCTATCCCTTCCTGCTCGTCGACCGCATCATTGAATGCGATGGCGACGAGTCCTGCATCGGCATCAAGAACGTCACCTACAACGAGCCACAGTTCCAGGGGCATTTCCCCGAACAGCCGGTCATGCCGGGCGTCCTTCTGATCGAGGGCATGGCCCAGACAGCGGGCGCGCTCTGCGTCAACGCCGCCGTCTCCGGCAAGCCGAAGGTCGTCTACTTCATGACGATCAATAACGCCAAGTTCCGCAAGCCTGTCGTGCCGGGCGATCGCGTCGAATTTCATATGAAGAAGATGAACCAGCGCCGCAATATGTGGTGGTACAAGGGCGTCGCGAAAGTCGACGGGCAGGTTGTGTGCGAGGCCGAGGTCAGCGCCATGCTCGTTGGCGACGACGCAAAGGGGGCCTGAGTGGGCGAGATTTCGGGAAGCGCACCGCAACGCAAGACGCCGGTCGGCATTCATCCGAGCTCGGTGATCGAAGCCGGCGCGACGCTCGGCAAGGATGTCGCCATCGGCCCGTTCTGCCACGTCGGCGCGGATGTCGTGCTCGGCGACAATGTTGAATTGCTGTCGCATGTCGCGGTCGCGGGGCGCACCAGCATCGGCGCGCGCACGCGCATATTCCCCTTCGCGTCCATCGGCCACGAGCCGCAGGATCTCAAGTTCCACGGCGAGGAAAGCGTTCTCGTCATCGGCGCCGATTGCCTGATCCGCGAAGGCGTCACGATGAATCCGGGCACGGAAGGCGGCGGGCTGAAGACCGTCGTCGGCGACCGCTGCACCTTCCTCGCCAATTCGCACATCGCCCACGACGTGCATGTTGGCGACAGCGTGATCCTGTCCAACAACGTTATGATCGCCGGGCATTGCCGCCTCGGCTCCTTCGTCATCGTTGGCGGCGGCGCGGCCATGCATCAGTTCGTGCGCATCGGCGACCACGCCTTTGTGGGCGGGATGGCTGGCGTCGAGAACGATGTCATTCCCTACGGCATGGCGCTCGGCAATCGCGCCAATCTCGCGGGCCTTAATCTCGTTGGCTTGAAGCGTCGTGGCTTCAGCCGTGAATCGATCCACGATCTGCGCCGCGCCTATCGTTTGCTGTTCGCGCAGGAAGGCACGCTCAAGGAGCGCGTCGAGGATGTGGCGGCGGAATTCGCGACGCATCCGCAGGTGCATGAAATTCTCGACTTCATCCGCGAGGGCGGCGACCGCGCGATCTGCACGCCGCGCGAGGTGAGAGATTCAGCCGCGTGAGCGCACCGACGCGACGGCTGAAAATCTTCATCGTCGCGGGCGAGGAATCCGGCGATCAGCTCGGGTTCAAACTGATGCAGGCGCTGCGCGCGCGCGCTCCTGACGTCGAGTTCACGGGCGTCGGCGGCAAGGCCATGAAGGCCGAAGGCCTGACGAGCCTTTTCGACATCCACGATATTTCCGTCATGGGAATTCTTCCCGTAATCCGCCGGTTGCCGCTGCTGCTGCGCAGGATTTCGGAGACGGCCTCCGCCGTGGTTTCATCGAAGCCCGACGTGCTGGTCATCATCGATTCTCCCGACTTCACGCATCGTGTCGCCCGCAAGGTGCGCGCCGCCGCGCCCTCCATTCCGATCATTGATTACGTCAGCCCATCCGTCTGGGCTTGGCGGCCGGGCAGGGCGCGCAAGATG
>JANXTB010000065.1 GCA_025356415.1 Hyphomicrobiales bacterium
GGTGAGCAGCGCGTGCGTCATGGCGAGCGAGGCGATGCGCCGTGCGAAGGTTTCCTTGAAATGCGCGAGATCCTGCGCTGAATTGGCCGTCGCGTTCGCCATGCCCTGCACCATGGCGAGGGTGTTGCGCACGCGATGATGCAGCTCGCGGATCAGCAAATCACGATGTTCATCCGCCTGCTTGCGTTCTGTCACATCCATCGAAGCGCCCACGATCTCGAGCGGCGCGCCATCTTGTCCGCACAGCACATTGTTGCGATCCGCGATCCAGCGCACGCCCTTTGTCGGGTGGTTGATCCTGTAGGTGTATTCGGAGGCGTGCGGCTTGCGCAGCGAGTCCTCGATCATCTTCAGGACATGCGCACGGTCTTCCTCGATCACGAGGTTGAGAAACTCAGCGTCGGTTTTCGGCGAGGCGCCCGGGGCGACGCCGAACATGACGCAAAGGCGATCGTCCCATTCGACGGTGTTGCGCACGACATCCCAGCGCCAGGTGCCGAGGCCCGACACGCTCAATGCGGTGGCTAGCTTGTGTTCGGCTTTCCTGTAGCGCTCGGATGCGCCCCGCAGCTTCTCCGCAGCCGCGATGGAAACGCCACACCCCATCAAATACAGAAGCGCCGCGACGAGGGAGGGCTCTTGAACGGCGACCAGACGAAAATAAAGGGCGCCGGCAATGATTGTCAGCACCGTTGCGCTCACCCCCGCGAGCCAACCGCCAAGCATTGCCGCGAGTAGCACTGCCGGAAAAAACGTCACGAAGGGGGCGCTGTCTCCCAGCAAGGGCGCCAGGACAGTACGCAGGACAATCGCCAGACTCACTGCCGCGATGGCAATGACAATCGAGTAAAAAGCTTGTCGTATTTTCCTGCTTTTGAAACAGCTCATCATGCGCCCCGATCGTGCACGATGTTTCATCATAAAGGCTTAGCTAGCAAGCAGTTTTGCGCTTCCGAGGCTCACGCCTAAAGCGGAGCAACGCGTGAAAAGCGTCGTTCAGCTGAAGGCAAAAGCAATGATGCGGCACGCCAGATAGAGAAGCGTGAACCCCCAGATCAAAACCAGAAGAAAGCCTGCGGCCAAGACGCAAGTCACGATTGCCCGGCTGCGCGCAGGCGTCAGCCATCCGGGCGGCTGCCGTGATATGATGCGTTCCGCCGAGACGCGGATAAGTGTTTCGATAGAGCGCATGATCCCTTTTCCAAACAGGCAAGGGAGAACATGCGTGAAGGGCTTGAAAGGACGCCTCAGGCATTCGTTACAATTTTATCCAATTGCAATTTGTTCGGAACCGCTCTCGCTTTGGATGACGTTGTCAGGTTCAAGCTTGTGTAGCGCCGCGCGGCGTAAGTTGCTGCGTGAGAAGTCCGAGCAGCGGCGCCTGGCTTTCAAGGATGCGCGCGCCGGCTTCATCAAGCGTAAACCATTCCGCTCGATCGACCTCCGGAAAACGCGCGCGCTTTCCGCTGCGCGGCGGCCATTCCATTTCAAACAAAATGCTTTTGATATTGGCGGCGTCGAGGTCGCCCTCCGCCGTGAACGCCTCGACGATCTTTCCACCGCGTTGTTGCACACGTCCGAGTGGCGCAAGGGCGAGGGGCGGCGCGACGCCGAGCTCTTCGAAGAATTCGCGTCGTGCCGCGGCCTCAAGATCTTCCCCCTCGCCGACTTCGCCCTTGGGAATCGACCACGCGCCGAGATCGCGCTTTCTCCAGTATGGGCCGCCGGGATGAACAAGCAGGACTTCGATCCCGCTCGCCGCTTTCCTGTAGAGCAGAACGCCCGCTGAAATCACCGCCATTCACACACCTGAAACTCCGCCAGCTGACATGCGCGACACTAGTTTGACACTTGCGCCAACAATCGAGCAATCATGCAAAGCTTGACGATAAGGCGGCATTAAGCTTGCGCCTTGATGATCCGCCGCATGCCCAACGTCACCACATCCTCCATGCGTCTCTCGGAAGTTCTGGGCGCGCTTTCCTATGCGCTGGACCTCACGGAGGGACAGCCGGCCGGACACTGCCTGCGATCCTGCTGGATCGGCGTCCAGGTGGCGCGGGCGCTGGGCGCGACGCCACGCCAGCTGCACGACACCTATTACACGATTTTGCTGAAAGACCTCGGTTGCAGCAGCAATGCCGCGCGCATTTGTCAGCTCTATCTCGTCGATGATCGTACTTTCAAGAAAGACTTCAAGACGGTCGGCGACAGCCTGCCTCAGGTGCTGAGATTTGTTCTGTCGCATACCGGCATGAAGGCGGATCTCGCCGCGCGCTTCAGGGCCATCGTCAACGTGATGCAGAACGGCGGCGAAATCGCGAATGAACTGATCGAAGCACGCTGCCAGCGCGGCGCGCAGATCGCGCGCATGATGCGTTTCTCCGATGGCGTCGCAGATGCGATTGCGTCGCTGGATGAGCATTGGGATGGCGGCGGTCGCCCGTCCGGCCTTCGGGGCGAAGCCATTCCGCTGGAATCGCGGATCGCCCTGCTGGCTCAGGTCGTCGACGTCTTCTTAGTCAGCGAGGGCCGGCGCGCGGCCTTGAAGGAAGTGCGCCGCCGGGCAGGGAGCTGGTTCGATCCGCGCATCGCCGCAGCTTTCGAGAGAGTCGCGGCGGACGCCTCGTTCTGGGACATGCTGGAAAGCCCTTCGCTGCATCAGACCGTACTGGCGCTTGAACCGGCCGAGGCCGCGACAGAATGCGATGACGAATATCTGGACCAGATCGCCGCGGGGTTTGCGCAGATCGTCGATTCCAAAAGCCCCTATACTTATGGGCACAGCGAGCGTGTCGCCGTCTTCTCCGACATGATCGCCGAGCAGATGGGACATGCCGCTCACGAGCGCAGGCTGATCAAGCGCGCCGCTCTTCTGCACGACATCGGAAAGCTGGCTGTCAGCAACACGATTCTCGACAAGCCAGGCAAGCTTGACGAAACAGAATGGCTCGAAATGCGTGGACACGCTGCGCAGAGCGAAATCATTCTCGCCCGCGTTCCAGCCTTTGCGGATATGGCGCGCGTCGGAGGCGCGCATCATGAGCGGCTCGATGGCAAAGGCTATCCACGCCAGCTCACTGACATTTCGATTTGCCCGATGACGCGAATCATCTCGACGGCTGATGTCTTCGACGCGCTTACCGCCGACAGGCCTTATCGCGCGGCCATGCGGGTCTCGGATGCGCTCGCAATCATCCGGAACGACGTCGGCGCCGCCATCGACGCGACATGCTTCGCGGCTCTCGAACAGGCGCTTGCGCGCGCCGGGTGAGCCGATCAGGCGACCGGATTTCGCAGCGTGCCGATCGGCTCGATCGTGATCTCGACGACATCGCCGGCCTTGATGAATTTAGGCGGCATGAAACCGATGCCAACGCCGGCCGGTGTGCCGGTGGCGATGATGTCTCCCGGCTCAAGCGTGATGCGCTTCGAAATGGTCTCGACAAGTGTCGGTATGTCGAAGATGAGATCGCTGACAAGCGCGTCCTGACGCGTCTCGCCATTCACCTTGGTGATCAGATGCAAGAGTGTTGGATCGGGAATCTCATCGGCCGTGACGACGCACGGACCCATGGGACAAAATCCGTCGATGCTCTTGCCCAGAAACCATTGCTTGTGCGCGCCCTGCAAGTGGCGGCTGGTGACGTCGTTGACGATCGTGTAGCCAAACAACGCCGCGAGGGCGTCATCTTTGGCGATGCCGCGTTTGCGCACCCCGATGACGAGCGCAAGTTCGCCCTCGTAATCAACTGATTTCGACTCGTCGAGCGAGGCGGGAATGACATCACCTTGTCCGCTCACCGTGTTCGAGGCCTTGGTGAAGACGATCGGCAGATCCGGAATGGCGCTCGTCGCGGTCGCGTCGAAGCCGCTCGCGTGGAACTCCTTCGCATGCTCGTGATAATTCTTGCCGACGCAAAAGATATTGCGGCGCGGGCGCGGGATCGGGGCATGCAGACGCACCGATGTAAGCCGCACCTTGGGCGCCGAAGCGGCGGCGCCAGCAAGTTCCGGCAGCGCGGCGAGGCCGGCGTCGCAACAGGCGAGCACGTTCTTGAAAGCCGTCGCGCTCGCGAGATCGGCAATCATGTCGCCCATCACTGCGCCAAGCCGCATGCCCTTGCCGTCATCGAACATCGCCAGTCGCATGGCGTTTCCTTCCCTGTCTGCTTCAACGGTTTATGACACGCTACTGGCGCCGCGTCAGCCGACCTTTCCGACCTTCTTTACGGCGCGGATCAGCCGAGTGCTGTCTGCTTCCACGAATGTTGTGAAATCCGGCGCATCGAGCCAGGCGGGAGGACTGCCGGCGTTTTCAAAAATGCGCGCTGTCGCGGGGTCGGCCATGATATCCTTCACTTCGGTGCGCAACCGGTTGAGGATCGCGGGCGGCGTCCTCGCGGGGGCGAACAGGCCGGCCCAGATATAAAACTCCACATTCGGATAGCCGAGTTCCTTGAAAGTTTTCACGTCCGGGAAGGACGGCACGCGCGCGTCGCCCCAATTGGCGAGCACACGAATGGCGCCCGCGTCGGCTTGCGCCCTGAGAACGCCCGGCGCCGACGCCAGCGCCTGGATGCTGCCCTGCAGAAGCGCATTCAACGCCGGCCCAGCCCCCGTGAAGGGAACATGCAACAACTTGATGCCGGCTTCGGCGGCGAACATTTCCATCGCGACATGCAAGGTGCCGTAGGGCCCCGACGAGCCGTAGGGAATTGCGCCTGGCCGCGCCTTTGCGTCCGCAACGAAGTCGGCGAGCGTCTTCCATGGCGCATCGGCGGGAACGGCGAGAAGCGTCGGGTCGGCGAGAATGCGCGCGATCGGGGCCAGGTCATCGACCTCGTAAAGACTCGGACGCTCAAACAGGCGATCGGCTTCGGGCAGGACCGCGAGCGACGAGAGAGTCATCAACAATGTGTAGCCGTCCGGCTCGGCGCGCGCCGCGGCGGCATTGCCGGTCTTGCCGCCACCGCCTGCGCGGTTTTCAACTATGACCGCTTGACCCAGTCGTTTCTGCAGCGCGTCGGCGATAGGGCGCGCAGCGAGGTCGCCCTGGCCGCCGGGCGGAAACGGGACGATGATCTTGATGGTTCGTGTGGGCCATCCGCTCTGCGCACAAGCTTCCGCACTCAAGCCCGCCAGTATGCCAGCCGACAGGCCGAGCAGCATTTGTCGCCGATCCATGGCCTTCCTCCCTCGTCGTCGTTATCTTGACAGAAAGTATGAACGGCGCGTCGGGACACGCAAGCGCTGCCTATGGCCACGGTCCTGGCCATGCGTCAGCTTTACGCCAGTTCCTCGCGCAGTTTTTGCGCGTCACGCAGCGCTGCGTCGGCCACGAGGTGGAGTTCAGCGACGTCGTCGTAGGCGGCGTGATGTACGAGGGATTGAGACAAGACGCTTTCGGGCGCCGTGCGCCGCCTGATGTCCTCCAGCGCTTCACGCATTTTGGCGATGAGATCAGCTGTCGAAATCGAGCAAAGACGCGCCGCCTGCAAGGTTTCCTGCGCGAGGGCGACCTCGGCGCGCAACTTGGTGAGCGCCGATTGCAACTCGGCATTCCGTTTCAACAAGGCTTTGTCCGGCATGACGGCCTCCGCAGCTCTTCAGTGTCTCAACGCCGGAGTGAGAATGGAGTTTGTTCGCGGACGCTGGTAAACGCCGAGCCCCCGCAAGACCGGGGGCTCGTTGTCCAGTATTACTCTGCAGCGGCCATAACGCCGGGCGAAACCGGCTTCGGCTCCGGGCGGAAAACAAAATACGCGAACCAGACCATAGAGGCCACGATGATGATCGACCCTATCGCCGCGATGGGTTCAGCTTGCGGATAACCGGCGTAGATCGCCGCGACGCCCGTTGCGAGAACGATCGTGCCAAAGCTCCACGCGAGCACCTGACATTTGGCGCCGCGCCGCGTGTCAAGCGACGGGTTCATCCGGTAAAACCCGCCGAGCAGAAACAGCGATACCCAGCCGAGCAGATTGAGATGCGCGTGGGCAGGATGCAGATCATGATTATGCGACGCCGCCATCAGCACGCCGCCTGTCATGCCAATCAGGCCAAGGCATACGGCTATTCGAAAAGCCATGTCGGATGCTTTCATTTCGCCCTCCAGTCTTCGGCGCGAAGCAATGTTCGCGCACGGAAAGGTTCATCCGATTTCGATGGACTTTCAAGTCGCCTGCGCACGCGCATCGGCGCCGCGTGGCTGCTGAAACACCAGCGCAGACTTAGCGGTTTCAGGAGTCATTTTGTCTCCCGACGGGTCAGCGCCCGAGCGACGTCTGGTTGATCAGATTGGCGAGTTCCGTGCGGTTGCGAAGGCCGGTCTTCCTGAACACATTGTACATGTGAATCTTGATGGTTCCGTCGGACAGGTCGAGCCGGCGCGCAATGCCTTTGTTGGACAGGCCGAGGGCTGCCAGCCTGGCGACCTCTATTTCGCGTGCAGTCAGCAGGCCGACGAGTGCGGATGGCGGCGGCCCCGCCGCATCCTGCGTCGCCATCGCCCATGCGCCGCCGGCCGCGACCGTCAGCAGACAGGCGATGAGTTCGTTGGGCGCGGCGTCCTTGCGCAGAATGCCGGAGACGCCGAAGTCCTGCGCCGCAGCAACCTGGCTTGGCGTGATCATCGCGCTGATCAGGACGATGCGCGTGGCGCCGCCCCTGACCGCTTGCGCAATGGCGAGGCCGCTTTGTCGTGGCATGTTCAAATCCAGCACTGCGATGTCGGGCCGCTGTTCGACAATGGCGCGCAGCGCCTCGTCGCCATTCGCACAGCGAGCGACGACGGTGAATTCATCCCGGTCCTCCAGCAAAGCGGCGAAGCCGGCGAGGATCATCGGATGGTCGTCGGCGACGACAATACGGTTCGGGCCCTCAGCCATCGACCGGGAGCTCCACTCTCAAGCACACGCCCGACGGCCCCTGCGAGATCGCCAGCGCCCCGCCAAGATCGCGGATACGTTCGTCGAGGCTGCGCGGCAACACGCGGCGGCCATCGTCAGGGCGGGCGGCGCCGTCGTCTTCGGCAAGCACGAGGACGAAGCGATCACCCTCGCAGCTCAGGCTGGCGCGGATGGCCGTCGCACGTCCGTGACGGGCGGAGTTGGCGAGGGCTTCGCCAATGATGAAATAGATTTCGCGATAAAGACTGTCGCCGATCTCCGCATAGGGCTGGGGCATCTCGATGATGGCGCGCATCCGCCAGTGCTCGGCGACGATGCGGATGCGCTCCGCGAGCCGCGTGATGGGCACGACGCCGGCGAGCAGCGCCCGGCTGTCCTCGACAAAGTCGCGAAGCTTCTGCTGCTCGTCCTGCAACACGTCGGCGATCAGCCTGAGACGCGGCGCAAAATCCGGGTCGTCCTTGGTCAGCGCGTTCAATTGCAACCTCGCGGCCGTGAGACTTTGCAGGATTCCGTCGTGGAGCGCGCGCGACAGGCGCATGCGCTCGAGTTCGGCGGTCATGCGCACCGCGCGATCCCGCATGGCGCGGCCTTCAAGACGCGAACGCACATGCGAGGCGACGATTTCGACGAGCACGATCTGATCCCAGCGCCAGCTCGTGAGCCCGCACGCAAACAGTCGGCCGCTGAAAAAGTCGCCGGAAAACGGCGCGCTGGCGATGATCCCAGACTTGCCGGACAGCGCGAGCGCCGTCGTTGCGCCCGGCGCGCGTTTCATGCCGCCATAGGTCAGGCACAGCGCCTGTTCGGGTTCGACGACGACGAACGGATGCCTGCGCAATTGTTCCGTTGTGGTCTCGTCGGGCCAGATGTCGCACGGCGTCTGCTCGAGGCGGTTCGCGCGCCGAGAATAGACGGCCTTGATGGCGGTCGGTTGATCGACCTCGTGGTAGAAGACGACGATCTCTTCCGCCTCAAGCACATCCGCCGCATGCTCGAAGACCCGCAGGACGGCGTCGCTTTTGGCGCTGTATCGGCTGCTCGACCAGCGCGCCAGTTTGAGCAGCCGCAGGCGCGAGGCGGCGGCGCTGCGCGCCGCCAGCGCCGTGCCGAGCGGCGCCAAGATCAGATACGCGGTGCGGATCGTCATGCGTTCGGCGCTGACCAGGTGCAGGCTGACCGAGAACAGATAAGTTGCGCAAAGATAGGCGCCCGTCATCAATGCGACAGGCCACCGCCATTGAACGACGCTGGAGAGCAGGCAGAACGTCGCCAGGATCAGAAAAAAGCCAGCGCCGCTCGGCGACGAGATCATGACCGTCGCATAGGCGAGATCGAGCGCATGCATTGTTTTGGCGAGGATCGGTCGCCCGACCCCCGACTGCGTGAGGAGGACGCCGGCGCCGATCACGCCATAGAGAAGGGTGAGGCCGTATTGCGCGGGGGTGACCGCCCCGCGGGCGTCGAAATGGGGCGCGACCAGCGCCGCGGTCGCCAGAAGCACGCGCGCCGCGGCGATCAACCGCTCGGTGTCGCGACCCAGAACGCTCTGCCGAACGATCATGGCGCCGCCTCGGAGCCTGTCCCAAGACGAAAAGGCGTCAACTGTTTCACCCGGATGCACGCGCGCGCCGAAATGCAAAAATCGCACGCTCATTCTGCACGACTTTGTCACAAATCCTCGGGTTTTCGGCGACCCTATGCCGTCGGTTATAGGAGGCGGGCCTTGAATTGGCTGCATTGGCGGCGGCCATGGGCGACCGGCCGGAAGGGCTGGGGCGGCCCAAGACGAAAATCCTGGCGCGGACCCCGGCCTCATGGGCCGGGGTCCGGCGAGCCATGTGTCTGGTGGTCACTCATCGGCATGTCCCGTTTCGGGCGGCGACGGCGCGCAATTCCCTGTATTTTTCCCTGTTCCGTCGTCCTCAGCGGGGTCGTCGGGACATAGGGACATCGCCAAGTGCAGGAGCTTGCCAGCCGCCGCGACGCTCGATGGATTGGGATTGTAGCAAATCTGAAACGCAAGCGAATCGACCGCGCACTCGATGAGGGTCTTCTGCTTGTTGTCGAGCGGGGAACGCGCCATCGACAGCAGCGCCTGTTCGAAGACGGCCTTGAAGTTGCGAGCGCCGGGCGGCCGCCCGGCCGGATTGCCGCTGCGGCCCTTGCGAAACTGATGCTCTTGGGGCGGGCGGGCATAGCCGGTTGAAGATTTGTCTGACATGGCGTGTGGTCCTGATGTGATGCGGATTGAAGGCCGTAGCTTATCGGGCGGCGCCCGCCGCAGTTGGCGCGCCGGTTTGTCCACCCGGGTGGGCATTCGTCGGGGCGGCTGGCGACCCCCGGCTCAAATAATTGATGCAACGAGGTCGACCGTAAGCGTCGGCGAGCGCATCCAGCAGGCGGCGCGCTTCTTCGGGCGTCTGCCGCCGAAGCCCAGCGGCGAGCGGCGCGAACCGCAAAAAGCTGTCGCATACAAAGACGAGAGCAGCGGCGTCGGTGGCCTCGTTGTCGAGGGCGCGCGCGCGTTCTATAGCTTGCCAGATGCGGGCATGGGCGGCGTCGTCGAACTCAAGCAACCCGCTTTCCTCGGCCGCGGGCCGGGGCCGGCCGCGACGCGGACCCAGCTGGTTGATCAGCTCGGCCCGGCTGTGTTGCTGCGCCAAGGGCAGCAGCCGAGCGACCGTGTCTTGCGTGAGATGCGGGGCGACAAGCTGCATCTTGGTCCAGCCGATGGCGGCGACCTCGGCGGCGTTGAGGCCGAGACGGGCCGAGGTCTCAAAGACCCGCAGCAGCGCGGCGGCGCGGCTTTTCTTGAGGCCCAGCGCTTGCGCGGAATAGTCCCGGAAAGTGTTCGGCCGATGCCATCCTTTGCGGCGGATGGTCGACAGCAGGGCGCCCAGATGCAGGAATTGCAGGTCGAACTGGCGCAGACAGAGGCGGCCTTGGGCAAGCGCTTGGTCAGCTTCAAGCCCATCGAAAACGCCGGTCAGGCTCGCCACGGGGCCATCAGGCGCGACGCGGGGCGCGATCTCGAGACGGTGGTGCGTGGCCGCCGGCGCCGCGCCGCCCGGTTCCTGGCCTTTGCTCTCTGGCATGCTACTACCCCCCAAAAAACCCGCGCCACCGCCGGTTCCGAGAACCGGAACCGAACAAAAACATCGGCACAGCAAGAGCCGTGTCGACAGCGATCCGCTGCGAGGATTGCTCCCCAGCAGCACAAAGCTGTCCACCCGCCCTCCTTGGCTTTTGGGTAGGACAATACGGTCTGGCTTGAACCAGAGCCGCCAAGCGCACGAGAGCCAGTGCTCGATCGTGACCTTGGCATCCTGGCTTAATCGTGCGCGTGACGCAAGCTTCTCATTTCGGGTGCGCGCGTCACGACGGGCGGGCGGTGTGGTTAACCCTCTCTTAGCCATCTCGACGGCAATTGAGGGATCTCCCGCAACTTTGACGGCGGCGTGCGCCTTTGTCTGAGCGCGGCGGAGGACACGTTCATGACCTTTACAAATTATCGGTGCAAATATTGCGGGCAGGCGCGCGCCATCGCGACGGCGCGGGCCGCCACCGCCAGCTTCATCCGCTGCGACGCGTGTTTTGCGATCAGCGCGCTGTCGCGCGCCGAGCGGTTGGCGCTAGTCGCCGCCGCGGCGGAGGCCGCGACCATGGGCAAGCGGCGCGGGGCGGCCTAGCGCTGCGCCGGGCGCACACATTTCCACCATATCTGCGACGCGGCCGCCCTTTGCGCGGCGTGCGACGCCGGGCGGCCTTTCCAAAGGACTGACAATGACCCGCATAGCCACGAAGCCTATTCTCAGCGATGTTGGGCGGCAGCTGCGAAGCGGCCTCTCCCGCGCGCTGTCCGCCCTCAATGAAGTCGACCCGGCGGCGCTGACCGATTGGCTGGGGCAGGCGGACGCGCTGCATATGCCGGCGGCGGACAGGGCGCTGATCGAGCGGCTTCTCACCTGCCTGGCGCCGATGGCCCACGAGCTGGAGGCGGTATTTGAAAGCCTTGAGGCCGCCGGCGAGCAGCTCGGCCTGCTCGATCCGCACCTGTTCCGCGCCGGTCCGGCGGCCGAGCCTATGACGGCCGCGCCGATGGCGGCTGGGCTGCAGCCCACGGCCGCGGACCTGGGCCGCCTGGCCCGCGCCGCGTGACCTTGTCCACCACCGCCTAATCGGGGCGCCCGACGCGCATCCGCCGACCGCCGGACGGCCGTTTACGCGACGCGTCAGGCTTGGCGACGCCCGGCCGCCGCGCACGGCGCCACGTCGGCCCCGCCCGCTGGCGCTTCCCGCGCCGGACGCAAGTGCCGTTGCTGATCGGACAGCACGTTCATCGCGCCGCACGCGGCGCAGGCCACGTAACGACTCGTCAACATGGTTGCCGCGGGGGCGCGGGTGGTGCTGCGGCACGACCTGCAGACGAAGGGGATGAGGTGGGCTTTCAAAGGCAGCTCCGCAGATCACTTGGGGTCGCCGTTTAACGCCCAGGCGCCAGATTTGTTGCGCTGCAACAAAATACGGCAGCCGCGTTCAGCTCGAGCCACGGCGGCTCCGCCACTGCGGATGAACGGCTTCACAGCGGC
>JANXTB010000089.1 GCA_025356415.1 Hyphomicrobiales bacterium
CCGGTCGCTTGAGATCGAACTTCCAGCCCGGAATCACGTGCTGCATGGCCGCCGCATCGTCGCGTGCTCCCAGGCCGTGTTGTTTGTACAGCAGGTGGGCTTTCTCGACCTCGGCCATATCGAGTTCCACACCCAGGCCCGGCTTTTTGGGCACCTGCACCAAGCCACCTTTTATTTGCAGCGGCTCTTTGGTCAGGCGTTGTCCGTCCTGCCAGATCCAGTGGGTGTCGATGGCCGTCACCCGGCCAGGCGCGGCCGCCCCGACATGGGTAAACATGGCCAGCGACACGTCAAAGTGATTGTTCGAATGGGAGCCCCAGGTGAGGCCGTTGTCACGGCAGGTCTGTGCAACGCGCACCGAGCCCTGCATCGTCCAGAAATGCGGATCCGCAAGCGGGATGTCGACTGACCCGAGGCGCAGCGCGTGGCCCAGCTGCCGCCAGTCGGTCGCGATCATGTTTGTCGCCGTGGGCAAGCCGGTGGCGCGGCGGAACTCAGCCATGATCTCGCGGCCGGAATAGCCCTGCTCCGGGCCACAAGGATCTTCGGCATAAGCAAGCACGCCATGCATGTCCTTGCAAAGGCGGATAGCCTCGTCGAGCAGCCAGGCGCCGTTGGGATCAAGCGTCACGCGCGCCTGCGGGAAACGCTTCGCGAGTGCGGTGACCGCCTCGATCTCCTCCTCGCCGGCGAGCACGCCGCCCTTAAGTTTGAAATCGGCGAAGCCGTAGAGGTCGTGCGCAGCCTCGGCGAGACGTGTGACGGCTTGCGGCGTCAGCGCCTCTTCGCAGCGCAGGCGCATCCAGTCATGCTTGCCATTCTCCGGCTCGGGATACGCGAGGCTCGTCTTGCGGCGATCGCCGACGAAGAACAGGTAGCCGAGCACTTCGACCTCGGCGCGCTGGCGTCCTTCGCCGAGCAGCGAGGCGACTGGCAAACCGAGGTGCTGGCCGAGAAGATCGAGCAGCGCCGCCTCGACGGCGGTGACGGCGTGAATGGTGATGCGCAGATCGAATGTCTGGCGCCCGCGCCCGCCGGAATCGCGGTCGGCGAACTGGGTGCGAATTGCCTGCAGGATATCATTGCATGCGCCGATTGTGCGGCCGATGACAAGCTCACGCGCGTCCTCAAGCGTCTGGCGAATAGACTCGCCGCCCGGCACCTCGCCGACGCCGGTGTGTCCGGCGCTATCAGTGAGGATAACAAGGTTGCGCGTGAAGAAAGGTGCGTGCGCGCCGCTGAGATTGAGCAGAATGCTGTCGCGGCCCGCGACAGGCACAACCTTCATCTCGGTCACCACCGGGGCGCCGGACAACCCGGCGCGGATCTCTGACTGGATCATCTGTTTCCTCCCTGCGCTCACGCCTTATTCGGCAGCTGAGCGGACCTTGGCGAAGAGATCGGACGATGTGGCGACAAGCGCCTTGAGTTCGGAGATCTCGCTCTCGGTGAGATCCGTCAGAGGCGGACGCACCGGCCCGGAATCACGCCCGATCGCTTTCATGCCGCCCTTCACGATCGACACCGGATAACCTTTCTTGCGGTTCCGAATTTCGATCAATGGCAAGATGAAATGGCGCAAACCTGCATCGACAGCGGCGCGATCGCGACGGCGCACGGCGGCGTAGAATGCGGTTGCGAATTCTGGCACGAAGTTGAAGACCGCCGACGAATAAGTCGTCACGCCCATTTCGAGATAGGGCAGCGCGAAGGTCTCGGCGGTCGGCAGGCCGCCGACATAAGTCAGACGGTCGCCCATGCGCGAATAGACGCGCGTCATCAGTTCGATGTCGCCGACGCCGTCCTTGTAGCCGACGAGGTTCGCGTTGCGCTCGCAGAGTTGCGCGAGCGTCTCGGGCGTCAGCATGGCGTTGTCGCGATTGTAGACAATGACGCCGAGCTTCGTGGACTTGCACACGGCTTCCACATGCGCGGCAAGACCGGCCTGTTCGGAATTGACGAGATAGGGCGGCAACAGCAACAGGCCATCGGCGCCCGCCTTTTCGGCGGCCTGCGCGATGCCGGTCGCGATCGCTGTTCCGTAGCCCGTGCCGGCGAGAACCGGAACGCGGCCCTTGGTTTCCTCGACCGCAACCGCCGTGACGCGCGCGACTTCGTCAGGCGTCAGCGAGAAGAATTCACCGGTGCCGCCCGCAGCAAAAAGGCCAGCTACGTCATAGCCGCAAAGCCAGTCCATGTTTTCACGGAACTGCGTTTCGTCGAAAGAGAGGTCGGCCTTGAACGGCGTCACCGGAAAGGACAGCAGGCCGCCGCCGATGTGCTTGGCCATTTCCTTGGGGGTCATCTTGCTCATGGGACGCCTGTTCCTCGTTGACGACGCGCTGGTGCACCTGTTGCAAGGAGGTTTAGTGCCGTCACGTCGGAGGGTCCAAGCCAATGAAGGCATGGATCGATACGCGACTTGGATCGATCACGCATCTTTCAGGCTTTTGGCGATATCGACCAGAGCTGGAACGAGAGGATGATCGGTGTCACGGCGCCACACCACGAAGAGTTCGACATCCGTCGGCTCGGCGAGCTTCAGCGGCTTCAGCACGACGCCTTCAAAATGCAGGCTCGCGGCCGATTCAGGAACGATGCCGCATCCAAGACCCGCGCGCACGAGCGCCATGATCGAGTGGATTTGCCCCAGATGTTGCACATAGCGCGGCAGGATCTGCGCTCGGGAGAATTGCGACACCAGCAAATCATGGAAGTACCGCGACTCGTGCGGCGAATACATGATGAACGGCTGCTTGTCGAAGACCGCCAGGTCAATGACGCGTTGCCGCGCGAGTTCGTTGTTTTCCGGAATCGCCGCAAGCAGGCTCTCGCTCGCGACCTTGGCGCTTTCGAATTCGGGCCGCTGAACGGGCGGGCGCAGCAGGGCGACGTCGATCTGGCCCGTCGACAGCGCCTCGATCTGCTCGCCTGACACCATTTCCTTCAGGGACAGATCGATCTCCGGCATGCGGACGCGACAAGCCGTCACCAGACGCGGCAGGAACGAATAGGCGGTCACGGCGGTATAGCCGATCTTGATCGAGCCGATCTTGCCCTGCGAGATGCGCCGCGCGACTTCGGCGGCGCTCTCGGCCAGCTTCAGGATCCGCTTGGCCTCGGGGAGAAAACTGCGGCCCGCGGCAGTCAGACGCACAGACCGGCTGGTGCGCTCGAGCAGCGTCGCCTGAATGATGTGCTCGAGCAATTGCACCTGCCGGCTGAGCGGCGGCTGGGTCATGTTCAGACGCTGCGCGGCGCGGCCGAAATGCAGCTCCTCCGCGACGGCCACGAAGCAACGCAGCTGACTGATGTCGAACATCGATGCCTCCCCTGAAACGATGGCCCGCTTTCGGGGGAGGCTAGCACTGACTGTCGAGCCAGCCGAATCGCGCATCAGCAGGAGGCGAGGCTCGGACGCTTGGGATCATAGGTCCAGCCGGGCACAAGCGTGCGCATGGCCATGGCGTCGTCGCGCGCTCCGGTGGCGACCTTTTCGTATAGCGCCGACGCCGCGTCGAGCCGGTCGAGATCGAGTTCGATCCCGAGCCCCGGCGCATCCGGCAGCGCGATCTCGCCACCGCGGATTTCCATCGGCGCGCGGGTCAGCCGCTCGGAGCCTTCCTGCCAGATCCAGTGGGTGTCGATGGCGGTGATGCGCCCGGGCGCCGCCGCCGCGACATGCGTGAACATGGCAAGCGAAATGTCGAAATGGTTGTTGGAATGCGAGCCCCAGACAAGGCCGTTGTCGCGGCAGGTCTGCGCCACGCGGACGGACCCTTGCATGGTCCAGAAATGCGGATCGGCGAGCGGAATGTCGATCGCCTCCAGACGCAGAGCATGGGACAATTGGCGCCAGTCCGTGGCGATCATGTTGGTCGCGACCGGCAGACCCGTGGCGCGGCGGAATTCCGCCATGATCTCGCGTCCGGAATAGCCCTGTTCGGCTCCACATGGATCCTCGGCATAGGCGAGCACGTCGCCACGGCCGCGGCAAAGCGCTATCGCCTCGTCGAGCGACCAGGCGCCATTCGGATCGAGCGTGATGCGCGCATCGGGGAAGCGGCGCTTGAGCGCCGTGACCGCATCCATTTCGCGGGCGCCGTCGAGAACGCCGCCCTTCAACTTGAAATCACGGAAGCCGTAACGCTCGACGCAGGCTTCGGCCTGCACGACGATGGAGTCAGCGGTAATAGCCTCTTCCGTACGCACGCGATGCCAGGGATCGCGCGCGCCCTCGCCCGTGTCGTAATTCAGGCCCGATTTGCGACGATCGCCGACGTAGAAAAGATACGCGAGGACCGGGACGGTGCGCCGTTGCACGCCTTCGCCGAGCAGCGCGGCGACAGGGCAGCCGAGATATTTGCCGAGAAGATCGAGCAAGCAGGACTCGATCGCCGTCACGACATTGTCGACGCGCAGGTTGATCTCGTGCGGCTGGCGCAGCACGGCGGCTTCCGCATCGGACGTCACCTGATGGACGATGGAGGCGCCCATCGCCAGCGAGCGGCGGACATCGGCGAGAATGTCGTTCAGGTGACCGATCTCGCGACCCTCGACAAGCGGGATCGCCCGTTCGAGCGCTTTGCGAATTCCCTCACCCCCGGGCACTTCACCGAGCCCGAGACGGCCCGCGTCATCTTCAAGAACAACGATGTTGCGGATGAAATACGGTGCATGGGCGCCGCACAAGTTGAGGAGCATGTGATCGCGCCCGGCTACGGGCGCGATCTTCATCTTGCGAATGCGTGGCGTCCTGTGCGCGTCCATCACTTCACTTCGAACCGTTTGATTTCGCCGACGACGACGAGATAGGCGAAAGCCGCTACGAATGCATTCAAGCCGACGAAGACGAGAGCGCCATTGAAGCTGCCAGTCGCGGCCAGAATGTAGCCGATGATGATGGGCGTCGTGATGCTCGACAGATTGCCGAACATGTTGAACAGGCCACCCGCGAGACCGGCCATTTGCTTGGGCGCTGTGTCGGACATGACCGCCCAGCCGAGCGCGCCGATGCCCTTGCCGAAGAAGGCGAGCGCCATGAAGCCGATCACGAAGGCCTGCCCGTCGACGTAATTGCAAGCGATGATCGCCATCGACAGCAGCATGCCGCCGACGATCGGAACCTTGCGGGCGAGCGTGAGCGAACCGTTGGTGCGCAGGATGTAATCCGAGATCACGCCGCCCAGAATGCCGCCGAAGAAGCCGCACAACGCCGGCAAGGTGGCGACGAAACCAGCTTGCAGAATGGAAAGGCCGCGTTCCTTGACGAGATAGACGGGGAACCACGTCAGGAAGAAATAGGTCAGCGCGTTGATGCAGAACTGGCCGAGATAAATACCAATCATCATGCGGCTGCGCAGCAATTGCTTCACTTGCGCCCACGTCGGGCCGGTGTCGTCGGCCTTCTTGACGTCCATGTCGATGAGCGCGCCGCCCTCGCGGATGTAGTCGTATTCAAGCCGGTTCACTGACGGATGATCGTTTGGACCATAGATCGTCTTCATCCAAACGAGGCCCATGGCGATGCCGATGCCGCCCATGGTGAAGAACACGTAACGCCAGCCGAAATCATGCGCGATCCAGCCCATAAGCGGTGCGAAAATGACGGTCGCAAAATATTGCCCGGAGTTGAAGAACGCGCAGGCCGTGCCGCGCTCGGCGCCCGGAAACCACGCAGCCACAATGCGCGCGTTGGCGGGGAAGGACGGCGCCTCCGCGAAGCCGACGAGGAACCGCAGCCCGAACAGTGCGGTGATCGCGGCGCCGATCGAAAGAAACCCGACCCAGCCCTGCAGGAAGGTGAAGGCCGACCAGGTGATGATGCTGACCGCATACACCCACTTGGAGCCGAAACGATCCAGCAGCCAGCCACCCGGAACCTGGCCGATGACGTAGGACCAACCAAATGCGGAGAAGACATAACCCATCGCGATGGAGTCGAGGCCGAGCTCCTTGGCAAGCTGCGGGCCCGCGATGGAAAGCGTGGCGCGATCAGCGTAATTGACCGTCGTCACGAGAAAAAGCATGAGCACGATAAAGAAGCGGACTCGGCTCCGCTTGAGACTTCCTACGGCGGCTTCCATGGTCATCGCCTAACCTCCCCTGGCTGGCATCCCATTCAAGAACGCCTGTCCTTCGCTCATAGGGACGATCCGAGTTTGGGTCCAAGCCCATGCGTGTATCGATCAATGCCCGTTTTGGATGAATGGAGGATCGCCGCCAGATCATCCTATTCAAGCGCTTGACCTCTACCGTCGCAAGAACGGACCCAGTGAACTGCTGCAGCCTTCACTCGTTTAGGCGGGGAGGATACAATGGAGGCGACCATGATTACGCCAATGATTGCGGCAATCGCGAGCAGCTTGGCCTGCGCGCCGGCGGAAGCGCCCACTAATTGTTCGCCGCTCACAGAGATCAGGATGCTGGCAAGAAGAGTGGTTCGTGTTC
>JANXTB010000183.1 GCA_025356415.1 Hyphomicrobiales bacterium
CTGGTGACGGTCTGGGGCGGTTTTTCCACGCGCTGGTACGCAGCATTATTGACCAACGACGCGCTGGTCGGGAGCGTGATAGTCAGCCTGCGCGTGGCGCTCTTCTCGGCGGCGCTCGCGACATTGCTGGGCACAATGGCGGCTTTCGCGTTGCAAAGGTTCGGGCGCTTTGGCGGGCGCACGCTCTTCGCGGGCATGCTCTATGCGCCGCTCGTCATGCCTGAGGTCATCATCGGCCTGTCGCTGTTGCTGCTGTTTGTCGGTCTCGATGTCGATCGCGGGTTCTGGACCATCGTTGCCGGTCACACGACACTCGGCCTGTGCTTCGTCGCGGTGGTTGTGCAGGCGCGGCTCTCGACCTTTGACAGATCTCTCGAAGAAGCGGCGATGGACCTTGGCGCCACGCCGGCCGCGACGTTCCGGAGCGTGACCCTGCCGTTGATTGCGCCAGCCATGGCGGCGGGTTTCCTGCTCGCCTTTACGCTCTCGCTCGATGATTTCGTGCTGGCGAGTTTCACGTCGGGACCGGGCTCGACGACCTTGCCGATGCGCATCTACAGCCAGGTGCGGCTTGGCGTGACGCCCGAGATCAACGCTATCTCGACCTTGCTGATCGGCGCTGTCGGCCTGCTGTTGCTCGTCGCCGCCACGGTGGCGCGGATCAGGGCTCCGGCTGGTCCGTCGGGCTGACGGACGGAATCTTTTCAAGCGCACGCAACAGCGGCGCGGCGGCTTCCGAGCGGCGGATCAGGCTTTCCTTGTCGAAGACAAGATTGGGATCATCCCACGGGCCCTTGATGTCGAGCATCAATTGCGGGCCGTTTTCACGCGCGGTCGCATTCGGCCCGGTCTGGCGCGCCATGGCGTGCAGTTGCAGCGTCCGGTCGATCAGCGACGCGGTGCCGGTTACCGCCAGTTGTACGCCGAGGCCAGACACCGTCGCTTCGTTCACGTCCACGATGCCATCGTTCAGGCGCGCCGAGACGGTGGCGCTGTCAAAGCCGGTCCGGCCGCTGCGCACTTCGGTGACGATGGAGAGCGGACGCTTTTCCAGACGGCGCAGGGCCTGTTCGAGATCGAGTCCCAGAATGTCCCCGTTTCTGAACGATATCTGCGCGGCGCCGTCGAGCGAGCGCACGATCTCCGAAACGCTGTCGCCGGCGCCTTCCAGCGAGAATTGTCCGCTGGCCTCGCCCGTAAGGCGGATCGAGCGGAGCGTCTCTTTCATGACCGCGCCGGAATCGATCTTGGAGAAAACGCCATTGGCGCGAAGCTCCATGCCTTGCTCGGCGGGCGTAAGGCTGAGCCGTCCCTTGATCTGGCCGTTATAGGCGCGCGCCTGGCCGAGCGTCACGTCGAGACGCCCGTTGGAGAGCATGATCGAGCAGCCCGCGTCATCGAACACGGCGCGGCCTATGCGCGTGCGCGTTGATGAGAAGCGCAGATCAAGATCGGCGAAATTGAGCGCGGCGAGAGACAGCGGCTCGCGGCTCCACTGGCCTTCCGAGCCCGTCAGGTTGGGCAGGTCGGACACCAAGGGCGACAGGACGAGCAGGTCGCTCGCCAGCGTTCCGGAAATCGCCGGACGCGTCTTCGTCGCCTGAATCGCCAGAGCGCCTTCGAAGGAATTGCCCTCGATGGTCATGCGCAGGCCAGACAGAGCCAGCGTGGTCATCGAGGCGCGCGCATTTCCCGACAGGGTGACGTTGGCGAGCGGGCCCGGCAGCGGCGTCTGCACGCCGAACGAGGCGAGCAGCGAGCGCATCGACTGGCTGGCGGCGTTGACGCGCCCTTCGAACTGGACGCGCGGACTGGTGGCGAAACTGCCATTGGCGCTAGCCTGAAGGCTCGGCGAGTCGATCTTCAGGGTGGCGGAGGAATCCTCGCCACGCAGAAGGGCGGAGGGCTTGCCGAGCCAGGCGGCGATCTCGGCGGCCTCGCCCTGCCATGTCACCGTGCCGTTGAGGGAGGCCGGCGCGCTGAGGCGTGGCCAGTCCAGCGTCAGGTTGATGTCGTCGATCGTCACGCTGTCGGTCGCGCCGCGCGTCTTCACGCGGGCGGAGCCGTCGACGATGCTGATCGTGCCGAGCCGGGCCTCGTCGGCGCCGGCGGCCTCGGGCGTCGCCGGCAGGGCGTCGCTGGCGCGCGCGATGGCGCCTTGGCGGCTGATCGGCGCGTCGTGGTGGTCATAGGCGATCTCGGGCGAGATCAGCTGCACGGAGGCCAGCTCCATGCGCCCGGCGAGCAGGGGCAGAATGCGCAGATTGCCTTTCAGCACGTCGGTGTTGATGACCAATGCGCCGTTTTCATCCGAGATGATGACATTCTCGAGCTTGATGCGCGGGCGCGGCAAGACCGCGAAAGTCGCCTTGCCCTCAGCGGTGGCGCGCAGGCCTGCGGTTTGCATGACCTGCTCGGCCAGCTCGCGGCGCAGCGCGTCGCCTGACAGGGTCCAGGGCGCTGCGGCCGCGCCGATGGCCGCAACGGCGATGGGCGCTAACAGCCACTTCACTTTCGAGGTCATGCGCGCGGGCGTCTTCTTAAGAGGATCGGGACAGCGGGTACCTGAGGACATGAAGACGGCTGAAGCAAGGCGGTATTTGCATTGTCCCGGGATTGACAGATGTCATGGTTCAGGCGGCCGGAAACGGGTCTGTTCTACAGAATAGACTAAGTGAAAAGGGATCATACGATGGCCCAGAGCGTGCAGCTTTTCCACATCCGCCTGGAGCCCGCGCCCGGCCCGCACGAACCGGCTGGCGCCGCGGCCTACGATTTCGTGGCGCCGCTCGATACCAAGGGCATGATCGACGCGGACGCGTGGCGCAGGGACAGGGCGCTCTGTTTTGTCCACAGGATTGAATCGGCCGACAACGTGCAGCACGGGTTGCTTGTGCATCGGCCTGGCGGACCGAACGGGGCGACGTGGGCCTTCGACTACGAGCTGGGGCAAGGCGACGAGGAGACAGGTTTTCGTTTTGAGGCTCACTCTTTTAGGGTTGGCGGTTATGTCAGCGTACGTGATGCCGACGAACAAATTCGCACATATCGCGTCGCTTCAGTGACACCTGCTTGAGACCTCTGCGTTAACCAAGCGAGACGGGATTGCATCGTTTTCTTCGCGCGTTGACTTTTTATGTCATCCGCGAGGGTTACGATGCGTCATACCGCAAGCTTGGGCTTAGGGGCTGTCGATGTCCATGAAATGCAAATCATTGTCGGCGCTGTGCGCGGCGGTGTTTTTCTGCGCGCTGGCAGGGGCCGCGCAGGCTGAATCCTTCGAGGCGTTGCGCGGGTCAGGGCTGACATTGGTCCTGCGCCATGCTGCTGCCGAATGGTCGGGCGAGAGCCCCGAGATCGGCGCGCTTGACCCATCGAAGCTTGATGCAAAGGCCTGCGTCGCCAAACGCAAGCTCACCGAGGATGGACGCCGGCAGGCGCAGTCCATCGCCACCGCCTTGCAGGGTCTCGAACTCGGGCCGCTGGAAATTCACACCTCTGGCCTCTGCCGCACGTTTGAAACCGCGCGTCTGCTTGGCGCCGCGCCGCGCATTGTTGACGCGATGACGCCGATGCCAAACCGCGCGCCGAGCCTGCGCGCGCAGGGCGAGGCGACCGAGAAGATCGTGCGTGGTGGTGAGCAGGCGCGCGGCTTGCGCATTGTCGTGGGGGATTACGAGGCCATGCAGGCGCTCTACGGCGTCACGCTTGGCGAGGGAGATGGACTCGTCCTGAAGGTCACGGCGGGCGAAGTCGTGCCCGTCGCGCGCGTGAATGCGTCCGACTGGGGCGCCTTGCAGCCGGTCGCGTCGGGCGAGCGCCCGGCGCCCGACACGCGCAAATTCTAGAGGCTCATTCCGCCGGTTTAAGGACTGGTGCGCGTTCCGCCATCGCGGCCTTGCGGTTGCGGCCGGAAAGGTACGAGTCGACCTTGTCGAGATAGTAATAGACGACCGGCGTGATGAAGAGCGTCAGAAGCTGCGAGACGCAGAGGCCGCCGACAATCGCGATGCCGAGCGGCTGGCGCAATTCGGCGCCGGCGCCCGCGCCAATCGCAATCGGCACGGCGCCCAGAATGGCGGCCATCGTTGTCATGAAGATCGGGCGGAAACGGATCAGCGCGGCTTCGCGGATCGCGGGCAGGGCGTCGAGCCCCTCGTTTCTTCGCTCGATGGCGAAATCGATCATCATGATTGCGTTTTTCTTCACGATGCCGACGAGCAGCAGGATGCCGATGATCGCGATCACCGACAGGTCCATGCCGAAAGCCCAGAGCGCGATCAGCGCGCCGAGGCCGGCGGAGGGCAGGCCCGACAGAATGGTGATCGGGTGGATGTAGCTCTCGTAGAGCACGCCTAGCACGATGTAGATGGTCAGCACCGCGGCGAGGATCAGTGGCACCTGACCCTTCTGCGCATCCTGGAAGAGCGCGGCGGTGCCGGAGAAGTTGGTTGTGATCGTCGCGGGCAGCGCGATTTCGCGCTCGACCTGGCGGATCGCCTCGACCGCCTCGCCGATGGAGACGCCCGGCGCGGTGTTGAAGGAGAGCGTCACGGCGGGCTGCTGCGACTGGCGGTTGACCGTCAGCGGGCCAACCGAGCGACGGATCGTCGCCACCTGGTCGAGCGGCACGATGGGCGCGAAGGAGACGCCGCTCGATGAGCCGAGGCCCGCCGAACTGCCGCTGATGCCGGCCGCTGCGGCAACCGCCGCGACAGTGCCGCCCGAGCCGGTCTGCGCGCGGATGTAGATGCGGCCCAGCGCCGACGGATCGTCGCGGAAATTGCCCTTGGCTTCGAGCAGCACGGCGTAATCGGCCGATTGCGTGAAGATCGTCGAAATCTGGCGGCTGCCGTAGGTGTTGTAGAGCGCCTGCTTGATCTGGTCGGTGGTCAGGCCAAACGCGGCGGCCTTCTCACGATCGATGTCGATCGAGAGCTGCGGATTGCGGATCTGAAGATCGGTTGTCACGTCGCGCAGCACCGGCAGGCGGCGCATCCGCTCCAGCATTTCGGGCGACTTGCCGTAAAGCGCGGGAAGGTCGCCGGACTGCAGCGTGTATTGATAGGCCGAGCGCGAATTACGCCCGCCATTCAGGTTCAGGTTCTGCACCGGGTTGAACACGGCGCTCATGCCGGGCACGGAATTGGTCTTGCCGCGAAGGCGCGTGATGACAGCGCCGATCTCTCCGCGCTCTTTCTTCGGCTTCAGCGCGACGAACATCTGGCCCTGGTTGGTGCCGCCGTTGCCGACGCTGGCCGTGACGGATTCAATCGCGGGATCGTTCATCAGGATCTGAACAATCTGCTGCTGCTTGTCCATCATCGCATTGATGCCGATGTCGGGCGCAGCCTCGGTGGAGCCCGACAGGTAGCCGGTGTCCTCGATGGGGAAAAAGCCCTTCGGAATCCACGCGAACATCATGACGCTGGCGACGAATGTGCCAAGGACCACGACGACCATGACGAGCCGGAAACGCAGCACGAGATCGAGCGTCCAGCGATAGCCATTGGTGATGCCGTCGAGAACATAGTCCACCGAGCGCGCGAACAGGCCCGGCTTCGCGTGATGGTCGATAGGCTTGAGAATGCGCGCGCACAGCATCGGCGTCAGCGTCAGCGACACGAAGCCCGAAACGAGAATGGCGCAGGAAATCACGACGGCGAATTCGCGGAACACGCGTCCCACCACGCCGCCCATCAACAGCACCGGAATGAACACGGCGACGAGCGACAGCGTGATCGACAGAATGGTGAAGCTGATTTCCTTCGAGCCCTTCAGCGCGGCGTCGAACGGCTTCATGCCCTCTTCGATGTGGCGCACGATGTTTTCGAGCATGACGATGGCGTCGTCGACGACGAAGCCCACCGCGAGCGTGATCGCCAGCAGCGAGATGTTGTCGATGGAATAGCCGAACACATACATGAACGCACAGGTGCCGATCAGCGATACGGGCAAGGCCAGCGTAGGAATGATGGTGGCCGCGATGGTCTTCAGGAACAGGAAGATCACCATCACGACGAGCGCGATCGACAGGAACAACGTGAATTCGACGTCCTCCACCGATTCACGGATCGACTTCGAGCGGTCGTTCAGCACGAAGGCCTGCACGGAGGGCGGCAGCTGCGCCTGGTACGACGGCAGCTTGCCCTTCACGGCATCGACCACCTGCACGGTGTTCGCGTCCGACTGGCGGAACACGGCGAGCAGAATGGCGCGGTCCTTGTTCTGCCACGCGGCGATCTGGTCGTTCTCGACGCCGTCGTAAACCTTGGCGACTTCGCCCAGCCGCACCGGCGCGCCGTTGCGCCAGGCGATGACGAGATCGCGATAGCCTTCAGCATGTTCGATCTGGCCCGAGGCGGTCAGCGTGATGTTCTGGCCGGGGCCGCGCAAGGTGCCGACTGGCGTCGAAGAATTGGCGGCCGAGACGGCGTTGCGAACGTCCTGCAGGGTCAAGCCGCGCGCGGCGGCCGCGTCGGGATCGGCCGCGATGCGCACGGCGTATTTCTGCTGGCCGAAGATGACGACCTGCGCGACGCCGGGGATCTGCGAGATCTGCTGCGCGAAAATCTGCTCGGCGTAATCGTTCGTGGTG
>JANXTB010000186.1 GCA_025356415.1 Hyphomicrobiales bacterium
GTTTATCGCCAAGACCTTGCTGGAGCGTTCCGGCGCTTCGGTCGCGGTGGCCAATGCGACGCCACCTTCAACGGGCGCCCGCATTGTTGTCTCGTGGCCGCGCGCTACATTTGATCCTGGAAGCGTTGACGCTTCCAAAGCTGCGGATCAAGGCCAGGCGGCGACCGCCATCCAAGCCTATATTCACGGCAAGCCGAGGACGAATTCATGAGTGAAGCGCTGAACACGATGAGCGAAGCGTCCAGCGGGGCTGAAGCGAAGGGCGAGATGACCCTCTTGCTTGTCGATGACGATCGCCCCTTCCTGACGCGGCTTACGCGCGCCATGGAAGCCCGAGGCTTCCAGGTGACCGCCGCGGAATCAGTGGCCGAGGGCTTGGCCCAGATCCGCAAATCGGCGCCTGCTTTCGCCGTCATCGACATGCGCCTGGGCGACGGCAATGGCCTAGACGTGATTTCCGAGCTCAAGGCGCTGCGGCCAGATTCTCGCGGCATTATCCTGACTGGCTACGGCAACATCGCGACGGCGGTGACAGCCGTTAAGCTCGGCGCGTTCGATTATCTCGCCAAGCCGGCCGACGCGGATGAAATCTACAATGCCTTGATGGCGCTCCAACACGACAAGGCCGAGCTTCCCGAAAATCCGATGTCTGCCGACAGGGTTCGATGGGAGCATATCCAGAGGATTTACGAACTCTGCGGGCGCAACGTGTCCGAGACGGCGCGTCGTCTCAATATGCATCGCCGCACGCTGCAGCGCATTCTCGCCAAACGGGCTCCCCGCTAGCCGGGCAGGTCGCTGTCCCAGAGAAGATGAAGCCGGTCGGCGGCGAAATGTCCGAACCGCAGCAACATGCTGCGGCGCGTGGCGCCTGCCATCTTGTGTTCTGGCGCATCGCGCAAAAACTCCGCGCCATACGCGTCGGCGACGATCAGCCCCGTGCCGTCCGGCAGAAGTTCGGACGGCATCTCCCCGGGGATCGCAAAATAGAGGTGGTCGCAATGGAGCCGGTACTCCGGCCATTTCACGTCCGCCCGGAAATCAGCCACGGATGACTTGATCTCGACGATCACGATGCACCCGTCAGGCGCGAGCGCCACGATATCGGCGCGCCGACCACTTGGCAGCGGCATTTCCGTCACCGAGGCGTATCCATGCGCGCGCAACAGCCTGCGGGTTCCGCGCGCCACGCGAAGCGCCGTCTCCGATTGTCTCCGGTCCTCTGGTGGCGTTACGACGCCTTGCATGAGGTTCGTGCTCCTTGGCAGCCGATCATCTTCTAGCAGCCGGTCTGGCATGTTAGAAAGCTGGTCCATACCGCACCGTCACGCTCGCCTCAGAGAAACGATGAACCCTTTATTCGCGGATCTTCCGACAACTATTTTCGAAACAATGTCCTCGCTTGCGCGTGAGCATCAGGCGATCAATCTCGGACAGGGCTTTCCCGACGATCCGGGCCCCGAGGACGTTCGCCAGAAGGCCGCCGACGCAACTCTGCACGGGTACAATCAATACCCGTCCATGATGGGCATTCCGGAGCTGCGCGAGTCCATCGCCGCCCATTACGGCCGCTTCCACGGGCTTTCGCTCGATCCTCAGCGCGAAACGATGGTCACCTCGGGCGCGACCGAAGCCTTGACGGCCGCCATCCTTGCGATGGTTCGCCCAGGCGACGAGGTGGTGCTCTTTCAACCGGTCTACGATTCCTATCTTCCGATGGTGCGGCTCGCCGGCGGCGTTCCGAAGCTCGTGACGTTGAAGCCGCCCCATTGGCATTTCACGTCGGCCGATCTCGATGCGGTCTTCACTTCTCGCACGCGTGTCGTGATTCTTAACACGCCGCTCAACCCCACCGGCACGGTGCTGCCGCGGAATCTGCTTGAACTGCTGGCCTCTTATTGCGTGCGCCACGACGCCGTCTGCATCAGCGACGAAGTCTGGGAACATGTCACGTTCCAAGGTCATGAGCACATTCCAATGATGACGATCCCGGGCATGCGGGATCGCACGGTGAAGATTGGATCGGCGGGCAAGATCTTTTCACTGACAGGGTGGAAAGTCGGCCTCGTGGCGGCGTCGCCGGAGCTGCTGCGCGTGGTTTCGAAAGCGCATCAGTTTCTGACGTTCACCACACCGCCGAACTTGCAGGCCGCAGTCGCTTATGGACTGATGAAACCTGACTCGTATTTCGCTGAAATGCGCGCAGGCTTTCAGCGCAGCCGCGACCGGCTCACGCACGGATTGCAGGCTCTTGGTTTCGACGTCATCCCGAGCCAGGGGACGTATTTTCTGAACATCGATATTGCGCCGCTGGGCGAGATCGATGATTTCGAATTCTGCAAGCGGCTGGTGACGGAACATGGCGTCGCCGCGATCCCGGTGTCCGCGTTTTACGCAGAGAATCCGGTGCGCAATGTCGTGCGCCTTTGCTTCTCCAAAAATGACCAGACGCTGGACGCAGGCCTCGAGCGGCTCGCGCGCGCCATTGGCAAGATGAAATAGGAGCCATTCATGATGCGCAGTTTCGGCGCCTTGCTTGCCGCGATCCTGATAGGCGCCGCTTTATCCGGCCAACCGGCATCGGCGGCGGACAAAGTCGTTCACGTTTACAATTGGTCTGATTATATCGACTCGAAAGCGCTGGATGAATTCACGCGCGAGACGGGCATCAAGGTTGTCTACGACACCTATGATTCAAACGAGATTCTGGAAACGAAGTTGCTCGCGGGGCGCACTGGCTATGATGTCGTCGTGCCTTCGGCGACTTTCTTACAAAGACAAATTCAGGCGGGTGTTTACCAGCCACTCGACATGAGCAAAGTCCCGAATGCAAAAGGCCTTTGGCCCGAGGTGATGAAGCGGCTCGCCGTCTACGATCCGGGCAATCGCTACGCAATCAATTACATGTGGTTCACGACCGGGATTGCGTTCAACTCCGAAAAAATAAAGCAGCGTCTTGGCAACCGCCCCGTGGATAGTTGGGACATTGTTTTCAAACCCGAGAACCTGAAGCGCCTCGCGGACTGCGGTGTGTATGTGCTCGACAGCCCCGAAGACCTTTTCGCCAACGCCTTGCGCTATCTGGGCCTCAATCCCGATACGAAGAAGCCAGAGGATCTTCGCCGGGCCGCAGCCCTCCTCAGCCAGATGCGCCCGAACGTCAAGAAATTCCACTCGTCCGAATATATCAACGCGCTAGCGAATGGAGACATCTGCCTGGCGGTGGGCTGGGCCGGGGATGCGTTCCAGGCCCGCAATCGTGCGCAGGAGGCGAAGAATGGCGTGGATGTTTCCTACGCGATTCCGAAGGAGGGGACGCTGATGTCGCTGGACAGTTTCGCGATTCCCAATGACGCGCCGCACGTCGCCGAGGCTTACGCCTTCATCGACTTCATGTTGCGGCCCGAGATTGCGGCGCGCAACACCAGCGTCACGAATTTCGCGAACAGCGTGATCGATTCAAAGCCGTTTATCGAAAAGGAAGTCGCCTCGAATCCGGCGATCTATCCTGATGCCGCAACAATGTCGCGGCTCTTCACCGTCGCGCCCTATGACGCGCAAACCCAGCGGCTCGTGACCCGCGAATGGACGCGGGTCAAGACCGGCAGGTAGTGCGGCGCGTTACTCGATAAGTTCGCGCGCGCGCGCTGCAAGGTGCTTGGGCGTCGCCAGAACTTTCTTCACGAACTCCTGCATGTCGACGCCGCGCACCGGATCGACATCAATGTTCGAGTTGGCGGCTTCCTTCAGAAAGTCCGGATCCTTCATCACTGCGTCGAAGGCGTCACGCAGCGCTTTCACACGCTCTTCGGGAACGCCCGGCGTGGTGGCGAGCGGGCGACCCAGGCGCGTGCCGGAGACGAGAAGCTCGACGACCTTGCGGTTGTCAGGATCGGGAATCACATCTTCAACCGAGGGCACGAAGGGCAGGTCGGCAGCTTTTGGGCCGGCTTGCACGATCACGGTGATGTCCTTGTTGGCCAGCCATGCAGGTTTCGTGACCTTCCAGCTCGACCACGTGTTGTTGCGAGCGCCGACTTCGCCGCGTTCCATCGCGAGGTTCACATCATTGCCGCCCGGATAACCCGTCACGATCTTGAATTTCGTTCCGGCGAACTCGTTGAGCATGGCCGGGAACATGTAGGTGATGGCGCCGCGTCCGGTCGCGCCGGCGATGACTTCCTTCTTGCGCGCATCTTCGATCGTCTGGACGCCGGTGGTCTTCCACACAGTCATGGTTTCGACGGTCGGACAGATCGAGCCGATCCAGTTGAACTTGTCGGCATCGAACATCACGCCCTTCACGCCTGCGGCCTGCATGGCGGGAAACGTATTTGCAAGCATGCCGATATTGGTCCCGTCGCGCGGCGCGACTTCATAAAGGTAGTTGGCCATTTTCAGACCACCGGCGCCGGTCATGTTCTGTGGCACGACGGCGGGATTTCCGGGGATGTATTTCCCGAGATAGCGGGAAACCAGGCGGGCGTGCAGGTCATATTCACCGCCGACCGCGACGCCGATCAGGACGTTGACGTTCTTGCCGCGATAGAAATCAGCGACGCCGTCGGCGTGCGCCGCGCCCGTCGCCACAGCCCCGATCAAGACCGTCAAGACCGCCTGGCGCGTGAGCGCGCCTGTGAATGAGACTTGCATCATCGTCCTCCCGAGAGATCCGCCGTTGTCCAGCGTGTATGCCACATTATCTCAGCTACGCGCCCGCGCGTCCACGCCAGCGTGGGGCGTCGTTACTTCTGGCACTTGGGACAATAAAAAGTCGATCGCCCGCTTTGGACGATGCGCTTGACCACGCCACCACAGGCGGGCGTGGGGCAGGGCTCGCCTTCACGGTCATAGACACGGAAGTGGTGCTGGAAATAGCCAAGCGATCCATCGGTGAGCTTGTGGTCTCGCAGGGACGAGCCGCCGGCCTGAATGGCTAGCGTCAGGACTGCGCGTATGTCGTCCGCGAGCCGGGTCGCGGCCTCAGTGGCCAAGCCATTCTTGCGCACGATCGTGCCTGCGGCGCGCTTGGGCGACAGGCGGGCCATGTTGAGCGACTCGCAAACATAGATATTCCCCAAGCCGGCGATGAGCCGTTGGTCGAGCAGCGCGGCCTTGAGGGGCGCCTTGCGGCCCTTGAAGAGTGCGGCAAGGCTGTCGCCATTCAGCTCATTGCCGAGCGGCTCGATTCCCAGCACCTTGAAAGAGGGGTGCTCGTCAAGTTTCGCCCGCGGCGTCAGGTCCATGAAGCCGAAGCGGCGGGGGTCGTTGTAGGTGATCCGAAAACCGTTCGAGAGGTGGAGCACGACATGGTCGTGCGCCGCAGCCCCCGATCTTTCATGGTGAAACGTCCCCGGCGTGGCGGAGCGCGCGTCGTCGCGCTCCACGCGAAACGAGCCGCTCATGCCCAAGTGCAAAATGAGCGTCATGCCATCGTCGAGATCGACGAGCAGGTATTTCGCCCGCCGCCCAAGGCTGGTGATCGTCCGTCCTGTTAACCGTTCGGGAAACTTTTCAGGAAGCGGAAAGCGAAGGTCCGGACGCCGTTGTTCGACGCGGACGATCCGAGCCCCCTGCAGGGCCGGTTCAAGGCCGCGCCGGACAGTCTCGACCTCGGGAAGTTCAGGCATATGTGCTCAGGCCTCAGGCGGGTTTCGTGGTGTCGGAGAGGATTCGATCCTACATGGCCATTCCCGTGCTGTCGCGCTATGGTCCCGCCGCCTTGGAGTCAGTCATGGTTGAAGCTTCTACGTCCGGACCTCGCCCAGAGGATGAAACGCATTTTGGTTTCGAGACCGTCCGTCTCGGCCAGAAGCAGGCGCTCGTCGACGACGTCTTTCACAAGGTCGCGGACCGCTACGACCTCATGAACGATTTCATGTCCATGGGCCTGCACCGGGCCTGGAAGGACGTGCTCGTCGCGATGGTGAAGCCGCCGCGCAACAGGCCCTTCCACCATCTCGACGTCGCCGGCGGTACGGGCGATGTCGCCTTCCGCGTTGCCGAAGCGGGCGGTCCCCAGACCGAAGTCACGATTCTCGACATCAACGGCGAGATGCTGCGCGTCGGCGAGACGCGTGCTGAAAAGCGCCGCGTCCCCGGCCATCTCACCTTTGTCGAAGCGAATGCCGAGGAGCTTCCGTTCCCTGACAAGAGCTTTGACGCCTATACGATCGCTTTTGGCATTCGCAACGTGCCGCGCATCGAGCGCGCGCTGGCCGAAGCCTATCGCGTGCTGAAGAGGGGCGGTCGTTTTCTCTGCCTGGAGTTTTCGAGCGTCAACCTTCCGGGCCTCGACAAGATCTATGAGGCCTATTCCTTCACCGCCATTCCGGCGATGGGCAAGGCGGTCACGGGCGATGGGCATCCCTATCGCTATCTCGTGGAATCCATCCGCAAGTTCCCCCACCCTGAGGTTTTCCGCGACATGATCGAGGACGCCGGTTTCCAGCGCGCTTCCTATACGAGGCTGACCGGCGGCGTCGTCGCCATTCATTCAGGTTGGAAGCTCTGAGCATGGCCTTCTTCGGTAACGTCGGGCATCTCTGGAGGCTGGCGCGCGCAGGCTACGTGCTGGCGCGCGAAGGCGTCTTCGCCAATGTCGATCCGGTGAGCCTGCCGCCGTCGGCACGGCTCCCGCTCGCGCTCGCTCGGCTGATCGAGCGCCGTGTCGACGCGCCGCGCCCCGCCCGGCTTGCTGTGGCGATCAGCCGGCTCGGTCCATCCTACGTGAAACTCGGGCAGTTCCTGGCGACTCGTCCCGA
Organism: Hyphomicrobiales bacterium; assembly: GCA_025356415.1. GTDB lineage: Bacteria > Pseudomonadota > Alphaproteobacteria > Rhizobiales > Beijerinckiaceae > Terripilifer. The sequence goes on from JANXTB010000186.1 coordinate 6,765, forward strand.
TGTTGTCGGGCCGGCGGTGGTCCGCGATCTCGAAGCGCTTCAGGACCGGATGGAGCCTTTCGCGCAAGATGTAGCGGAGGCGCAGGTGGTCGCAGCCTTCGGTCGGCCCGTCCATGAGGTCTACACCTATTTCGGACCCGCGGTCGCTGCGGCGTCGATCGCGCAGGTTCATCGCGCGCGCGTTCGTGATGCCGATGGAGAACGCGACGTCGCGGTCAAGGTTCTACGGCCCGGCGTGCAGGCGCGGTTTGCGCGCGATCTCGACGACATGTACGCAGCCGCGCATTTTGCAGCACGATATTTCCGTGACGCCGATCGCCTGCGCCCGGTCGAAGTTGTCGAAACGCTCGAGCGTTCTGTCCGCATGGAGATGGATTTCCGTCTTGAGGCGGCGGCCGCATCTGAATTCGCTGAAAATGTCGTCGATGATCCGGAATTTCGCATTCCGTCTATCGATTGGGATCGGACCGCCAAGGAAGTTTTGACGCTGGAATGGATCGACGGCATTCCGCTGACCGATCTCGCCGCGCTTGAGCGCGCCGGTCATGATCTGCCGCGCCTGGGCCGCATCGTCATCCAGTCCTTCCTGCGTCACGCATTGCGGGACGGTTTCTTCCATGCCGACATGCATCAGGGAAACCTGTTTCTCGATCCGACGGGACGGCTGGCGGCGGTCGATTTCGGCATCACCGGGCGGCTGGGACCGAAGGAGCGCCGGTTCCTTGCCGAGATCCTCTACGGGTTCATCACACGCAATTATCGCCGTGTGGCCGAAGTACATTTCGAAGCCGGCTATGTGCCCGAAACCTTCAGCATCGACGATTTCGCGCAAGCAGTTCGCGCGATCGGCGAGCCCATTCACTCGCGCACGGCCGACCAGATTTCGATGGCGAAGCTGCTCACGCTGCTGTTCGAAATCACCGCGATCTTCGAGATGAAAACGCGCACCGAACTCGTCATGCTGCAGAAGACCATGGTGGTCGTTGAGGGCGTGGGCCGCACGCTCGACCCGAAGCTTGACCTGTGGTCCACCGCGGAACCGGTCGTGCGCAGCTGGATCGAGGAAAATCTTGGTCCGCGCGGCAAGATCGAAGACTTCGGCCGAAATCTTTCGACCATCGCGCGCTTCGCAAACGAATTACCGAATGTGCTCTTGCGTGGCGAACGCCTTGTTGATCGGTTTGAGCGCATGGCGTCGGACGGTGTCGAACTCTCCGCGCGTACGGTCGAACGGATCGGCCGCGCCGAAGCGAAACGCGCCCGCTCCGGACACGCGGCTCTCTGGGTTATCGCCATCCTGTTGGCGATTGGCCTCTGGCTCCGCTAAACTTCTCGCGTGAGGCTGACATGGCGCAGGCGGAACAATCGTTGAAGGGCAGGAAAATCCTGCTGATCGTGGGTGGCGGGATCGCTGCCTACAAGTCGCTCGACCTGGTGCGCCGCCTGCGGGAACGTGGCGCGCATGTCCGCGCCGTTCTGACCGCAGCCGGGCGCCAGTTCATCACGCCGCTTTCGCTTGCCAGCCTCACCGGGAACCCGGTGCATGAGGATCTCTTCTCGCTGACCGACGAGACCGAGATGGGGCACATCGAGCTGTCGCGTTCAGCCGACCTCATCGTGGTTGCGCCAGCGACCGCCGACCTGATGGCGAAAGCGGCCAACGGCCTCGCCAATGATCTCGCCTCGACGCTTCTTCTCGCGACGGACAAGAAGATCCTTCTGGCGCCGGCGATGAACGTCCGCATGTGGCATCATCCGGCGACAACCCGAAACGCCGCGCGTCTTCGCGCTGATGGCGCCTTGTTCATCGGTCCTGCAGACGGTGAAATGGCGTGCGGGGAATTCGGCGCCGGCCGCATGAGCGAGCCTCTCGAAATCGTTGATGCGGTGACGCAGGCGCTTCAGTCAGAAACATGGATTCCATTGCCAGCAACGGCTGCGCAAAACGGCTCCGTGCTGCGGGGCCGCAGGGTCGTGATCACGTCTGGTCCGACACACGAGCCCATCGATCCCGTGCGCTATATTGCGAACCGATCGTCAGGTCGACAAGGGCATGCCATCGCGCAAGCAGCCGCGCGTGCAGGCGCGCATGTCACGCTGATCAGTGGACCTGTGTCGATCCCCGATCCGGTTGGCGTGGAGATGCGCAAGGTGGAAACCGCGCAGGACATGCTTGCCGCGGTCGAAGCGGCGATGCCCGCGGATATCTTCATCGCCGCCGCCGCGGTGGCTGATTGGCGCGTTGAGGGCGTCGGCGCCAGCAAGTTGAAAAAAGGCTCGGGCGCAGGGCCTTCTTTCAAGTTGATCGAAAATCCGGATATCCTCGCGCACGTTTCGAGTTTGTCTGCTGGACGCCCCGCGTTGGTGGTCGGATTTGCGGCGGAAACAGATCATCTGCTCGACAACGCGCGCGCAAAGCTCGCGCGAAAGGGCTGCGACCTGATCGTCGCAAATGATGTGAGCACGGGCACGGACGTAATGGGCGGAACGAGCAACACGGTGCATCTCGTCTCGCAGGATGGCGTCGAGTCGTGGCCGCTGCTGGATAAGGACGAGGTCGCGCGTCGCCTTGTTTCAAAATGCGCGGAGCTTCTGGTGGAGAAGACATCATGAGCATCGAAGTCCGCATCAGGAAGCATCCGCACGCGCAAGACTTGCCATTGCCCGAGTATCAGACGCAAGCCGCCGCAGGGCTCGATCTGCTGGCCGCGATTCCCCATCGTGCGCAGCTCGTCATCGAGCCGGGCGGGCGCGCGCTGGCGCCGACGGGCCTGTCGATCGAATTGCCGGATGGATTCGAGGCGCAGGTCCGGCCGCGCTCGGGCCTTGCTTTGAAGCATGGTGTGACAGTTCTCAATTCGCCAGGGACCATCGACGCCGATTATCGCGGCGAGATCTGCGTCATTCTTGTCAATCTGGGGTCCGAACCCTTCGAGATCGTGCGCGGGGACAGGATCGCGCAATTGATTATCGCTCCCGTGAGTCGCGCGCGCCTCATCGAGGTTCAGACCTTGTCCGACTCCGCGCGCGGCGTCGGTGGCTTTGGGTCGACGGGACTGTCTCCTCCTGAGCGGAGCCCTGAATGATCCTCCTCTCGCGTCGCAGCCAACTGGCGATCGCAGCCGTCGTCGACGTCGCCTTGCACGCGCGACCCTTGCCTGTAGCCGCAAAAGCGCTGGCTGCGCGTCATCACCTGCCGCCACGACATCTGGAAACCCTGCTGCAGGCTTTGGTGAAGGCGGGCATTCTCAAGGGTGTGCGCGGGCCGCGTGGCGGATATGAGCTGGCGCGTGAACGCCGCCGGATATCAGCAGGAGAAATCGTGCGCGCCGCGATGGCGGACGGCATCGAAGACGGAGTGGCGCCAGCGCCCGAGTCGAGGCTCGTCGAAACCGTGGTCCAACCGCTGGTCGACACCGCCGGTCAGCGTTTTCTCGCCGAACTTGATTCAGTCACCGTGGACGATCTTTGCCGTCGCTCAGGCGAGCTAGCCGTCTTCGAAGACCTCAACGCCGGCGCAGATTTCACAATCTAAAGCTGTGATTTTCTAGAATTTATCGACTAAATCTGTGAAATCCGATACAAGAAGAGCCGAACTCAAGGGGGATCACCCATGGCGAATGATGAGCAGGCTCGTCCGGCAGGTCGCGGACGCATTTACGATTCCATCACCGCGACGATTGGCGACACGCCCCTCGTGCGCTTGAACCGGCTCGCCGCCGAGCGCGGCATAAAAGCCAACTTGCTGGCGAAGCTCGAATTCTTCAATCCGATTTCAAGCGTCAAGGATCGCATCGGCGTCGCCATGATCGATGCGCTCGAAGCTTCCGGCAGGATCGATCCCGCGCGCACGACGCTTGTCGAGCCGACGTCCGGAAACACCGGCATTGCGCTGGCCTTCGCGGCCGCCGCGCGCGGATACAAGCTGATGATCGTCATGCCGGACAGCATGTCGATCGAGCGCCGCAAGATGCTCGCCTTGCTGGGCGCCGAACTCGTCCTGACACCCGCCGCCCAAGGCATGAAAGGCGCAATCGCCAAAGCGCAGGAAATCGTCGCCGCCACGCCCGGTGCGGTCATCCCGCAGCAGTTTGAAAACCCGGCAAATCCGGAAATTCACCGCAGGACCACCGCGGAGGAAATCTGGAACGACACGCAAGGCAGTGTGGACGTCGTGATTTCGGGCGTTGGCACCGGTGGGACGATCACCGGCGTAGGCCAGGTCCTGAAGGCGCGCAAACCCGGCGTTCGCATGGTGGCGGTCGAACCTGAAGATTCTCCGATCCTGTCCGGAGGCCAGCCCGGTCCGCACAAGATCCAGGGCATCGGCGCGGGCTTCGTCCCGGCGATCCTCGACCGCTCGGTGATCGATGAGGTCATCACGGTCGGCAACCAGACGTCGTTCGAAATGGCCCGTCATCTGGCCCGCATCGAGGGCATTCCTGTCGGCATTTCGTCGGGGGCCGCGGTTGCTGCCGCTCTCGAGGTTGGCGCACGGCCGGAAATGGCGGGAAAGAACATTGTCATCATCATTCCGTCGTTCGCGGAGCGGTATCTTTCGACCGCGCTGTTCGAAGGGCTTTGATCGGTTCGGCAAACTGATGAAGGGGGCGCCTCGAAGGGCGCCCCTTTTCATTTCTGCGGCGCTGCTCTAGCGATGTGACAACGAGCCCAGCGGAGCGCTGCATGACTTACGAGACGGTCCTCACGGAAACACACGGTCCTGTGCGCCTCATCCGGCTGCACCGGCCCGACGCGCTCAACGCGCTCAGCGTCCAGCTCATCAAGGACCTGAACGCAGCGCTCGACGACGCTGAACAGGATCACGAAATCCGCTGCCTTGTGCTCACCGGGTCCGATAGGGCGTTCGCCGCCGGCGCAGACGTCAAAGAGATGCAGTCGAAGTCCTATCTCGACGCCTATTACGGCGACTTCGTCGCGAGCTGGGAGCGGATCACGCGCCTGCGCAAGCCGGTCCTAGCGGCCGTCTCGGGCTTCGCGCTCGGTGGCGGCTGCGAACTCGCGATGATGTGCGATTTCATTCTCGCCGCCGACACGGCGAAATTCGGTCAACCTGAAATCAAGCTTGGCATTTTGCCTGGCGCTGGGGGCACCCAACGCCTCACGCGCCTGATCGGCAAGTCCAAGGCGATGGAAATGTGCCTGACTGGCCGGATGATGGACGCCGCCGAGGCCGAACGCGCCGGTCTCGTGTCCCGCATTGTGCCGGCAGCGGACCTCGTAGCGGAGGCGATCCGCGTCGCGCAGGCGATCGCGGGCATGTCCACATCGGCCGTCATGATGACGAAGGAATCCGTTGAGCGGGCTTATGAAACGAGCCTGAGTGAGGGAATCCGCTTCGAGCGGCGGCTCTTCTACGCCACTTTCGCCACGCCCGACCAGAAGGAAGGCATGCGGGCTTTTATCGAGAAGCGCGCGCCCGACTTCAAACGTGGACCGGCGTGACGAGATTCTCCGCCTCCTCGCATTGACGCGAGCCACGCTTCACGCTTATAAGCCCCAATCCACCGCGCCCTCAGGCGTGGGACTGCATTTTACGGCCCTGAACTTTGTGGCCGATCCTCGAGGAACACCAATGGCGAATACCTCCTCGGCCAAGAAGGCCGTCCGCAAGATTGAGCGCCGCACGGCTGTGAACCGCGCTCGCCGCAGCCAGATGCGCACCTATGTTCGCAAGGTCGAAGAGGCTCTGGCCGCCGGCAACGCCGACGCCGCCAAGACCGCTCTTGCCGACGCCGAGCCCTTGATGATGCGGGCCGCGCAGAAGGGCATCGTTCACAAGAACACCGCCTCGCGTAAGATCTCGCGCCTGAGCGTTCGCGTGAAAGCTCTCGCTCAGTAATTTTGAGCGAAAACTAGGCCGTATGTTTCGAAAAAGCCCGGCTCTGCCGGGCTTTTTTGCATTTCAGGCGTCTTATGACGACGAGGACACAGTTTTCAGGATTTCTTCTGGGACGGAATCCCAGCACAGCCGAAAGCTATTTGATTCAAGGGCTTGGCGGCAAAGCGTCGGTGGACGACGAGATTCGAACTCTTGACATTTCGTTAACGCGCGACTCCATGCGGGCGCCGCACCCGACCAGGCCCGATCTTAACCGCACTTCTCAATGATTGTACTCCACCGGAATCAGCACCTTACGAGGGTCAATCCTGAATCGCGCCGGTCGCGTCCGAGGTGAGAAAACTCCAAAGTGACGAGTTCGTGACAGAGCTTGTTGCGGAGGCTCGGAGCGGTGTGTAAGACTTTGTTCAGACGGGACGCGCCTGACGCGAAGTAAGAAACGCCTTCGAAAATAAGAGGTTACGCCTAAAGCCCAATATTGATGGGCGGCGCTGCTTCGAGATGGCCTTTCGCGTGTGCGCCCTGTCGAGGCTTGCTGAACGCGGGCTCTATAAGCGGCAGCTTATATCGAAAATTGAGAATTGGGACTGCGGTCGCGAGGCCGCAGAGGGGGGCATCATGACTTTTGGGCTGACAACAAAAACGTTCACCATGCGTTACCCGCTGGGGGCGGGTTTCCAAGGCTATCGTGAATTTTATGACGTTTCGGTCAGTGTGCGCGTTCCGTGTGGCGTGGGCGGTGTTGTCGCCCTGGAGTCGTTTTCGCGCTCCTGAGTATGCCGGGGAGCAACTGGAGCCGCCTGATCCGGCGGCCCCGCTTTGCGCCCGCGCTCAGGTTCTCCGTTCGAGGTTCATCCTCGACGTCACGTGATCGAGAAGATTCAAAAAATGCTCAAGCCACGCCTCGACTCGGTTCAGGCCGATTGCACTAAGATTGTCCGTTTCGCACCGGAAAGCTCAGAATTACCCGTCAGCCCTAATCATTCGGAAGCATGGCAGCGCGTTTGCCGCCGCTTGCGGGCCGAAGTCGGCGAGGACGTGTTCAATTCCTGGTTCGGACGTCTGGAGCTCGATGAGATTCACGACGATGTCGCGCGTCTCTCGGTGCCGACAAAGTTCCTGAAAAGCTGGATTCAGTCTCACTATACAGACCGCATCATCACCGCTCTGGCGTCCGAAGTTGCTGGCGTCGCCTCACTCGCAATCTCGGTCCGGACCTCGGGTCGCGTCGCAGCGCCGCGGCCCGTGGAGATGCCCGTACACACGCGCTTCGACGACAGCTCGCCGCGCGCCGCCACCAACCTCTTTGCCCCGCCCAGCGCCACGGCGCCGCGCCGGGAGGCAGAGTCGCTCGGTCGGGACGCCAAGCATCTCGAAAGCGAGGCGCTTGGTGGCTCGCCGCTTGATCGTCGCCTGACGTTTTCGAGCTTCCTTGTCGGCAAGTCTAACCAGCTTGCCCATGCCGCCGCTCAGCGTGTCGCACAGGCGCCGGCGTCTGAAGCGCCGATCTACAACCCGCTCTACATCCATGCGTCGGTTGGCCTCGGCAAGACGCATCTCATCCAGGCTGTCGCGCATTCCGCCGGGGACATCGGCCGCCGCGTCATCTATCTGACGGCGGAAAAGTTCATGTACGGCTTCGTGTCCGCGCTGAAGGCGCAGACGGCGATCGCGTTCAAGGAAAAGCTGCGTGCGATCGACGTTCTTGTCATCGACGATGTGCAATTTCTACAGGGCAAATCAATCCAGCAGGAATTCTGCCACACGCTGAACGCCCTGATCGACGCGGGACGCCAGGTGGTGATCGCCGCTGATCGCCCTCCGTCTGAACTCGAAAGCCTCGACGAGCGCGTGCGCTCGCGACTCGCGGGCGGACTTTGCGTCGAGATGGGCTCGCTCGACGAAGCCTTGCGCGTGAAAATTCTCGAGACACGCATCGCCGTTGCGCGCGCCGCTCAGCCGACCTTCGAGGTTCCCGCCGCGGTGGTGACCTTGGTCGCCCGCTCAATCCAGACGAACGGTCGCGATCTTGACGGCGCGGTCAATCGGCTGCTCGCCCATGTCACGCTGACGGGCGCGTCGCTCACCGTCGAAACAGCGGAAATCGCGATCCGCGATCTGGTGCGCACGCGCGAACCCAAGCGCGTGAAGATCGAGGATATCCAGAAGCTCGTGGCGACGCATTTCAACGTCAGCCGCGCGGATATCTTGTCGTCACGCCGCACCGCCACCGTCGTTCGCCCGCGTCAGATAGCCATGTATCTTGCCAAAGTTCTGACGTTGCGGTCGCTGCCCGAGATCGGCCGCCGGTTCGGTGGTCGCGATCACACAACGGTGCTGCACGCCGTGCGCAAGATAGAAGGTTTGGCGAATCTGGATAACCAATTGTCGGAGGAACTCGAACTCCTCAAGCGGATGCTGACGGATTGATGTCAGCCGCGGGCTGATGGCTCTGACTTATAAAAAAGCCGCTGCAATCGCAGCGGCTTTTTTTGTGTCGCTTGATAGCTGGGAGGCGCGCGTCTCGTGCTGACGCATTCTGCGCAAATAAAAAGGCCGCCGCGTTTCCGCAACGGCCTTTTCAAATTGCCCGGAGGCGGTCGCCAATCAGGCGACCGTGTCCTTGGCGCGCTCGGCGCGCTTGCGATCGTTGGGATCGAGGAAGCCCTTGCGGAGACGAATAGACTTCGGCGTCACTTCAACGCGCTCGTCGTCTTCGATGTAAGCGAGAGCCTTTTCGAGCGTCATGCGGATCGGCGGCGTCAGGCGAACCGCTTCATCCTTGCTCTGGGTGCGAATGTTGGTGAGCTGCTTGCCCTTGAGAACGTTGATCTCGAGATCGTTCTCGCGGGTGTGCTCGCCAATGATCATGCCGCGATAAACCTTGCAGCCCGGCTCGATCATCATCGGGCCGCGATCTTCCAGCTTCCACATGGCGTAGGCGACCGACTCGCCTTGATCGTTCGAAATCAGCACGCCGTTACGACGACCCTGAATTTCGCCCTTGTGCGGGGCGTATTCGAAGAACAGGCGGTTCATGATCGCCGTGCCCTTGGTGTCGGTGAGCAATTCGCCCTGGTAACCGATGAGGCCGCGCGTCGGCGCATGGAACACGAGACGCAGGCGATTGCCGCCCGACGGGCGCATCTCAAGCATGTCGGCCTTGCGCTCAGCCATCTTCTGAACGACGACGCCCGAATGCTCCTCATCGACGTCGATGACGACTTCTTCGATCGGCTCGAGCAGCGAGCCATCTTCAGCGCGCTGGAACACGACGCGCGGGCGCGAAATGCTGAGCTCGAAGCCTTCGCGACGCATCGTCTCGATCAGGATGCCGAGCTGCAATTCGCCGCGGCCCGACACGATGAAGCTGTCGCCGCCGGGAGAATCCTCGACGCGCAATGCGACATTGCCTTCGGCTTCCTTGTAGAGACGAGCGCGGATCATGCGGCTCGTCACCTTGTCGCCCTCAGTCCCGGCGAGCGGGCTGTCGTTGACCATGAAGGTCATAGAAAGCGTCGGCGGATCGATCGGCTGCGCCTGCAACGGCACGGTCACATCCATGGCGCAAAGCGTGTCGTCGACGTTGAACTTCTCAAGGCCCGCGATGGCGACGATGTCGCCTGCTTCCGCCTCGTCAATCGGCTGACGCTCGATGCCGCGGAAGGCGAGGATCTTCGAGATACGACCGGTCTCGACAATCTTGCCTTCGCGGTCGAGAACCTTGACCTGCTGGTTCGGCTTGACGGAGCCGGCGAAAACGCGGCCCGTGACCATGCGGCCGAGATAGGGGTTGGCTTCGAGCAGCGTGCCGAGCAGGCGGAACGAGCCTTCCTCGATCTTCGGTTCGGCGACGTGCTCGAGCACGGTGTCGAACAGCGCGGCCATGCCCTGATCCTGCGGACCATCGGGGGTATTCGAAACCCAGCCCTGCTTGGCGGAGCCGTAGATGATCGGGAAGTCGAGCTGCTCGTCGGTGGCGTCGAGCGCCGCGAAGAGGTCGAACACTTCGTTGACGACTTCCGTGACGCGCGCGTCGGGACGATCGACCTTGTTGATGCAGACGATCGGCTTGAGGCCGATCTTCAGCGCCTTGCCGACGACGAATTTCGTCTGCGGCATCGGGCCTTCAGCCGCATCGACGAGCACGATCGCGCTGTCGACCATGGACAGAATGCGCTCCACCTCGCCGCCGAAATCGGCATGGCCTGGGGTGTCGACGATGTTGATGCGCACGTCTTTCCAGACGACCGAAGTCGCCTTGGCGAGAATCGTGATGCCGCGTTCTTTTTCGAGATCGTTCGAATCCATCACGCGTTCAATCACGCGCTGGTTGTCGCGGAACGCGCCGGACTGCTGGAGAAGTTTGTCGACGAGCGTTGTCTTGCCGTGGTCGACGTGGGCGATGATAGCGATATTTCGCAGTTTCATGGGTCTGCCGGGGGTTCGGATCTGCGCCCCGGTCCATCCGGTGCGGTCGTGTCGAGTTCATCGGGCCCGGTCTTGAACTGGGACTCGCCAACTCGCGATCTCTGGAAAATGCGGCCTTCGGGCCGAACTTGGTGCGCTGCATACACGAAATCCCCTCCTTTGGGAACCCGTGCGGGAACAGGTAGCGGACCAGAAAAAAGGCCCCGCTTTTGGGCGGGGCCTTCTGATGGAAACGGCAGAGGCTCAGCCGCGCTGGTTGCGCTTGCCGAGCGTGCGCAGGCGTAGCGCATTGAGCTTGATGAAGCCTGCGGCGTCCAGATGATCGTAGGCGACCTCGCCTTCCTCAAAGGTGACGAGGTCCTGATCGTAGAGGGACTGCGGCGATTTGCGTCCGACGACCCGGACATTGCCCTTGTAGAGCTTGAGGCGCACCGTGCCGGTCACGTGCTCCTGGCTCTTGTCGATCAGGGCTTGCAGCATCTCGCGCTCGGGCGAGAACCAGAAGCCGTTGTAAATCAGCTCGGCATATTTGGGCATCAGTTCATCCTTGAGATGAGCCGCACCGCGGTCGAGCGTGATGGATTCGATGCCGCGATGGGCCTGCAGCAGGATGGTGCCGCCCGGTGTTTCGTAGACGCCGCGCGACTTCATGCCCACGAAGCGGTTCTCGACGAGATCGAGGCGGCCGATGCCATTGGCCCGGCCGAGTTCGTTCAGCTTGGTCAGCAGCGTCGCGGGCGACATTTTCTCGCCATTGATGGCCGTCGCGTCGCCCTTTTCGAAATCGACGGTGATCTCGGTCACGACGTCGGGCGCGTCTTCGGGCGAAATCGTGCGCATGTGCACGTATTCCGGCGGCTCGACCCACGGGTCTTCCAGCACCTTTCCCTCGGAGGACGAGTGCAGAAGGTTGGCGTCGACCGAGAACGGCGCTTCGCCGCGCTTGTCCTTGGCGATCGGGATCTGGTTTTCTTCCGCAAAGGCGATCAGCGACTCGCGGCTCTTGAAGTCCCACTCGCGCCACGGCGCGATGACGTGGATGCCCGGCTCCAGCGCATAATAGCCGAGCTCGAAGCGGACCTGATCGTTGCCCTTGCCGGTCGCGCCATGCGAGACGGCGTCGGCGCCGACCTTGCGGGCGATCTCGATCTGCTTCTTGGCGATCAGAGGCCGCGCGATGGACGTGCCGAGCAGGTAGATGCCCTCATATTGGGCGTTGGCGCGGAACATCGGGAAGACGTAGTCGCGCACGAATTCTTCGCGCAGGTCTTCGATGAAGATGTGCTCCGGCTTGATGCCGAGCAGTTCCGCCTTCTTGCGCGCGGGCTCGAGCTCCTCGCCCTGGCCGAGGTCGGCGGTGAAAGTCACCACCTCGCAGCCATAGGTGGTCTGCAGCCACTTCAGAATGATGGAAGTGTCGAGACCGCCGGAATAGGCGAGGACGACGCGTTTGATGTCAGGAGTTTTGGACATTTGGCCGGCTCTGAGGGTCGCGGGGAAGGATGGCGGCGGACTATAGAGCCGCGCCGCTTCGACGCAAGTCGGGATGCTAGGAGGGCGAATCCTTCCTGGGTCCGGGGCGCGCCGCCCGGCCGAAGAACAGCCAGTGGAAGCCCAGCACCAGCAAGATCGTGAGGAGGGCGGAGATCAGGCTGTCCGAGAGGTAATGCCCGCCAAACGCCATCCGGAGCGCCGCCACTGATGTCCCGAAGACCAGCGCCGCCACGACGGCTTGCGGGCGGACCGGGGCGGGGGCGATGAGAGCCGGGGCCAGCATCCAGAAGGCGGAGGACGCCTCGCCCGACACGAAGGAGCAATTGCGGTCGCATTGCCCGTCGAACCGGTACCAGGGGCGAAACTCCCACTTGCCGCCAAGTTCCTGCGTCTGCACGGGCCGGGGCCGGTGCGAATTGTCCTTCAGGACGACATTGACGAGGAGGCCCGGCCCGATCGCCATCGTCAGCGCGAGATAGACGATGGCCCGCGAGGACGGCGCCGGCCAGCGCATCCACCCCGCCTTGCGTAAGGCCCATGCGGCGGTCGCGAACCCGAGCAGCCAGAATGGCGCCTGATGGCCAATCGTGCGGAGCGCCTCTCCCAAGGGAGTGATGCCGATAAAGACGCCCTCTCGTAGAAAAGACCGCGCGGCCGCGAGATCAAGTTCGGGCGCCAGCCCGAAGACGGTGGCTGTGAGGACGAGCAGCGTCAGCGCTGCGAGGATGCTTCTGCGATACACGATGAGCCTTGGCCGCCGGAGAACTTCCCTTGTTCTAGAGGCGCGCGTCGCGACAGAGAAGACCCCCAAGCTTGCAATCCGCCTTGCGGGCGCCCGGAGCTCTGCCTAGTTTGGCGCGCATGGCATTGTCTCCGGAAGAAATCGAGCGCTACGCGCGCCACATCGTCCTGCAGGGCGTCGGCGGGCCCGGCCAGCAGAAGCTGAAGGCGGCGCGCGTGCTGGTCGTCGGGGCCGGCGGCCTCGGATCGCCCGTGCTTCAATATCTCGCCGCTGCGGGCGTCGGAACGCTCGGCGTCATCGACGATGACGAAGTCGCGCTGTCCAACCTGCAACGCCAAGTCCTGCATGGGACCGACGACATCGGCGTCGCCAAGGTCGACAGTGCCTCCAAGGCCATCGCGCGCCTGAACCCGCATGTGAAAGTCGTGACCCATCGGATGCGGATCGCCGCCGCCAATGCGCGCGAGATCATCCGGGATTATGATTTTGTCGCGGAAGGCTCGGATAATTTCGAGACGCGCTATGTCGTGTCCGACGCCTGTTACTGGGAGCAAAAGCCGCTCGTCACGGCGGCGGTCGGCACTTTCGACGCCTCGCTGACGACCTTGCGGCCATACCAGATATCGCCAACCGGCGAGAACAATCCGACCTATCGCTGCCTGTTTCCCGAACCGCCGCCCGCCGGAACGGTCCCGGCCTGCGCCGAGGCTGGCGTGCTAGGCGCGCTCACAGGCGTGGTCGGATCCCTGATGTCGCTCGAAATCATCCGTGAAATCGTCGGCTTCGGCGACAGCATGGTGGGACGTATCCTCCTTATCGACACGCGCAGCATGCGGTTCGAAACTGTCCGCTACCGCTGGGATCCGGAGAACCCATTGAACGGACGGCAAAATCTAGCCTGAGTTCACAGTTCATCCACAGAGCTGTCCACAGACTGGTAGCCTGGATGTCCCGTGGATGGCGCCGACTTATCAACGGAATGGCGGCTCGTCGAAGCTGCGCAATTTGCGGGAATGAAGGCTGTCGATCTGCCGTTTGAGAATGTCGACCGCCGCGAGCCCGATGCGCAGGTGCTCGCTGATCGAGCGTTCGTAAAACGCGATGGCCGCGCCCGGCAATTTGATCTCGCCATGCAACGGCTTGTCGGAGACGCAAAGCAGCGTCCCGTAAGGCACGCGCATACGAAAGCCTTGGGTCGCGATCGTGCCTGATTCCATATCTACCGCGATGGCGCGCGACATGTTGATCCGGCGGCGTTCCTGGCTCCAGCGGAGTTCCCAGTTACGGTCGTCATAGGTGACCACGGTGCCGGTCCGCAGGCGCCCCTTCAAGGCGTCGCCCGTCTCGCCGGTGACGTGCGCGGCCGCCTGTTGCAGGGCGACCTGGATTTCCGCGAGCGCCGGGATCGGCACGCCGACCGGAACCGCCTTGTCGAGAATGCGGTCTTCGCGAAGATAGGCGTGCGCCAGAACGTAATCGCCGATCCGCTGCGACTCGCGAAGACCCCCGCAATGACCGATCATCAGCCAGCAATGCGGGCGCAGCACGGCGAGATGATCGGTGATGTTCTTCGCATTCGCGGGTCCGACACCAATGTTGACCAGCGTGATGCCTTGCCGCCCCGGCGCCGTGACGTGATAGGCGGGCATTTGAAATCTGTGCCAAGGCGCCGATGCGACGGCGGCTTGCGCCTCGGCATCGCTCATCTTGGCGTCGATGATGATGCCGCCCGGCAGGATCACCTTCTCGTACGGGCTTTCCTTGCGGATCTGGTCGATGCCCCACGCGACGAATTGATCCACGTAGCGATGGTAGTTCGTGAGCAGGATCCATGGCTGGATGTCACGCCAATCCGTGCCCGTATAATGCACGAGCCGACGCAGCGAATAGTCGACACGCATCGCATCGAACAGCGCAAGCGGGCGTGGGGCGCCGTTCTCGAAATCCCACAGCCCGTCCGCGATCTCGTCGCCGACTTCCGAGAGAAGCGGAATCGGAAAATTGCGCGCAAGTTCCGCCGCGCTGACGCCTTCCATTTCGTCGCCGCGCTCGAAAACGTAGGGGTAGGGGATTTCAAGCGTGCTCGGACCCACTTCAAGCTGTGCGCCGAATTCCAGCGTCAGCGGGCGCAATTGCTCCAGCAGATAGGTTCGAAACGCCGCCGGCTGGGTGATCGTTGTGGTGTATTGACCGGGTGTCGGGAATTTCGCAAAGGCGCGCCGGGTCGAGGCGTGCGCTTCGCTTGCCGAATAGGTGACGCGCAGCTCCGGATACCGGAATTTGCGCCGCGTGGCGGCGTCCGGGGCGCGACGGTCCGCGAAAAAGCTCTTCAGGGCGTTCCGTAGCGCATCTACTGCCGCGGCATGCATCCGCTCAAGCTCTGCAACCGCCTCCTCCGGCGTGGCGACCCTCTTCCATTCCGTCCTGTCCCGATCCGGCAAGCACGCCTCCTGTTTCAATAGATTTAGGAGCGCGGCGGGCATTCGGCCAGACCGCGGCTGGCTTGAAGCCGCGATGGCCATGCTTTATCCCTGAGAGCAGAAGAAAATAAGGGAGGGTGTCACATGTCATTGCCGCTTTATCAGGCCTCAATTCCCGTCATGCTGCAGATGCTGGGAGCTCTCTCGGGCATTTGCGACAAGGCTTCCGCGCATTGCACTGAGAAGAAGATCGATCCCTCCGCCCTGCTGACCGCCCGTCTGTACCCGAACATGTACATGTTCCAGAAGCAGGTTCAGGTCGCGACCGACTGGGCGCGCAACACCGCCGCCATGCTGTCGGGCGTCGAGGCCCCCAAGCCTGCCAATGACGAGAAGACCTTCGACGACCTGCGGGCCCGCATCGCCAGCACGGTGGCCTTCGTGAACAGCATCGACCCGGCGAAGATCAGCGCCGCCGAGGGCCGCGAGATCACCTGGTCCACGTCCGCCAACACACGCGTCATGATGGGCGAGGATTTCGCCCTCCATCAGGCGTTGCCCCAGTTCTTTTTTCATGTCACGAGCGCCTATGCGATCCTGCGCCATAACGGCGTCGAACTCGTGAAACGCGACTTCATGGGCGATGTGCCGCGCGTGAAGTTCATCTAACCCGCACAAGCGAACGAGAGATCTTCATGACCATCAAGCGTATCGGCCCCGGCGTCCGCATGAGCAAGGCCGTCGTTCACGGAAACACGGTCTATCTCGCCGGCCAGGTGGCCGACAAGACGGTGGGACTCAGCGTCGCCGAGCAGACGCAGGAAATCGTCGACCTTATCGACGCCATCCTCGCGGAAGTCGGCAGCGACAAGACGAAGGTTCTCTCGGCCACGATCTATCTCGCCGATATTTCCACCTTCCCGGAGATGAACTCGGTTTGGGACAAGTGGGTGGTGCAGGGCCATACGCCTGCCCGCGCCACGCTCGAAGCCAAGCTGGTCGCTCCGCAGTACAAGGTGGAGATCGCGGTCATCGCGGCGATCTGAACTTTACCAACCAAATCAAAAGAAGCCCCGGAAATCCGGGGCTTCTCACCACATCGAGCCGCAAAGGCCGCAGGGAGAAAACTCAATGACGCGCGACGAAGCGAAACTGAAACTCGTGGCCGGCGGCCATATCCTCGCGGCTGAGGGCCATGGCGATCTGACGCGCGGACATATTTCGGTGCGCGATCCGGAGGACGCTTCGCGCTTCTACATGAAGCCGCATTCGTTCGGCTTCGACGAGATGACGGTCGACAATCTCGTGACCTGCAATCTCGAAGGCGAGAAGGTCGATGGCTGGGCGCCGCGCCACAGCGAAGTCTACATCCATTCGGAAATCTTCCGGATGCGTCCCGACATTAACTCGGTCATCCATACCCACCCGACCTATTCGGTAGCCTTTTCGGCATCGGGCCGCCCGCTGCGCGCCCTGAGCCAGCCGAGTGCGCTCTTTCTCAACAATTACGGCGTCTACACGGGCTCGATCGATCTGATCCGGTCGCAGGACATGGGCCGCGGCGTTGCAGAGGCGCTCGAAAAATTTCCCGTCGTGTTCCTGAAGAACCACGGCGTTGTTGTTTGCGGCACGTCGATCGATGAATCGGTGATCATCGCGCTCATGCTCGAAAACGCCTGCCAGATCCAGATGATCGCAGAAGCCGCCGGCGACACCGCGCCGGAATTCCCGACGCAGGACGTGATGGCGCTGCGCAAGAAGCTCCTGAGCCCCGAGCAGCAGGAAATCAATTTCAACTACCTGCGCCGCAGGGTTGAGCGCACGAAGTAACGCGAGCGACATTGGAAACAAATCAGCGGCGGGCTCGATCCCGCCGCCGTGAAAACATCAACGGGAGAGAAGCATGAAGGCGATTGTGATTCGGCAATTCGGCGCCCCGGACGTGATGCGCTATGAGGATCTGCCCGATCCCGCGCCGCGTCGTGGCGAGATCCGCATCGTTGTTCATGCTGCGACCGTCAATCGCGTGCTCGATGTCGCGGTGCGCCGCGGCGAGCAGGCGCAGCGCGGCGTCGAACTTCCGCTCATTCCCGGCGTCGATTGCGCAGGCGTCATCGACGCTGTGGGAGAAGGCGTGACGAAATGGAAAGCCGGCGACCGGGTCTGCGCGGCTGGCCGCATGGCGCTGGACCCTTGCGATGAAAATGGCTCAGACGCCACCGGCAAGACCGGCATGATGGGCATCAAGCGGCCCGGCGGATTTGCCGAAAAGGTCTGCGTCCCAGCCGTTTCCGCTTTTGCGTTGCCTGACGGTCTGGGCTTTCATGAGGCCGCCGTGGTGATGCGCCATTGCCCGACTGCGTGGAACCTGTTGTGCAACATCGCCGAGCTGAAAGCCGGTGAATGGGTGCTGATCATGGGCGCCAGCGGCAATCTCGGCAGCGTCGGAATCCAGATCGCCAAGCACGTCATCGGCGCCAAGGTCATTGCGACGGCAGGCTCGCGTGCGCGCGCCGATGCAGGCCTCGAACTCGGCGCCGATCATGCGATCGATTATTCCACGCAGGACCTGCTGGCCGAAGTGATGCGCATCACCAACGGCAAGGGCGTGAATGTTCTTTACGACAATATCGCCAATCCTGACGTCCTCCCGCAGGCGTTCCATGCGCTTGGCGAAGGCGGGCGTCTCGTCACCGCCGGCGCACATGGCGGACCGAACGTGACCATCGATTTCTTTCATCTCTACGACAAGAAGATCACCATCAAGGGAATGCCGGGCGCGCGGGATTCGGACCGGCCCAAGTGCTTTGCCGCGGCGGCGGATGGCAAGATCCGCGTTCGCATCGCGCATGTCATGCCGCTGTCGAAGGCGCCTGAGGCTCATCGCATGATGGAAGCCGACCCGGGCATGGGCAAGATCGTGCTCGACCCGACAATGGGCTAATCAAACGCCCTTGAAGAGCCGGAACATTTCGCTGATCCGCCAGGGCCTGGCGATCAGATTGGCGTTCTCCGGAAGCTGCTTGTCGAGAACGCTGGCGGCGCCGGTCGATAGGATCACTTTGATCGCCGGCCACGTCTTCATGATGATGTTTGCCAGCACAACGCCGTCCATGCCGGGCATTATCGCGTCGGAGAACACGGCCGACAGGCTGAGCGCCTGCTCCTGCAGGATCATCAACGCCTGTTCGCCGGTCTCGGCCTCGATCACGTTGAGCTTCAGCTCTTCCAGTATGGAGCGCGCCAGCGAGCGCACTTCCGGAGCGGAGTTGACGACCAGAACGCTGTGACCGATGGCGGCCGCGCCAGCCGCGGTCCCGAGGGCGGCGACCCCGACCGCCGCCGCAACAGCGCCTGCGCCGGGCTTTCGAAGCCGCACACCGGCCGTTTCAGCTTCACCGATGAATTCCACGCCGGCGTTCTGCAGCGCTTGGCGGACGGCCCGGAGTTTCTCCGGGCTTCCCGAATATCGGCCCGTTTCGAAATTATGGATGGTGTTTCGGTGCACGCCCGCGGCCTGCGCCAATTGATCCAAGGACCAATTCACAGCGGCCCTAGCCATTCTGACTTGTGCTGGCGTCACGGCTGTCGACCTCGCTATCGGTTGGGAGCAGGTATAAAGAAACAACCGCGCTGGCTCAACACAATCGTGGGGCGCAGGTCCAATCGCCGCACGCTTGCTGAAATGGGAGCGCAAGGCTATGGGGACACCAGATACACGAAAGGCGCCAGACGGCATGACGATACGCGTTCACCAGCAGGATTTGCCCGACGGCGCGTCTTTTGGCGCGAGCGTCGCCATCGATACCGAAACGCTGGGGCTGAACCCCCACCGCGACAGGTTGTGCGTTGTCCAGCTGTCGGCGGGCGATGGAACGGCGGATGTCGTCCAGATCGCCAAGGGTCAGACTCGCGCGCCCAACCTCGAGCGGCTGCTGGCCGACCCCGCCGTCCAGAAGATCTTTCACTTCGGCCGGTTCGACATCGCCGTCCTCGAGAATGCCTTCGGCGTGCAGGTTGGCCCTGTCTATTGCACCAAGATCGCCTCGCGGCTGGTCCGGACCTACACCGACCGGCACGGGCTGAAGGACCTCGTGCGCGAATTGCTGGGCATTGAGCTTTCCAAGCAACAGCAGTCGTCGGACTGGGCCGCGACCACTCTCACGGATGCGCAACTCGCCTATGCCGCCTCGGATGTGCTGCATTTGCATGCGATCCGGAACAAGCTCGACGCCATGCTGGCGCGCGAGGGGCGGACCGAGATCGCGCAAGCCTGCTTCGGCTTCCTTCCAACCCGCGCCCGGCTCGACTTGATGGGCTGGCCCGAGCAAGACATATTCGCTCATCAGTAACAGCTTGAGCGTATGGTTCGAACGCCCCGAACCGGGGAGCCAGGGATTTTTACGTGACGGTGACGAATAGCGGCAGACGTGGAAGGCCTGCGGCCGAGCGCTCGCATGCCTTTCGTGCGGCCGGACGACACTCGTCTCGGGTCGTATTTCTGCGGCGGAGCATCTTTGCTGCTGCGATCGTCGGGCTCGGCGGGCTGATCTGGATCGGTCTCTTCAACCCCTTTGCCACCGCCATTCCGGATGTGACCATCAAGGGCGCCAATCTCGACGGCACGCGCGTCACGATGGAACAGCCGCGGCTGGCGGGTTACCGCAAGGATGGCCGCCCTTACGAGGTGAACGCCAAGTCGGGCGTTCAGGACATCCGGCAGCCCAACCTGATGGAACTGAACAACCTCGAGGCTAAAATCGGCATGGCCGACCAGTCGACCATCCATGTCGAATCCGCGTCGGGGGTTTATGATTCTCTTCGTGAAGTCATGGACTTCTTGAAACCCGTTCGCATCAAGAGCGCGAGTTACGATATCGACATGAAAAGCGCGAAAATGGATTTCAAAGCGGGCACTGTCGCGACAGAACAAGATGTAAAGGTGGTCCTTTCGGCGGGCGAGATTCTTGCAGAGCGGATGAACATTCTCGACAACGGGCAGAATATCGTTTTCCAAGGACGGGTCCGGTCGTCTTTTGAGTCGCAGGACGGATTGCAAGACAAAGGCGGGGCGCAATGAAGATAGCTGGCGTTTTACTGGCTGCGTTTTTCGGCGCCGGTCTCCTTATCAGCGGCGCGCAGGCGGCAGGTCCTGTTGCGGCCACGAAGCGATCAGGCTCAAGCCCGGTGCTCCCGGGCGGCAACACCAAGGCGCCGATCACGGTCGACGCCTCGAAGCTCGAATATTTCGACAAGGATCAGAAGCTGATCTACTCGGGCGGCGTGGTGGCCACGCAGGGCGAGTCGACCATGCGCGCAAGCGTCATGGTGGTGTTCCTGGCGCGTCCGGGCGAAGCCGCGACCTTGCAGGCCGAAACGGGCCGCATTCGCCGCATCGAGGCCGCGGGCCCGGTCACGGTGACGCAGGTCGATCAGGTCGGGACAGGGGACAGCGGCGTCTACGACAAGAGCGAAAACAAGGTCTATCTCATCGGCAACGTCGTCTTGAGCCAGGGGCCGAACGTCACCAAGGGTGAGCGGGATTCCAAGCTCGTCTACGATCTCGACACCGGCTATGCGCAGGTCATCGGGGGACGAGTGAACTCGATCTTCACGCCGGGCTCGTCGGACGAAAAGAAGCCCGAGAAGGCCAAGCCCAGTCGCTAAGCTGTAGTCAAGTCACAACTCCGGTTGCGCCCGCCGAGGTGAAAAGCTACGGCTGTTTGAATATCAACCGCGATCCTGACCGTGCTGACCAGACCTCCGCAAAATCAAGCCTCACCGATCGACGTCGATGCGCCGAGCACGCGCGACGTTCTCGACGTGCATTCTCCGTTCGCGCAAGGAGCCCATGAGCTGGAGCCTTTGGGAGAGGGCTGGCTTGCCGCCTTTCACCTGGGCAAGAGCTATGGCGCTCGGCAGGTGGTGCAGGACGTCAGCCTCGCGGTGCGCCGCGGCGAGGCGGTCGGCTTGCTGGGGCCCAATGGCGCGGGCAAGACGACCGTGTTCTATATGATCACCGGACTGGTGCGCCCCGACAAAGGGGCCATCGATCTCGACGGCCATGAAGTCACGCAATTGCCGATGTACCGCCGCGCGCGGCTTGGCATCGGCTACCTCCCGCAGGAAGCCTCGATCTTCCGCGGTCTGAATGTCGAAGATAATATTCGCGCCGTGCTAGAGGTGGCCGTCCCCGACCGGGATCGCCGCGAGCACGAACTTGAATCGCTGCTCGAAGAATTCGACATCAAGCGCCTGCGGAAATCACCATCCATCGCGCTGTCGGGTGGCGAGCGCCGTCGCTGCGAGATCGCCCGTGCGCTGGCGGGGCAACCGAGCTTCATGCTGCTCGACGAACCATTCGCGGGCATCGACCCGATCGCCGTTGGAGACATCCAGCAGCTTGTCCGCCATTTGACCCAGCGCGGAATTGGGGTCTTGATCACGGACCACAATGTCCGCGAAACGCTGGGTCTGATCGACCGTGCGTATATCATCCACTCCGGCCACGTCCTGACTGAGGGCACGCCGGCGGAAATCGTCGCCAACCCGGATGTGAGACGATTTTATCTGGGCGAAGATTTCCGGATGTAACGCCCGGTCCGCCTGCCGAGGGCAGTTGCCTGGGCGTGCGCAATCGCACGCGCAGGAGCGCGGCCACGGTTACGCATTACGCGCATAGCCATCGAGATCCAAATGGTCTATATGCAAGTTCCGGGCCGACGCCGGCGTCGGCTGGATCATTGTTGAGTTAGTACAGAATGGCGCTTTCTACGAAGCTTATGCTCCGCCAAGGGCAATCCTTGGTGATGACGCCGCAGCTGCTGCAGGCGATCAAGCTGCTTCAATTTTCCAATGTCGAATTGAGCGCGTTCGTAGAGGAAGAGCTCGAGCGCAATCCGCTGCTCGAGCGGGCCGACGACAGGCCGGACCCCTTCGCTGAAACGCCGGTCGATGCGAGCGATGCGTGGGAGAGAGAGGGCGATTTCGATCCCGGCGACACATCCCGCATCGAGGGCGACTGGGCGTCCGAGAGCATGGTTGTCGACACCGGATCTTTGGACATCGACCTGGGAAGCGAGGTCAGCAATTCGTTCGAGACCGACAGGGCGCCCACGCCGCACGAAACGCAGGCGCCGCTTGAGGGCGCGGGACTTTCGGCGACATCCTGGACGGGAACGTCGGGCGCCTCCGATGGCGAGGCCGCCGATCTCGAAGCCTATGTCGCCGCGCAACTCACGTTGCAGGATCACCTGACGGAACAATTGTCATTGGCCGTCGCCGACCCGGTCGAACGCATGATCGGCCATGCGCTGATCGATGCGATCGACGAAGCGGGTTACCTCTCCGAATCGACGGACGATCTGGCGGAACGGCTCGGCGCCGCGCCTGCGCTTGTCGAATCTGTCCTGAAGATCGTGCAGCAATTCGATCCCGCCGGTATAGGCGCGCGCAATCTTGCCGAATGCCTCGCCATCCAATTGCGCGAGCGCAATCGCCTCGATCCTGCAATGCAGGGATTGCTCGACAATCTGCCTCTTCTCGCCAAACGCGACTTTCACGCCTTGCGCAAGATTTGCGCGGTCGATGAAGATGACTTCGCCGAAATGGTTGCGGAAATCAGGCGTCTCGATCCCAAGCCCGGACGGGCGTTCGGCGGCGGGATCATCCAGACCGTTGTGCCTGATGTAACAGTGCGCGCCGCCTCCGATGGCTCGTGGCATGTCGAGCTCAATCCGGAGGGGCTGCCGCGCGTCCTCGTCAATCAGACATACGCCACGCGCGTGTCGCGTCTTCAGGGGTCAAGCGCGGACAAAAGTTTTGTCACCAATTGTTTGCAGACGGCAAACTGGCTGACCAAATCGCTTGAGCAGCGCGCTCGCACAATTCTGAAAGTTTCAGCCGAGATCGTGCGCCAGCAGGATGCGTTTTTTACCCATGGCGTGGAGCACCTGCGCCCGCTGAATCTCAAGACCATCGCGGACGCGATCGGCATGCATGAATCGACGGTGTCGCGCGTTACGTCGAACAAATATATGTCATCTCCGCGCGGACTTTTTGAACTGAAATATTTTTTCACGGCGTCGATTCCGGCTCGCACCGGCGGCGAATCGCACTCGGCCGAGGCGGTCCGTTTCCGCATCAAGCAATTGATCGATGGCGAGACGCTGGGCGATATTCTTTCGGACGATGCGATCGTGCTGAAACTGAAGGGCCAGAACATCGACATTGCGCGCCGCACCGTGGCGAAATATCGCGAGAGCCTGCGCATCCCCTCCTCCGTCGAGCGGCGGCGCGAGAAAGTTGCGATGCACCGCGAAGGCTAGTCCACAGATCCCGATTCGGTCAGGCCCGCCGCAACCTTGAGTCATTCCAAATGTTTGACGTTTGGAACGCGTTGACTTGCCGGCGTAACGCGCCCAAGGTTTCGGTCCGGCGCAGCTTGGAAGTCGCGCCGGCAGGATCCGCAAGAGCGCAGAATCGCAAGCGGGCGCGCAATGGAGGGACGCAATGGTCGTCAGAATCTCCGGAAAAAATTTCAGCATCGGCGAAGCTTTGCGTCTGCATATTGGCGATCGCGTGGACAGCGCGGCGTCGCGCTATTTTGACGGGTCGGTGACGGGGCACGTTGTCCTCGACCACGAGGGCTCGGGCTACCGCACCGACTGCACGCTTCATCTTGCGTCGGGAGTGTCGATGCATTCCGAAGGGCGCGCGCAGGAGCCTTACGCCAGCTTCGACCAGGCTGCGGACCGCCTCGAGCGTCGACTGAGCCGTTACAAGCGGCGCCTGAAAGAGCATCATCCCGGTATCGCACCAAACATTACGGCTCAGGTTGCTGGCGATGTGATTGCTGACTATGTGATCCAGGGGCCTGAGGACGAAGAAGTCGGGAGTGATTTCCATGCTGTCATCGTCGCTGAACGGACGAGCGCCATGAAGACCATGCCCGTCTCGGAGGCGGTCATGGAACTGGATTTCACCGGCGCTCCCGTGCAGGTTTTTCGACACGCCGGAAATGGCCGCGTGAACATTGTCTACCGACGCCCGGACGGCAACATCGGGTGGATTGACCCGGGCGCCCTGGATGGGGCATCTGGCGGACCGGGGGTTTAGAACCCCGTCTCTCCGCGCCAGCTTCGGCACGGATTTTGCTCACCCAAATGAACATTCACCGGACTCCGGATCGCCAATGTCGCTGAAGGACTTGCTCAACGCCGACGCCATCCTGCCGTCGCTGAAGGTGAATTCAAAAAAGCAGGCGCTGCAGGAGTTAAGCGAAAAAGCTGCATCTGTTTCGGGCATCCCTGCGCGCGAAATTTTTGACGCCCTGCTCCAGCGCGAACGCCTCGGCTCGACCGGCGTCGGCAATGGCATCGCCATCCCGCATGGAAAGCTCACCAAGGCCGGTCGAATCTTCGGCGTCTTCGCGCGCCTCGAGCGGCCGATCGACTACGAAGCGCTCGACGGCGCGCCCGTGGATCTGATTTTCCTGCTGATAGCGCCGGAAACGGCCGGGGCCGACCATCTGAAGGCCCTTGCCCGCACCGCACGCATCCTGCGCGATCCTGTAACCACGGCCAAGCTGCGCGCCACGCGCGATTCCGCTGCGCTTTACACCATGCTCACCCAGACGAATTCCTCGCAGCACGCTGCCTGATCAGCGCCAGGCGCGCTGGCAGTAGTCGATCTGATACGCCCCGGGCTGGGCCGCGATGGAGGCGAGCCCGGCCAGCACGACGTCCGGAGCCGTCACGACGCAAGTCGGGATCTGCCGCAGCACATGCTCCATCGGAGCCTTGGCCTCGAATGCCGCGCGGAATTCAGTCGCGTCGAGCAGGCCGATGATCCTCGGCAGGATGCCGCCCGACAGGGCGACGCCGTTCCGCGCCAGGAAAACCAGCGCCATATCGCCTGCGAATCGACCTGTCAGACGCCAGAAATGACGCACGCTGCCGGCCTCAGGGCCGCGCGGGTCGAGGAGGGCCGCGCTTACGATCTCCGCCGGGGTCCGGCCCTCGTCGGGTTTGCCCGCCGCCGCAGCCCGCGCCCTGTGCAAGCGTGCAAGTCCCGGCCCGGAGATCACCGCCTCGGCGGTGATGCGCCCATGGAAGCGTTCCAGATAGGGCCAGACCGCCACATCCTCGGCCGTGGCCGGTCCAAATTCGATATGCGCGGCCTCGCTCGCCAGCGGCATATATTTGCCACCCTCGCGCACCAGAGCCGCCACGCCGAGCCCCGTGCCCGGCCCTAGCACGATCTGAGGCCCGGGTTCGCGCGGCAGGTCCGGCCCGATCGCATGAAGCCATTCCGCCCGATGGGCCGGGAGGGCTAGCGCCTGCGCCTCGAAATCATTGAAAAGAATGCCCTGCGACAGGCCGAGCTGGTAGGCGATCTGGGGTCCATCGATGCTCCAGGCGGCGTTCGTCAGATGCAGGCGGCGGTTCGCCACCGGCCCGGCTCCGCAAGCGAGGATCGAGCGGGGCCGCGCCGCGCCCGTTTCTTGCAGCGCGTGTTCGACACAATCCGGAAAGCCCGGAAAAGCAGCAGTCTTGAACTTGGCAACGGGCCCGAGAGCGCCGCCGGGCGCTTCGACGGCGGCGATTCGCACATTGGTGCCGCCAATGTCGCAAACGAGAAGGGGATAAGGAAATTCCAAGGGATCCTCCGCCGCGCGGCCGCTCGCGATTGCGCGGCGGTATCTTCGAGAACTCGCCGCCAAGCCGTGCGGTTGCCGAGCCGTGTGGTTGTTCGCCAAGTGATATGGGCGGGCGTCTTGGAAACCGAGCGGCAACGGCCTAGAAAGCGCTACCAATTCACCGGGACCCGAAACGATGACCTACCAGCACCGCCCGCTCTTCCGTTTTGGAAAGGATACGACGCCCTACCGCAAATTGACGAGCGAGGGCGTGAGCGTCGAGAAGATCGGCGACCGCGAGGTTCTCTCCGTAAGCCACGAAGCGATCCGCCTGCTTGCCGAAACGGCGATGATCGACATCAACCATCTGCTGCGCCCGGGCCATCTCAAGCAGCTTGCGAAGATTCTCGATGACCCCGAGGCGACCTCGAACGACAAGTTCGTCGCCTACGATCTGCTCAAGAACGCCAATATCGCGGCGGGTGGCGTGCTGCCGATGTGCCAGGACACCGGCACCGCCATCGTGATGGGCAAGAAGGGCCGCCTCGTCTGGACCGATGGCGAAGACGAGAGCGCCATCGCGCAGGGCGTCATCGACGCCTACGAGAAACGCAACCTGCGCTATTCGCAGCTCGCGCCGCTGTCGATGTTCGAAGAGAAGAACACGAAGAACAATCTTCCGGCGCAGATCGAAATCTATTCGGAGGGCGAGGACGCCTACAAATTCCTGTTCATGGCCAAGGGCGGCGGCTCGGCCAACAAGACCTTCCTGTTCCAGGCGACGCCGTCGCTGCTGACGCATGACCGCATGGTCGCGTTCCTGAAGGAAAAGATCCTGACGCTCGGCACGTCCGCGTGCCCTCCCTATCATCTCGCCATCGTCATCGGCGGCATGTCGGCGGAAATGACGCTGAAGACCGTGAAGCTCGCCTCTGCGCGCTATCTCGACAATCTGCCGACGGAAGGCAGCGAAGACGGTCAGGCGTTCCGCGACGTTGCGATGGAAGAAGAGATCCACAAGATCACGCAGCAGCTCGGCGTCGGTGCGCAATTCGGCGGAAAATATTTCTGCCATGACGTGCGCGTCATCCGCCTGCCCCGTCACGGCGCCTCGCTTCCGATCGGCCTTGGCGTGTCCTGTTCGGCGGATCGTCAGGCCGTCGGCAAGATCACGCGCGACGGCGTCTATCTCGAAGAGCTCGAGCGCAATCCCGCCAAGTTCCTTCCCGAAGTCGACGCTTCCAAGCTCGGTGGCGATGTCGTGAAGATCGACCTCAACCAGCCGATGAGCGCCATTCTCGCGACGCTTTCAAAATATCCCATCAAGACGCGGCTTTCTCTCACCGGCACGATCATCGTCGCGCGCGATCTGGCGCATGCGAAATTGCGCGAGCGGCTCGACGCCGGTCAGGGCTTGCCGGAGTATTTCAAGAATCACCCGGTCTATTACGCAGGCCCCGCGAAGACGCCCGAAGGCTTTGCGTCAGGCTCGTTCGGTCC
>JANXTB010000187.1 GCA_025356415.1 Hyphomicrobiales bacterium
GTCAGCATAGGAAGTATCAAGCGGCGCGGCGAGTGGCGCCTTCTTGGACAGAAGTCCCGGACAGCCAGGGCGGCACGGGAACGCTTAAACACCCATCCCAAAGCGAAAGCAACGCTTTCGGCACCCGGCAGCGGCGCCGGAACGGTGGGGAGAAAGTTCACGTCCTGAGCCGGAAGACAACCGGCGAGATGCCGCAGGCGCCGAGGTCCCGCTCTCCGCCCTGCGCTGCGCGCAACGCCGCCATGCTCTGGGCCGAAATCGCCGCGCCGTCGTTGACAGGCCCTCACGCCCCCGTCCATTGCGGACGGCGCCTGCCCCGCCGCATCGAAAGCCAATCATGAGCCAGACTCTCTTCCCCGTGCCGCCAGCCCTTGCCCAGGGCGCCCATGTGGACGCCGCCGCCTACGAGGCGCTGAGCGCGCAGGCGCTGGCCGACCCGGAGGCGTTCTGGCGCGAGCAGGCGCGGATCCTCGATTGGCAGGCGCCCTTCGCGCGGGCCAAGAACACGCGCTTTTCGTCCGAGGACGTCACCATCGAATGGTTCGCCGGCGGCAAGCTGAACGCGAGCGCCAATTGCGTCGACCGCCACGCGGCCGCCCGGCCCGATGACGCCGCGATCCTCTGGGAAGGCGATTCGCCCGACGCCACGCGCTGCGTGACATGGGCGCAGCTCAAGGACGAGACCTGCCGGCTGGCCAATGTCCTGAGCGGCCTTGGCGTCCGCAAGGGCGACTTCGTCAGCATCTATCTGCCGTGCATTCCGCAATCCATCGCGGCCATGCTGGCGTGTGCGCGGATCGGCGCCGTGCATTCGGTCGTCTTCAGCGGCTTCTCCGCCGAGGCCCTCGCCGGGCGCATCGAGGATTGCGGATCGCGCGTGCTCATCACCGCCGACGAGGGCCTGCGCGCCGGGCGCCCCGTACCGCTGAAGCAGAACGCCGATGCGGCGCTGGACGCATTGCCCGTCGTCGAGCACGTGCTTGTCGTGCGCCACACCGGAGCGGCCGTGCCGATGCAGGCCGGTCGTGACATTGTTTATGAAGATGCGCTGGCCGCCGCCTCGCCCGATTGCGATCCTGCGATGATGGACGCCGAAGATCCACTCTTCGTGCTCTACACATCGGGCAGCACCGGCAAGCCGAAGGGCATGCTGCATACGACCGGCGGTTATCTCGTCCATGCGGCCGCGAGTTTTCGCGCCATGTTCGATTACCATCCGGGCGACATTCACTTCTGCACGGCGGATGTCGGCTGGGTGACGGCGCACACTTATCTCATCTACGGACCGCTCGCGAACGGCGCGACCATCGTGCTGTTCGAAGGCGTGCCCACATGGCCCGACGCCTCGCGCTGGTGGAGCCTGATCTAAAAGTATCGCGTCAATATCTTCTACACGGCGCCGACCGCCATTCGCGCGCTGATGCGTGACGGCGACGGGCCGGTGAAATCCACCTCCCGCAAATCCCTGCGCATTCTCGGCAGTGTCGGCGAGCCGATCAATCCGGAAGCCTGGCTGTGGTATCACAAGGTGATCGGCGACAGCCGCTGCCCGATCGTGGACACCTGGTGGCAGACCGAGACCGGCGGGCTGATGATCGCCCCGCTGCCAGGCGCCACCGCGCTGAAGCCAGGCTCGGCCACGCTGCCGCTGCCCGGCGTGCTGCCGATTTTGGTCGATGCGGAGGGCCACGAACTGCACGGCGCGGCCGACGGCATGCTGTGCATCAAAGCGCCCTGGCCCGGCATGATGCGCACGGTGTTCGGCGATCATGAACGCTATATCCAGACCTATTTCTCCACCTTCCCCGGGCTTTACTTCACCGGCGACGGCGCGAGGCGGGATGAGGACGGCTATTACTGGATCACCGGCCGCGTGGATGACGTGATCAACGTCTCCGGCCATCGCATGGGCACCGCCGAGGTTGAATCGGCCTTGGTCTCACACGCCGCGGTCGCCGAGGCCGCGGTGGTCGGCTTCCCACACGACATCAAGGGCCAGGGCATCTACGCCTATGTCACCTTGAAGACCGGCGTGGAACCCACCGACGCCCTGCGCAAGGAGCTGGTTGCCAAAGGCTGCGGCGGCGTCACGCCGTCCGTCGGCGGCAGCGACTTGAAGCGGCGCGCGATACGGTTGACGATCTGGCCCGCCCGCATGTAGCGCACGGTCCGCAGCAGCCGCGCGATGTTTCCTGGCCGATATCTTCGCATTCGACTTCCAGTTTCAGTCACGAACTCAGCGCCGCAAGATACAATTGCCGACAGGCGCCTGGCACCGCGTCGGTGGGCAGAACGTTGTTTC
>JANXTB010000194.1 GCA_025356415.1 Hyphomicrobiales bacterium
CCGCTCGCTCATGCCCTCGCGCAGAGCGATCGGCGCATGCTGATCGGCCTCATAGCTCGCGCCATTCAGATGCGCGACGCGCATGATGACCATCTCGCGCAGATCACCCGGCAGCGTGCTCTGCTGCCGTATGGCTGTGAGATATGTCAGCCAACCCTCGGCGACGGGCGCGCTGTGCAGCAGCATGCTGTAGAGATGCAGCAGCGAGCCGCGCTCGGCGATGATGCGCTCTGCGATGCGCTGGCGCTCGGGCGTATCGGGTTTCGCATAGGGAAGGCGGGCCATAGCGTCTGCTCCCTAAGCCGCAGCTTTGATCTGGCTGTTGATGCGCGGCATGACCTGCTCGGCCATGAGGATCATCGAATCGCGGCCAAGCTTCGGGTCGGTCCAGTCCTTGCCCGCATAGAGCAGCGTGCCGAAGTCGCCAGTCTGCTCGCGCAGCGCCAGGATCTTGTCGGCCACTTCATCCGCCGTGCCGTAGATGATCAGCTTTTCGCAAACGGATTCCAGCGTCACTTCGTGATCGGGCTGGTCGCGATGCGTCTTGAACAATTCGATACGGCCGTTCTTGGCGAGTTTAGTGAACAGCGACTTATAATAGTAATGATACGGCCCGTTTGGATCGGTCGCATAGGCTATCGCGGTGGCGCGATCCTTCGCGACGAACACGCTTTTGGCGACGCGCCAATTGGCGGGATCGGCGGGACGGCCCGCGCGCTCGCAGCCTTCCACATATTTCGGCCAGTGGCTTTTCACCCACTGCGGCATGAGGAAGTTCGCCGAGATCGGATCCCAGCCGCGCGCCGCCGCTTCCGTCACGCCTTTCGAGAAAGGCGCGACCGCGGTGACGACGATCGGCGGATGCGGCCGCTGCAGCGGCTGCGGAATGAAGCCCTGTCCGATCTCGGGCACCAGCGTTTGCTGCGTCGTGATCTTCCAGTATTTACCATCGAGATTATAGGGCGCGGGCGTCGCCCAAAGCGCGA
This sequence comes from Hyphomicrobiales bacterium, assembly GCA_025356415.1. Classification (GTDB taxonomy): domain Bacteria; phylum Pseudomonadota; class Alphaproteobacteria; order Rhizobiales; family Beijerinckiaceae; genus Terripilifer. Next base: position 987 of record JANXTB010000194.1, read on the forward strand.
GCACCGAGTTGATGGCTTCAAGAAACATTTCGTTTCTGTTGGCGCCGAGATTGCCGAAAACCTCCGCGTCGGACAGCAAGCCGCCAGGGCTGATGCCGAAGATCAGGCGCCCGTCGAGCAGATGATCGAGCATTGCGATCTGCGAGGCGACGGCGGCCGGGTGGATGTTGGGCATGTTCACCGTGCCGGTGCCAAGCCGGATGCGCTTGGTCGCGGCGGCGAGCGTCGCCAGAAAGATCATGCAGGACGTGATGTTTTCGGCGCGGTCGGTGACGTGCTCGCCGACATAGCCCTCGGAGTAGCCGAGTTCGTCAGCGAGAATGAAAGCCTCGCGATCCTCGCGCAGGCACTGGCGCCAATCCTTGCCGAGCGGATGGATCGGCATCGTGAAAAAACCCAGTTCCATAGGACCTCCCGCAATCTGATTATGGCCGGAAACATGGCCGGGGCCGGAGCCGTCGCAAAATCATCTTTGCGGAGGCGGGCCATCAACTTTCCTGATGGCTAATCCCAAAGCGCGGAGAGCCGCGCCGCCTCCTCTTGCAGAAGCGAGCTGAACACCTGCGCGGCTGGCGCCAGCGCACGTCGCGCGGGCTCGATGCGCACGAGATCGAGCGTCAGGGCCGGGTCGCGCAGGGCGTGCGCCTCCAGCGCGGGGCCGACCTGGTCGCCGACCAGCACCGCAGGCAGGATCGTACGCCAGCTCGTGCGCGCGACGAAATCGAGCGTGCCGAACATGGCGTCGAGTTCGAGGATCTTGTCGATGCGGGCGCCCGCGCGGGCGCAATAGGTTTCGATGGTCTGACGCCGCGTGTTGGCGGCGCCGGGCAGCACGAGACGCAGCGCCTCGACATCAGCGAGCCGCACGGCCCCGTCGTGGCGTGTCTCATTGCTGGCGCGTGAGACGAGCAATTCGCGCGTTTGCAGGAAGGGGCTCTGACGCAGCCCGTCGAGGCCGGGGAAGGCGGGGACGATGGCGAAGTCGATCTCGTCGGCCTGCGCCATGCGCGTCAGCGCGCCGCTGTAGCCTTCGACGATGCGGATCGTGGCGTTGGGCAGTTGCTCGAGAAAGCGCGCCAGCGCGGGCGCCAGCGCGCAGCGCGTGAGCGTTGGCATCAGCCCAACGACGAGCGATGCTTCCGCGCTATTGGCGAAAGGGCGCACTGACTCGCGTGCGGCGGATTCGGCGCGCAGCACGTCGAGGCATTTGTCGTAATAGGCTTGGCCTGCTGGTGTCGGTTCTATGCCGCCCTTGAGGCGCACGAACAGCGCCGCGCCGAGCCGCTCCTCCAGCGCCTTCACATGCTGCGAGACGCCCGATTGCGTTGCGTTTTCCCGCTGCGCCGCAAGCGTGAACGAGCGTTCTTCGAACGCCGCGACGAAGAGACGGATGTCGAGCAGGCTGGCTGGCTGGTTCATCCGGCGCGCATCCGCGTCTTCATTGCGTCAGACTTTCTCGATCCCGCCGGACAGCGCCGAGCGCGAGATCGCCGCGAAGGCGCGCACATTGGCTTCCATCTCGGCGATGGTCACCGGATAGGGCGCGCCGCCCTGAGCGGCGATCGCGAAGGCTTCCAAATTGTCGCGCACGGCAAGATGCGGCGGATCGAAACGCGTCTTCGTTTCCTGGCCACGCAGCACGGTCGTGACATCCCAGCCCGTCGGCTGTTCGGGATGCGTGCGGTCGCGGATTTCCATCCAGCCTTTCGAGCCGAATAGCGCGAAGCGGCCCATGAAGGGCGTGGTCAAGATCGCGGTGATCGACGATGTGCAGCCGTTCTCGAATCCCAGCGTGACCGACAGCGTGTCGCCATTACCGAAATGCGTCGCGCGCGTCGCGAGCCGCGCCCAGGTTTCATTCGGCGCGCCAAGCAGCGAGATCGACAGATCGACAAGATGAATGCCAGTCGCCGACAGCGGACCGACCGGCGCATGCACCGGCGACAGGCGCCAATTGTCGGCGGGCAGATTCAGGAATTTGTCCTGGCTGAAATTGCCTTCGATGGCGAGAAGCGTCCCGAATTCGCCAGCCTTTGCGCGTTCGCGCATTTCGATGATGGCCGGCTCGAAGCGCCGCTCGTGGCCGATGCCGAGCGTCACGCCAGCCGCCTTCACGGCTGCGAAGGCGCCTTCGGCCTCAGCCGGATCAGTGCAGAGCGGCTTCTCGCAGAACACATGCTTGCCGGCCGCGGCGGCCGCGATGATCTGCGCCGCATGCTGCTTGTGCGGCGTGCAGAGAATGACGGCGTCGACATCGCCTGCTTCCAGCGCATCCTCGAAACGCGTCGCCGTGCGCAGGCCCATCGCGGCGGCTGCGTCGCGTGCGGGCGCCTCCGGATCAATCCCGAGAACCGCCTTGATGTGCGGACTGCCGGACATGACGCGCGCCAGCGTCTGTCCCCACCAACCCAGTCCGATGATCGCGACGTTCAGCATGCGCAAGCCTCCCTGTCGGCCTCTCACGCGCATTTAATGGATGCGCGGATGGCCCTTCATTTTGGGGTCATCCCAAGGGGGCAGGGCGAATATGTCAACCAGAAAATTGATAAAAGCGCGCAGCCGGGGCGTCATCCGCTTCCTCTGCTGGAACAGGACCGAGATGTCATAAGCATGCGCGCGCCGCTCCTGCATGACCTCGACGAGCGCGCCGGAATCAAGCAGCGGCTGCACGTAATAGCGGCCAATCTGGATGAGGCCGAGCCCGCTGGTCGCGGCGGACACAAGCGCCTCGCCGGAATTGACGATCATGTAGCCCTTCTCGGGGATGAGCTGCTTTTGCACGGAGCCCTTCAGTCGCCATTGCCGGATCTGTCCATTGCGCGGACGCCGATAAGCGATGCAGCGTTGCGCCGCCAGATCAGCAGGCTTTTGCGGCGCGCCATACGTATTCAGATAATCAGGCGCTGCGCAGATGACGTAATCGACCGAGGCCAGCTTGCGCGTCGTCAGCCGCGAGGGCGGCAGATCCCCCACCTGTATCGCCGCGTCGAGCCCTTCGCTGACGAGTCCCGTGATGAAATCATCGAGCACGATCTCGAAGGAAATCGCCGGATAGGCCGCGCTGAACGCGGCGAGGCGCGGAATGACCCACATGCGCCCGAGCGCCGAGGGCATGCCGATGCGTAATTGTCCGCTCGGCGTGCGGCCCGCGCGTGAGACGATCTGCTCGGCGCTCTCCAGATCTGCGACGATGCGCTTGCAGCGCTCGTAGAACTCCTGCCCCTCGGGCGTCGGCGACACGCTGCGCGTGGTGCGGTTGAGCAGCCGCACCGAAAGCTTCTGCTCAAGCCGGATCACGGTGGCGCTGACGGCTGACGTGGTGACGCCCATCGCCCGCGCGGTCGCCGAAAACGATCTGGTTTCGACGACGCTCAAGAACATCATCAGCCCGTGCAGGCGGTCCAAAGTGTGGGCTCCATTGTCAACGCCAGTGTTGAAACTCATTCCAGCATGGCGTCGCGGACAAATCCAGAGGCGCGGTCTAATCTGGCGCCAAGCAACAAGCACAGCCAAAGCGGCTGGCCGGCAATTCGGCGCAGGGAGGAGTGGTCCGGGGGCGTATGCTCCCGCGTCCCCTCTTGCGCCAAAAGCTTAGAGGGTGGGAGCAGATATGACGCTTGTCCTGAAAGGCGTGATGCAAAGTCCGATCACTCCGCTGAAGGAGGACTTCAGCCCGGACCTTGCGACATTCGAAAAAATGGTCGACTTCCACGTCCGCACCGGCGCGACCGCGATTTCGTGGCCGCACCACAAGGGCGAGTCGCACAGTCTCACCATTCCCGAGCGCAAGGCGCTGGCCGAGGTCGCGATCAAGACCGTCAACAAGCGCGTGCCGATCTCGATCCACGTCAGCGCGCTGGCGGTGGAAGATACTTATGAACTCGCGCGTCATGCGCAGGAGAAAGGCGCCGACGCGATCATCGCGATCACGCCCTATTTCTGGAAGTACCCGCTCGAGTCGATCTACAATCATTTCGTGAAGCTCGGCACGACCTTCGACATGCCGCTGATCGCCTATAATTCGCCGGACTATCTCGATGGCGTCGAATTCTCGGCCGACCTCACGCGGCGTTTGCTTGAAAAGCTGCCGAATTTCATCGGCATGAAGGACGCGAGTTTCAACTCCGAGCGCTTCTTCGAAATCCTGCGCGTGGCGCTGCCGATGCGACCCGATTTCGCCATGATCGCGGGCGTCGAATATCTGCTGCCGTCCGTGTGTCTGGGCGGCGCGGGCTCCTATTCGTCAGCTGGCGCGATCTGTCCAAATCTCGTGAACGATCTCTACGCCAATTGCGCCAGCGGAAACTGGGCGCGTGCGCGCGAGCTTCAATACAAGCTTTCGCAACTCTGGCATTTGTTCCGCGATCAATATCCGTCATCGCTCAAGGGCGGCATGCAGATCATGGGGCGCAACGTCGGTCCAACGCGTTCGCCGCTGCCGACTGCAAGCCCCGAGCGCATCAAACACATCGAGAAGACGCTTGCCGAACTCGGCATTCTCGATAGCGAACCCCACGGCTGGTAAGGCTCAAAAGAGGGTGAATTCCGTGACACATTTTCATTTTGGCCTCGTCCACGCGCCGCTCACGCCGTTTGTCGATGGCAAGCTCGATCTCGCAACGTTTGAGAAATCCATCCGCTTCCACGTCGCCGCCGGCGCCGAAGGCCTGGCGATCCAGACGCACACCGGCGAGAGCGTCAGCCTGCCTGTCGATGAGCGCAAGAAGCTGCTGGAAATTGCGGTGAGCCAAGCGGGCGCCGTGCCCGTCATCGCCAATGTGAGCGAGGCTGGCACCGGCATCGCCTGCGATCTTGCGCGCCACGCTAAACGCGCTGGCGCCAAGGCGATGATCGCCTGCGTTCCCTATTACTGGACGCCGCCGGAATCGATGCTCATCGAACATTTCGCCGCGATTGCGGACGCGGGAGAGCGGCCGCTGTTCCTCTACAATTCGCCGCATGAAATGAACAATGTGAAGATCAAGACGCCAGTCGCCATGGCGCTTGTCGCAAAGAGCAAGTTCATCGCCGGCCTGATCGACGTCAGCATGGACTGGCAATTCATGATCGAGGTGATCGCCGAGGCGAAGCGCATCGGCTCCGATTTCCAGCTGATCTCCGGCACGGAATATATGGTGTCGGCGCATGCCACTGGCGCCACTGGCCTGCTGTCGCCGGTCGCCAACATTGCGCCCGCGCTGATTCGCCGTCTCTACGATCTCTGCGCGCAGGAAAAATACCGCGAAGCGCATGACGCGCAAGTTGACGCGGCTTTTCTCTATCGCCTGTTCGATGAACATGGCGTGGCGGGCCTCAAGGTTGGCTCGAAGCTGATGGCGCGCGATTGCGGGCAGGCGCGTGCGCCTCTGCCGGTGATGGATGGCGAAATCGTCGACGACATTGCGCGTGAGATGAACAAGGTCGCCTCGCTGACGCAGGAAAAGCGCGGCTGGTAAGGAGCAGTCGTGATGATGAAGCTCTACACAGGCGCCGAATCCGGGAATTCCTGGAAGGTCCGCATCCTGCTCGAACAGCTCGAGATCCCCTACGAGAAGGTCTACATGGACCTGCTTACGTGGGAGCATAAAAGCAAAGACTATATCGCCAACATCAATCCGCGCGGGCAGGTGCCCGTGCTGGTCGACGGCGACAATCGCTTCTGGGATTCGACTGCCAGCATGGTCTATCTCGCGCGCAAGATGAACCGCACCGACTGGCTGCCGATCGACCCTGCGGGCATGGCCGAGGTCATGCACTGGATCGCGCTCGCGCATTGCGAGATTCATTTCGGCTTGCAGTATGGCCGTCGCGGCGTCATGCGCGATCGCTGGGTGATCGGCGACGCCTCGAACCTGCCGCAGTACCAGCGCTTCGGAAAGGCGGCGATGGACACGATGGAATGGCGCCTGTCGAAACAGGATTGGCTGGCGGCGCCGCACATCACCATCGCCGACATCGCGTGTTTTCCCTATGTGCTGAATTCGCCGGACGCCGGCTTGCCGCACGATTCCTATCCAGGCATCAGCGCCTGGCTGAAGCGCTGCCTCGCCATGCCGCGTTGGGCGGAGCCGCCGCGCGCGCCGACGCGCGACTATCCCGACATGCCGACGGAAAGCTAAAGGCGCGACGCCGATGCGCGACACGAAGAGAAGGCTGACGCTGCAGGTCGCGCTGCCGCTCGTCGGCGTTATCATCGGCGTGCTGCTGATCGTCGGACCGTTCATCGCTGGGCTGGCGCGCTCGCTGATGCTGTGGGTCGGTGAAGATCCACAATTTTCTCTCGCCAATTTCGCCTGGCTGTTCACCGACAGGCGCATCCATCAGGCGGCTCTGAACAGCCTGATCTGCGGCTTTGGCGCCATGTCGCTGAGCCTCATGCTCGGCACGTCGCTCGCGTGGATCGTCAGCCGCACCGATGTGCCCGGACGGGAACTGTTCAAAACGCTCAATCTCATTCCGTTCTTCTTCTCGCCCTACGTCGGCGCGATCGGCTGGATTTTCCTCGTGGCGCCTTATAGCGGCCTGATGCAGACGAGCATCGGCAGCTTCACAGGCGAGTCGATTGAAGGCCCGAACATCTATTCGCTGGCGGGCGTGATCTGGATCCTGTCGCTGTTCTACACGCCCTACGTCTATCTCTTCGTCATCTCGCCGCTGCAGCGCATGGACGCCGCTTTCGAGGACGCCGCGCGCGTGCATGGCGCCTCCTTCTGGACGACGATTCGGCTGATCACTTTGCCGCTCCTGCAGCCGGGCTTGCTGTCGGCCGCGCTGATCGTCTTCGTGACGAGCGCCGGACTGTTCGACGTGCCGCTGGCGCTGACCGCCACCAAGGGCATCCGCACCATGCCGACGGAAGTCTTTGCGCTGGTGCGTTATCCGAGCGATCTCGGCCGCGCAGCCGCCTTCGGCATTCTCGTTACCGTCATCACCATCGCGCTGACGCTCTGGCAGCGCGCGCATCTGAGCAAGCGTCGTTACGAGATCGTGTCAGGCAAGGGCTACAAGCCGCGCGTCACCGAAATACGCGGCGCTGCCCGCGTGCTTGCGCTGACCGTCGAGATCGTTTTTCTGACGACAAGCGTCGTGCTGCCGGTGCTCGCGCTCATTCTCGTCGCACTGTCCCCGTTGTGGACAGGACGTTCCAATCCGTCGAACGCCACGCTCGCGAATTTCTCCTACGTGCTGTTCGACTACAGCCTCACGCGGCAGGCGATTCTGAACTCGCTATTCCTCGCCGTCACCGGCGCGACGCTGGGCGTCACGATCAGCGGCTTGCAATCCTACTATCTTCAGCGCGGACGCGGGCGCTTCAAGGGCCTTGTAGATGCGCTGCTCGCGCTGCCGCTCGGCATTCCCGGCATCGTGCTGTCGCTGTTTTTCCTGATCTTCGCCATCCGGACGCCGCTTTATGGCACGCTCGCGATCCTGCTCATCGCCTATGTCGCGCGCTTCTTTCCTTTCGCCACGCGCACCATCAGCGCCATGCTGTCGGCCATTCATCCCGAGCTCGAAGAAAGCGCGCGCGCCAATGGCGCCAGCTGGACGCAGACCATGCGGCACATCCTGCTGCCGCTGTTGCGGCCTGCGTTGATCGCCGCATGGATCATGCTGTTCATCATCTTCATCCGCGAATTGGGCGCCAGCATCCTGCTTTACGCCAGCGGCACTGAAACGATTTCCATCGCCATGCTGCTGCTGTCTGAAAACAGCGTCGGCTATGTCGCCGCGCTCGCGCTCATTCAACTCGTTCTTCTGCTCGGCGGCTTCACTCTGTTCAGATTGACCAAAGTTTCAGCCATCCAATAGACTTCCAGAAAAAGACGATCGGGGGGAGATGTGATCAGGCAGGGTGCGCCGGACAGCTTTGTGACCATCAGGAACGTCACGAAGAAATTCGGCGCCTATACGGCGCTCGACGACCTGACTTTCTCCGTGCGCGAAGGCGGCACGCTGGCGCTGCTCGGCCCCAGCGGCTGCGGCAAGACGACGATGCTGCGCTGCCTCGCAGGGCTGGAGACGCCCGAGCGCGGCTTCATCTCGATCGCCGGCAAAACCGTGTTCGACTCCGCTGCTGGCGTGAATCTCAACCCGGAAGATCGCGGCCTTGGCGTCGTGTTCCAGTCCTATGCCGTCTGGCCGCATATGTCGGTCATCGACAATGTCGCCTTTCCGTTGCGCGTGCGTGGCGTCAGCGCGCCCGAGCGGCGCAAGCGCGCGATGGAAATCCTCGACATTGTCGGCCTCGCCGGATTTGCCGAGCGCTCCGCCACGCAATTGAGCGGCGGCCAGCAACAGCGCGTCGCGGTGGCGCGCGCGCTGGTTCACAGCCCGAGCCTCGTGCTGTTCGACGAGGCTCTGTCCAATCTCGATGCGGCGTTGCGCGAGCAGATGCGGCTCGAGCTGAAAGGCTTGCAGGACAAGCTCGGTTTCACCGCGCTCTACGTGACGCATGATCAGGGCGAGGCTTTGGGGCTGGCGGAAACCATCGTTCTGATGAATGTCGGGCGCATCGACACCAGCGGTTCGGCGCGCGATGTCTTCATGTCGCATCAAACATCCTTCGCCGCGCGATTCTTCGGGCTCAACGTGCTGGAGGGCGCGCCACGCCGCAAGGCCTTCATCGCCTTCCAGCGCGAGCACGCGCAATTGCGCACGCCCGGCGCGCCGACGGACAACGGCATCGTGTTGCCGGGCATCGTGCGCACGCGATCCTTCCAGGGGCTGGTCGATGAATACGCCATCGACCTCGATCAGGGCGCATTAATCCGCGCGCTGGACGGCTCGACAGGTTTCGAGCCCGGCGTGCGTGTGGATGTGGTGGTTGACGAGCACAACTTGTTCTTGCTCGATCGATAATAACAAGACAGGGAGGCGAGGATGAGCATTGCTGGCAAGGCGCGCCTTGGGTTCGCGCTTCTCTTGATGGGCTTGGCGACAGCGTCGCAGGCGCAGGATGTTCCGGCGCTGAAGGGTCTCGACGAGGCGGCGCGTACGAACGTGCTGCAGATGATCGAGGGCGCGAAGAAAGAAGGCTCGCTCAATTATTCCGACACGATCATCCAGCCGACCACGAACGACGTGCTGGTCAGCGCCTTCCGTACCTATTACGGCTTGCCCGCAAGTTTCCCGGTCAACTACACGCTGCTCACCAGCGGCGCGATGATCACACGCATCGAGCAGGAACTCGCCGCCAATCGCATCACTTTCGACGTCGCCGCCATCGGCTCACCGACATGGACCTTCGAGCGCTACAGGGCCGGCGCCTTCATGAATTATCGCTCGCGCGAATATGACGCCTATCAGGATGTCATCAAGGCGGGGCTCGGGGTCGACGGCGCCTTTGTGCTGAACGGCGGCTATGCGCAAATCCCGATCTGGAATGCCGATATTCTGAAATTCGACGGCAAGTCCTATCGCGATGCTTTGAACGCCGCCGTTCCGGGACGCTTCTCGATCGGCGATGTCGTGCAGTCGGAATCGCATCTCACGACTTACGCCGGCCTGCGGCAGGTGCTCGATGTCGATTTTTTCAAGGAGGTAGCGAAGAAGAAGCCGACGTTCGTCGGCCGCTCCGAGCAATCCGCGCAGCGCATCCTCACCGGGCAAGATGTCATTGCGTTTGGGGGCAACCCGTCGCGCGTTCATCAGTCCAACCAGAAAGGCGCCAAGCTGCGGATTCTTTATCCGTCCGAGGGCTTCACCTTCCTGCCGCAGCTGACCTTCATCCTCGCCAAGGCGCCGCATCCCAACGCCGCGAAGCTTTGGATCGATTTCATCCTTTCCGACGCGGGTCAGAAAATTCTGGCCGACAAGGAAGCGTTGATCTCGGGGCGAGCGAACTTCCAGTCTCCCATTCCGGATATTGCGCCCAATTTTTCTTCCCTGAAGATCATCAAGGTCGATTGGGAAAAGATGACGGCGGACCAGCTCATGAAATATCGTGAGGAATGGATCAGCATCTTCAATCCGTGAGGTTATCGGGTGAGCAAGAACGACAAGGGCCTCGCGCTCGTAACAGGGGCCTCCTATGGCGTTGGCGCCGCCGTGGCGAAGGCGCTGGCCAAGGACGGCTGGCGCGTGGCGATTACGGCGACCAGGCCCGATAATTGCGCCGCGACCGCGGAGGCAATCACGGCTGCTGGCGGGGCATGCCTCGTGCGCACGCTCGACCTGCGCTCGCAAGACAGCATCGACGCCCTTGTCGAGAGCCTGTGGCGTGAGGCTCCGGTGCGTGCGCTCGTCAACAACGCGGGCGTCAATTTGCGGCGCGATGCGGTCGATGTCAGCCGCGATGACTGGGATGGCGTCATGCTCGCCAATCTCACCGGCACGTTCTTTCTGACGCAAGCTGTCGGCAAGCGCCTCATCGAAGCCGGGCTCGATGGCAGCATCGTCACAGTAAGCTCGAGCCACGGTTTGCTCGGCGCGCCGCAGCGCTCCACTTATGGAATCAGCAAGGCTGGCCTCATCCAGATGGTGCGGATGCTCGCCGTCGAATGGGGGCCGAAGAACATCCGCCTCAACGCGCTGGCGCCGGGACGTCTTGAAACAGACTCGCCGTCACGCGCCGCGAGCGGCTCCGATGCCGCCTATATGGGAAAGATGCTGTCGAAAATCCCGCTCGGTCGTTTCGCGACGGGCGAGGATGTCGCCGCCATGGCGGCGTTTCTCGTTGGCCCCGGCGGACAATCGATCACCGGGCAGGTGATCCCCATCGATGGCGGGCTGTCGGCGGCGTGAGCTGACGACTTACCCGTCGATGGATTGCTGAAGCACTTTCTTGATCGCCGGATCGATGTTGCGCATTCGTTCGAACAAGGGCTGCAATTCCTCGTCGGTGACGATATCGGGCCGCTCGCCGATGACCCGCTCGAAGTCCTTCAGGAATTCCTCGTCCTTCGCGATGGAGCGATAACCCTGGCGCAGCGCTGCGAGCGCCGCCTCGGGCGCGGCCTTCGGCAGGAGCACCCCGCGCAACATTTGCGTGTTGAGCGTGCCGAGCAGCAAAAGCGCATCCCATTTCGGGCCTGACGGGTCCTTGCCGAGCGCCGTCTTGTAAAGCTCATGAAACGCCGGAATGCCTTGCGCCTTCAGCGACGGATTGCCGACCGCCTTGCCATCGGAGCCCATCACCGAGAAGTGGAACAGCGGCATGCCGATGCCAGCGTTGACGATCTGCGGAATCGCCTGTGTCTGGAAGGCGGGCAGGGAGCTTCCGGTGAAATTGATCTCGTTCTGCAGCATAGCCTTGTTGACGTCGGCCGTGCCGGGGAAACCGGTGACGATCTTGTAGGGAAGATCGAAAACCTCAAGCGCGAGGCGCAGGCGCGTGTCATGTGCTGAGCTGCGGCTGTAGCCGCCGGCGAACACGCTTGTGGCTTTTGCAAAGTCGGCCTGCTGCGTCAGCCCCGGCGGCATGTCCTTGCGGCCATAAGCGACGTTCCACCCCTTGGCGCCAGCGACGACCGAAAAATCCGGCAGGCCGACGCGCAAGCCTGGATCGCCGAGGATGAGGACGATCGGGTTCATCGTGAAATAGCCGGCCGTCATGCCGTCTGGGCGCGACGAGAGGCTGAGGCCGAGGATGTTCATCGCGTTCAGCCCGCCCGCTCCCGGCGCGTTCTGGATGATGATCGTCGGATGTCCGGGAATATGTCTTGAAAGATGTCGCTGATAGACGCGCGCTTCGACGTCCGCATTGCCGCCGACAGCGAAGTTGATAAGGAGCGTGAGCGTCTTGTTTTCATAGAATTCATCGGCTGCGGCAGGCGCGGCCTGCAGGGCGAGCAGAAGGGCCGCGGCGGCGTGCAAGAATTTTTTCATGCGCTCAGCTCGTCCTTCTGATCGGGCTGCTCAGGTGCCGTTTGTCTTCTTCACAAGCGCGAGCGCGTCGCGTGCGATCGACATGTCGGCGACCTTGTCGAACGGCATGATCGCGGTCTGCGCTTTCGTCTCAATATTGAGCTTCTGCATATAGGCTAAACGTTCTTCGCTCAGTACGAGGCCAGTCGCGTAGGGCTTGTAGTGCTGGATGTAATCCCATTGCACCAACGCTTCCTTCCCGCCTGACGATGGCAAGACCTTCGCACGCGACTTGAAAAAGGCGTCTTTCGATTCCGGCTTTTGCAGGAAGGCGTAGAGCTCGGAATGCGCCGCAAGGCACCGCACGAGCGTGTCGCGCTTTGTCTGAATCGCGCGATCTGAGGTCCATGCGCCTTGATAGGTGTATTCCGGCAATCCTGTGGACATGTTGCCCCCGGCCACCTCGTGCAGATTCGGATAGGAGTCGAGATCTTCGAGGATTGCGGTCTCGCCGACGCCGGCGTCGGTCGTGCCCATCAGCGCCGAACGGAAGATGTCGCCGCTGGCGCCGATATTGACGAAGCGAACCTTGCTCACGTCGACGCCGTTCTTCGTGAGCAGCGCCACGCAAAGCTGATGGATCAGCGCGCCGATGGAGCCGGTGCCGATCGTCTTGCCTTCCAGATCCTTCAGGTTTTTGACGTCCTTCTTGGAGCTGAAAAGCGTCAGCGAGGGCAGCAGCGAGGCGCCCGCGATCACCTTGAGTTTTGCGCCTTTCTCGATGGCGGGAAAAATCTGTCCAAAGCCGGCCATCATCGAGGCGTCGATGTCGCCGCCAATCAGGCCGCCCATGATTTTCGAGCCATCGGCGACATTGATGATCGTTGGCTTGACGCCGTATTTTTCGAAGAAGCCCTGATCCAGAATGCATTGCTGCACAGCGAGGTTGAGATTGCCGGCCGCATTGGCGAGGCTTGCGGGCACGAGGCCCTGCGCACGCGCCTGCCGTGCGCCGCCCAGCAACGTCAGTCCCGAAAGCGCGCCCGCGCCTGCGAGCAAATGGCGGCGTGTGTGTTGGACTTCCATTCTGTCCTCGCCAGCTCTCATTCTTCGGTGTAGCGCCACGGCGCGATCCATTTCTCGGCGCGTCGCACGATGACCGACAGCGTCACGCCGAGCATCATCAGCACGAGGATCGGCACGAACATGGACGCGGTGTCATATTGATTGCCGTATTTCACAATCAGCGCGCCAAGCCCGGTGATCGCGGTGAAGAACTCCGCCACCACCATGCCGATGATCGCGCGGCCGACGCCGAGCCGCAGGCCGGTCATCATGTAGGGCAGCGCCGACGGCAGGATGATCTTCACGAACACTTCGCGCTCGCGCGCCGCAAAGGCGTTGCCGAGTTCAATCAGATTGGCTGGCACATTATGGACGCCGGCGATCGTGTTGATGAGAATCGGGAACACCGCGAGGATAGTCACGATGAACAGTTTCGCCGCGCCGCCGAGCCCGAACCACAGGATGACCAGCGGAATGATGGCGACGAGCGGCGTGGCGTACAGCGCATTGACCAGCCAGTCTGTCGCGGCCTCCACGCCCTTGTAGCGACCGATCAGCAGGCCAAGCCCGACGCCGGTGACGCTGGCGATGAGGAAGGCGAGGACCAGCGTTTGCAGGCTGCTGGCGAGCGCGATCGTCAATTCACCCGACGCAATAAGGCGCGCAGCCGCGCGTGCGATTTCGCTCGGGTACGACATGAACAACGGATCGACCTGTCGCCCGCCGATCTCCCACGCCAACATGAAGAAGGCGACCGAACACAGGCGGATGATCCAGATCTTGCTCTTCTGGCGCGGCGGCGGACCGATTTCCTCGATCGTCGCGGGCAGCTCGATATCGAATTCGGGCTGCGCGCCTGTGGATTGTTGTGTCACGACGCTCATCACGCGGCCTCCTGCGCTTGTGCGCGGATGAGATCCCACATTTCCGTGCGAATGGCCTGGAAGCGCATGTCGCCGCGCAGTTCCGGAAGCTCCGGCCTTTGCACGCCGAACGGAATGTCGATGATCTTGCGGATGCGGCCCGGCTTGGCCGCCAGCACGATGACGCGGTTGCTGAGATAGATCGCCTCGTCGAGATCGTGCGTCACGAACAGGATCGTTTTGCGCGTCTGCGCCTGAATGCGCAGCAGTTCTTTCTGCAGGACTTCGCGCGTCTGCGCGTCGAGCGCGCTGAAGGGTTCGTCCATCAGCAGGATCGATGGATCGATCGCCAGCGCGCGGGCGAGCCCGATGCGCTGCTGCATGCCGCCCGACAGTTCATGCGGGAATTGTTCGCCAGCCTGGCCCAGCCCCACGAGGTCGAGCAGTTTTTGCGCGCGCGTCCGGCGTTCAGCGCGTGGCACGCCCTGCAGTTCGAGGCCGAACTCGACATTGTGCCGCGCAGAGCGCCACGGCAGCAGGGTCGCCTGCTGGAAGACGAAGCCGCGGTCGCGGCCCGGCCCCGTCACCGGGCGCCCGCCGACCTTGATCGTGCCCGCATCGTGGCGCACCAGGCCCTGCACGATGCGCAGCAAAGTCGTCTTGCCGCAGCCGCTTTCGCCGATCAGCGAGACGATCTCGCCCTCCTGCACATCGAAGCTGATGTGCCGCAACACTGGCAGCAATTGATCGGCGGCGGTGGTCCCTCCGCGCAGCCGAAACGTCTTCGAGACATTCTCGACCCGAAGCTTCACATTGCCTTCGACTGAAGCGTGCTGATCCATGCGCGTCAGTCCTTCAGCGATGGATACAGCGACTGCGCGGTGCGCGCGAGAATCCAGGCGCGCTCGTCGTCGCTAAATGGCGCCAGGACCTTGCGCACCTGCGCCAAATGTTCGGCCATCGAGCCCGGCGAGGTCGGGAAATTCGAGCCCCACGCGATGCGTTTGGCGCCATAGGCGGCGAGCACTTTTTCCATAAAGCTCGTCGGCTCCGACGGCGCCTTGGAGAAGCGGCCGATGATCGGCGGGCTTATTTTCAAATAGATGTTTTCAAACGCCGCCAAGGCGAACAACGACACGGCGTTCTTGTAGGGAGGGCCGTCGGTCGTGTCGGGACGGGCGAAGTGGTCGAGGATGATGTTCACCTTAGGAAAGCGCTTGGCGAGGCCGGCGACCTGCGCGAGGCCGACCGGTCCGGTCTGCACGCACATCGGCACATTCGCCTCCTCGCAGAACCGCCAAGCTGGGAACGAGGCGGGGTCATCGAGCGACGACGTGTCGAATTCGGCGGTGCTGCCTCCGGTGAAAATGCGAAATCCCGTGATGCCGCGATTGACCCAGCCGCGCATGACCTGCGGCGCATCAGGCGCCAGCACATCCACCGAGCCGACGCCGGTGATGCGGCCGGGATATTTTTTCAGGGAATCCGCCAGATACGAATTGTCGAAACCGTAGCAGGTCGAGGCGTGCACGATCGCCGCCTTGTCGACGCCGGCTGCGTCCATCGCGGCGATGAGATCCTCGATCGTGGTCGGGCGCTCCTTCGACCAGTCCGACTGGATGCCAAACAGCGGCGCGCGCGGATAGGCGGTGTCGTCGGATGAGATGATGTGCGGATGAATGTCGATGACGCGACTGGCCAAGAAGTCCCTCCCGATATTTTGCGCCGCACAAAACGGCGGATCACTTTTTAATTGGGTCGAGCATGTCGCAAATGGCGCGCCCGATCTACCAGGTTCGCATTCGTGGTCGATTGGTTTTGCAGCCGGCCTGATCAATTATTAGCTTTGACCGGACGATCGCCTTGTTTCGCATCCCGACCTCAGCGTTGCATGGACGCCGGTGAGGATCAAAGCAGCGCGTTTGGAAAGGGTGAATTTCCTGCGCGGCCTGCCAGAGATGAAAACAGTCTGCATGAATGCGCGGCTTTCTCGTTACATTGTTTGACACCGAAACGGCGGAGGGACAGCCGCGATGGGGATGAGCAGACGGGATGTCATGGGCGCCGCCACCTGCGTCGCCATGGCCGGGCTGGCTTGCGGGCCTGCGCGCGCGCAGGAAAAGCTCAAGATCAAAATCGTCAACACGCAAGGCAACGCCACCGTGACGGTTCAAGAGCTGATGCGGCGGCGCGGCTATCTGCAGGAATTCGGCGTCGAACCGCAGATTACCTACGTGTCCGACGGCTCCAAGCTGATGGGCTCCCTGCTCAGCGGCGAGAATGACATCTGCATGTTCTCCGGCTTCTCGCAGGTGCTGACCGCGCTTGAGCGGGGCGCCAAACTGAAGATCGTCGCCGGCGCGCTCGTGAAGCCTGAGCATGCGGTCTACACCAAGCGGCCGAACATCCAGACCGTGCAGGATCTGGCCGGCAAGACGATCGGCGTCGGCTCGGTCGGCGCACTATTGCACGCCATGGTGATTGCGCTCTTGCGCAAGCATGGCGTCGATCCCGCGAGCGTGCGCTTCGTCAGCATCGGCAGCACCGCGGATGTGTTTCGCGCGGTCGTCGCGGGCACGGTCGATGCCGGCGTGTCCGAGATCGACGTTTACGATCAGCAGGCCAGGTTTGGCGTGCATATCATCAAGGAGGGCGATCTCTGGACGGAATTGCCGGATTTCACCTTCCAGGCGAGTTACGCCTCGGAGCGCGCCATCGCGAACAACCGTGCGGCGCTGGTGCGCACGCTTGCCGCCTACGCCAAGCTGTACCGTTTCCTGATGACCCCCGAATCCCGCGACGCTTACGTTGAGGCGCAGGCGGCGGCGCTCGGCAAGTCCGATCCCGCAGCCGCCGAATGGCAATGGCGCTTCTTCCGCGAGACAGCCATCTACGCGACCGATCTCGTGCTCTCGCCCGAGCGTGTGAAGTGGATGCAGGACCTGAACATGCTGCTTGAGGTCCAGCGCCGCACGCTTCCCTACGAGCAGGTCACGGATGTTTCCGTGGCGCGCGAGGCGCTTGCATTGCTTTGAAACTGAGCCTCGCCTAAGGCTGCGGCAGGAGCAATTCCGATGACGGCGACGTGTTTTGAATAAGCACGCCGCCGATCATCCGCTTAAGATCGCAATCTGCAAAGAGGGGCCAAGCCGCACATGGGCGTTGATCAGGATTCCAATAAGCCGTCGTCGCAAGCCACTGGGGAAGCCGCTGGCTGGGGTAGCGACGTGGTCGCCGATGTGCTGCGCGCGCTTGGCTTTCCCTATGCGGTGATCGTGCCGGGCGCGAGCTTTCGGGGCCTGCACGACAGCATCGTGAACCGGCTCGGCAATCATGATCCGCAGCTCGTCACCTGCCTGCACGAGAACCACGCCGTCTCCATCGCGGACGGCTATTCCCGCGTCACCGAGACGCCACTGCTCGTCATCCTGCATTCCAATGTCGGCCTGATGAACGGCTCGATGGCGATCTACAACGCCTGGTGCGACCGTCGCCCGATGATGATCCTCGGCGCGACCGGCCCGGTCGATGCGCATCATCGCCGCCCGTGGATCGATTGGGTGCACACGTCC
This sequence comes from Hyphomicrobiales bacterium, assembly GCA_025356415.1. Taxonomy (GTDB): domain Bacteria; phylum Pseudomonadota; class Alphaproteobacteria; order Rhizobiales; family Beijerinckiaceae; genus Terripilifer. The sequence goes on from JANXTB010000194.1 coordinate 18,292, forward strand.
AAGGACCAGGGCGCGCTCGTCCGCAATTTCGTGAAATGGGACGATCAGCCGGCCTCCGCCGAGGCGGCGGTCGAATCCATCCTGCGCGCCAACCAGATCACGCGCGCCGCGCCGCATGGCCCGGTTTATATCTGCCTCGATGCGCACATGCAGGAAGGCAAGCTGGAACGCGTGCTGCCCGCGCCGCCGGTCGAGCGTTTCGCGCCGCCGCGTCGCGTCGGGATCGACGCCGCCGCTCTGCGTGAAGTCGACAGCGCTTTGCGCGCTGCAAGGAAGCCGCTGATCCTCGCGGGTCGCGTGTCGCGCAGCATGGACGACTGGCGCAAGCGCATCGCTTTCGCCGAGCATTATGGCGCGACCATTCTGTCCTCGACCAACAATGCGCCGGCATTCCCGACGACGCATCCGTTGCACGTGTTGCCGCCCGCCGGCGACAAGCCGACGAAGGATGAGTCGGCGCTGCTCGAACAGAGCGATCTCATTCTCTCGCTCGACTGGCTTGACCTCGCGGGCTTCCTGCGCGCACGCACGGGCGATGCGCAGACGCAGGCGCCGTCTCGCGCCAAGATCATCCATTGCTCGCTCGACGGCCTGCTGACGAACGGCTGGAGCATGGACCATCAGGCGCTCGCCGCAGTGGACCTGCCGTTGCTCGCCCATCCCGATACGCTGGTCAGCGATCTTCTGGAAAGCTTCCCCGAAAAGGCGTCGCGCGAAGCGCCCGCTTCCCATTGGACGACAATTGTGAAAACGCCTGCGGCAGAGGGCGATTTCGATCTTTCGCGCCTCGCCTTCGGGCTCGCTCGCTGGAGCGAGGGACGTGATGTCACCTATGCGCGCATGCCGATCGGCTGGCCGCCACAGGCGTGCCGCTTCACGCATCCGCTCGATTTTCTCGGCAAGGATGGCGGCGGCGCTGTCGGCACCGGCCCCGCGCACACCGTCGGCGCCGCGCTGGCGCTGAAAGGCAGCGCGCGAACGGTGATCGGCGTGATCGGCGACGGCGATTTCCTGATGGGCATGAATGCGCTCTGGACGGCGTCCAACCAGGATCTGCCAATGATCCTCGTGATCGCCAACAATCGTTCCTACTACAACGACGAGGTTCATCAGGAGCGCGTCGCGATCCAGCGTAGCCGTCCGGTCGAGAACAAGGGCATCGGCCAGAAACTCGATTCGCCCGCTGTCGATCTGTGCCAGATCGCCGCGGCGCAAGGTTTTGAAACCCACGCGCCTGTGCGCTCCGTCGCCGAACTGGAAAACGCCTTGCGCGCTGCCGACAAGGTGATCGCCGCAGGCGGGCGTTACTTCATCAACGCGGAAATCATCCCCGGCTACGCGGGCTGATTTTCGCCGACTGCAAAAACGGGCCGAAAAGGCCCGACAGAAGGGTGGAAACCATGAAGAAGGCCCAAGGTCTTGCCGCCGCCATTCTCGGTCTCGCATCGCTCGTCCAGGCTACGGCGGCATGGGCGCAGGCGGAGGAAAATTGGCCGTCGCGCCGCGTGACTTTCATAGTGGGTTATGCGAGCGGCGGCTTTGCTGACAATGTCGCACGCGTGCTGTCGCGGCGGATGTCCGAGCAATGGAAGCAGCCTGTCATCGTGCAGAACATGGCGGGCGCCGGCGGGAATATCGCCGCGCGCTCGGTTTCGATGGCGGCGCCGGATGGCTACACGCTGCTCGCGACAACCACATCGCTGGCGATCAACGACACGCTCTACCGTGACAAGGGCTTTCGCGCCGACGGGCTGACGGCGGCGGCGATTCCCGTCGAGGCGCCCGAGCTGCTCGTCACCAATCCGAAGACCGGCATCAAGACCTTCGCCGACCTGGTCGCGAAGTCGAAAACCGGCACGATCTATCTCGGCAGTTCCGGCATTGGCAGCGGCTCGCATATTTCGGCTGAATATGCCCTGCGCGTGCTGGCCAAGATCGACGTGAAGCACATCCCGTTTGCGGGCGGCAATCCGGCGATGCTGGCGCTGATGACCGGCGACATCACCGTGATGGCGAGCACCGCCACCGCGATCCCCTCCATCCAGAACGGTGAATTGATCGGCCTCGCGGTCGGCAGCAAGACGCGCACGCCGGTTCTACCCAATGTGCCGACCTATACGGAGAACGGACTGACTGGCTTCACGGCCTCGTCGTGGACGGGACTGTTCGCGCCCAAGGGTACGCCCGAACCAGTGCTCGAGGCCATCAACGCCGGCGTGAACGAGGCGATGAAAGATCCCGAAACCTTGCGCCAGCTGAATGTTCTCGGCGTTCTACCCGTCCCGAAAAGCCGGAAAGACTCGGAGAAATTCTTCCACGACGAGATCACCAACTGGGAGAAAATGGTGCTGGCGATCGGCCTGTCCGGCTGATCCATCTTGCACCCAATCGACGAGGTGTCTTTCCATCCCGCCGCTAATGTTCGCAAGCCCGGCGCGCTAGATTTGGCGTGAGAGAAAACCGGAGAGGCGCGGATGAATGCCCAGGCGCAGGTGATCGACCCCCTCGCGTTTCGTTCGGCGATGGGATGTTTCCTGACCGGCGTGACCATCGTCACCAGCGCGGGGACTGAAGGCTTGACGGGCATGACCGTCAATTCCCTCACTTCGGTCTCGCTGGTTCCCTGCCAGATTCTCGTGTGCCTCAAGGCTGGCAGCGTGACCGGCTCTTCCATTCGCGAGAGCGGCCGTTTCGCCGTCAATCTTCTGGCCGGCGACCAGAAGGACCTCGCGATGCGTTTCGCGCGTCCCGCGCCGGATCGTTTCGATGGCGTCGATTTCGAGCTGCACGAGAATGGCGTCCCGCTGCTCGGCGGTGCGCTGGCGCGGCTGATCTGCGATCTCGATTGCGTTCACGTCAGTGGCGACCATGACATTTTCATCGGCAACGTGCGCGCCTGCGATCACGCGCCCGCCGAGCCGCTCGCTTTTTTCAAAGGGGCATGTGCGATTTTGCTGCGGCCTGACAACAAGAACCATCCGGGGAGAGAAAAATGAAAGACGGCTTCGTCACGGCTGGCGCACATGGGCGCACACATTTTCTGGAAGG
>JANXTB010000264.1 GCA_025356415.1 Hyphomicrobiales bacterium
ACGGGTTGGACGAGCCCTGCGACTTCGCCACAACGTCGTGCATGCCGAGCGTTTCGAACACCCTTCACGACCTTCGCGACGCGGTTGATGTGGACCAGACGGTCCACGAATTCGCTGTCGCGCTCTTCGTTGTTATGACGATCGCGTCCGCGACCGCCTTCACCTTCACGAGCCATTTGTTTCTTCCGTCACTTGCGCGGGATGCACATGCAGTCCCGCTCGCTTCGAGAACCCTGCGGGGCGTCGCGCGCATTGCTGCGCGAACGCCCCGAAGAATTAGAAGTCGAGACCACCCTCGCGGGCACCCTCGGCGAGCGCCTTGACGCGCCCATGGTACATATACGCGCCACGATCGAAGACGACCTGCTTGATGCCGGCGGCGGCAGCGCGCTCGGCGATCAGCTTGCCAACAACCTTGGCGGCGTTGATGTCGGCGCCCGTCTTGAGAGCCTCACGCTGGGGCTTTTCCAGCGTGGAGGCCGAGACGAGTGTCGCACCCTTAACGTCGTCGATGATCTGAGCATAGATCTGCTTCGACGAACGGAACACGGTGAGCCGCGGCTTGCCATAGGCGCGCGCGCGGATCGAACGGCGAACGCGCGCCTTGCGGCGGTCGGTTGCCTGAATATCCTTAGCCATCGCGGCCTCTCCTTACTTCTTCTTGCCTTCCTTGCGGAAGATGAATTCGTTCGAATACCGAACGCCCTTGCCCTTGTAGGGCTCGGGGCCGCGATAGGCGCGGATTTCGGCGGCGACCTGGCCGACCTGGCGCTTGTCCGAACCCGAAATGTTGATCTCGGTCGGCTTCGGCGTCACGATCGTCACCCCAGCCGGGATCGGATACAGCACTTCGTGGCTGAACCCGAGCGACAGCTGGACATTCTTGCCGACAACGGCGGCCTTGTAGCCGACGCCCGTTATTTCGAGCGTCTTGCTGAAGCCGGCGCTGACGCCAGTCACCAGGTTGGCGATCATCGAACGAGACATGCCCCACATGGCGCGAGCGCGCTTCGTTTCCGAACGCGGGTCGACCATGATGGAATTGTCTTCAAACTTCACCTCAACATCGTCAGGAACGACGAAGCTGAGTTCACCCTTGGGGCCCTTCACGGACACAGCCTGGCCGTCAACCTTCGCGGTGACGCCGGCCGTAACGGCGACGGGCTTCTTTCCGATACGAGACATGAGAATTCCCTCTCTTGTTCGGTTAGAAGACCCGGCAGAGCACTTCACCGCCGACATTCTGCTCGCGAGCAGAGTGGTCGGCCATGACGCCCTTCGGAGTCGACACGATGGTGATGCCAAGGCCGTTGGCGACGCGAGGCATCGCGTCAACGGCTGAGTACACCCGGCGGCCAGGCTTCGAGACGCGCTCGATCTGGCGGATGACGGGCTGGCCTTCATGGTACTTGAGTTCGATTTCAAACTCGGTGCGGCCATTGCCGAAATCCGTCGAGGAATAGCCACGGATGTAGCCTTCCTGCTGCAGGACTTCGAGAACATGCGCACGAAGGCGCGAGCCCGGAGTGGAAACCTTACCCTTGCGACGCATCTGCGCGTTGCGGATGCGGGTGAGCATATCGCCCAAAGGATCGTTCATGAGAAATCCCTCCCCTTACCAGGACGACTTGACGAGGCCGGGCACGAGACCCTTGGAGCCAAGCTCACGCAAAGCAATGCGCGACATCTTCATCTTGCGATAAACGGCGCGCGGACGCCCCGTGACTTCGCAGCGGTTGCGAACGCGTCCGGCGGACGAGTTGCGGGGGAGTTCAGCAAGCTTCAGACGCGCCGTGAAGCGCTCGTCCATGCTCAAGGATTCGTCGTTCGCAACCGCCTTGAGGCGATCACGACGACCGGCGAACTGCTTCACCATCTTGGCGCGACGCTTGTTCTTTTCGATCGAGCTTTTCTTAGCCATGGTTACCTCTGGTCTCCGCGTTTGAGACGGTCAGATCTCACTGCCGGAACGGGAAGTTGAACGCACGCAGGAGCGCGCGCGCCTCGTCGTCGGTCTTGGCGGTGGTGCATACGATGATGTCCATGCCGAGAACCGATTCAGCCTTGTCGTAATCGATTTCAGGGAACACGAGGTGCTCCTTGATGCCCATGGCGAAGTTGCCACGGCCGTCGAACGACTTCGGGTTCAGGCCGCGGAAGTCGCGAATGCGCGGGAGCGCGATCGTGACCAGGCGGTCCATGAATTCATACATGCGGATCTTGCGAAGCGTGACCTTCGCGCCGATCGGCATGTTTTCGCGAACCTTGAAGGTCGAGATCGCGTTGCGGGCCCGCGTGATCACCGGCTTCTGGCCAGCGATGAGCGCGAGATCGCCAGCGGCGGTCGTCACCTTCTTGGTGTCGTTGACGGCTTCGCCAACGCCCATGTTCAGAACGATCTTTTCGATGTTCGGAACTTCCATCGGGTTCTTGTAGCCGAACTGCTCGATCATCGCGGGACGAACGACTTCCTCGTAATGCTTGCGCATACGGGGGGTGTAGTTCGCCGGCAGAACGAGCTGGGCGGCGGTCGCAAGATCAGCGGATGGCGCGGCCTTGGTGGCCTTGGTCTTGGCGACCTTGCCTGATTGAACCTCAGCCATCGATCATCTCTCCGGAACGCTTGGCGACGCGGACCTTGCGGCCGTCATCGAGAATTTTGAAACCGACGCGCGTCGCCTTGCCGTCCTTCGGATCGGCAGCAGCGAGGTTCGAAAGGTGGATGGTCGCCTCTTTCGAGATGATGCCGCCTTCGGTCTGCGCAGTCTGGCGCGTGTGGCGCTTGACGAGGTTGACGCCGCGAACGATTGCACGCTCTTCCGTCGGCATGACCTTCAGCACTTCACCGGTGCGACCCTTGTCGCGGCCGGCGAGAACGACGACTTTGTCGCCCTTCTTGATCTTCGCAGCCATTACAACACCTCCGGCGCGAGCGAGATGATCTTCATGTGGTTCTTGGCGCGAAGCTCGCGCGGAACCGGCCCGAAGATACGGGTGCCAACCGGCTCTTTCTGATTGTTGATCAGAACGGCCGCATTGGAATCGAAACGAATGACGGAGCCGTCATTGCGGCGAATGTCCTTGGCGGTGCGCACGACAACCGCCTTCATGACATCGCCCTTCTTCACGCGACCGCGTGGAATGGCTTCCTTGATGGAAACGACAATAATGTCGCCCACACCGGCGTATCTCCTCTTGGAGCCGCCGAGCACCTTGATGCACATCACGCGGCGCGCACCGGAATTATCCGCCACGTCGAGGTTCGTCTGCATCTGAATCATGGCAACGCGCCTTTCTTCTCAGATCGGTTTCCGGCGTCCACCCGTCTGGCTTCGGTCCGGACTACGTCTGAAGGGGCCCTGGAGCCCCCTCGCTTATTCTACTCTGGATAGTCCAGAAGCTCAGGCTTTCGCCTCAGCTCCCAAAACGGTCCAGCGCTTGAGTTTCGAAATCGGCTTGGTCTCTTCGATAGAGACCTGGTCGCCAACCTTGAACTGCTGGTTTTCGTCGTGAGCGTGGTAGTTCTTCGAACGACGCACCGTCTTCTTCAGAAGAGGATGGGTGAAACGGCGCTCGACCTTCACGACGAGGGTCTTTTCCTGCTTGTCGCTAACGACGACGCCCTGGAGTATACGCTTCGGCATAAACTTGCCCCTTACTTGCTGGCGGCGTCGCGCTTCTGCGCGGCGATCGTTTTGGCACGCGCGATGTCGCGACGGACGATCTTGACGCGGGACGTGTTCTCGAGTTGCCCGGTCGCACGCTGAAAGCGCAGGTTGAACTGCTCCTTCTTCAGCTTGAGGACTTCTTCCCCGAGCTGGTCGTCCGACATGACCTTGAGGTCCGAGAGGCGCTTTTCTGATTTCATAACGTTGCGTCCCTCTTACTCGGCAATGCGCTGGATAAAGCGCGTCTTGATCGGCAGCTTCGCGGCCGCAAGTGTCATCGCCTCACGCGCGATATCGAGCGGCACGCCGTCGATTTCGAACATGATGCGACCAGGGGCGACGCGCGCGGCCCAAAGTTCCGGCGCGCCCTTGCCCTTACCCATGCGGACTTCGGTCGGCTTTTTCGAGACTGGCACATCCGGGAAGATCCGGATCCACACCCGGCCAGCACGCTTCATATGACGCGTCATGGCGCGGCGAGCCGCCTCGATTTGCCGAGCAGTGATTCGCTCCGGCTCCATGGCCTTAAGGCCGAACTGACCGAAGTTCAACTCAAATCCGCCTTTCGAGGCGCCGGAAATCCGGCCCTTGAAAGCTTTGCGGAACTTAGTGCGCTTAGGTTGCAACATGATGTGGCTCTTATCTCTTGAGGCTCGTCACGTCACGCGGCGTCGCGATCGCGCCGCGGACGGCGCTCGCCACTGCCAGAGTGATCGGCTTCAGCCAGTTTCTTGTCCTGCGCCATCGGATCGTGCTCGAGGATTTCTCCCTTGAAGATCCAGACCTTGATCCCGCACGTGCCATAGGCCGTGTGAGCGGTCGCGACGCCGTAGTCGACATCGGCGCGCAGCGTATGCAGCGGCACGCGGCCTTCGCGGTACCATTCCTGGCGCGCGATTTCGGCGCCGCCGAGACGGCCCGAGCAGTTGATGCGGATGCCCTCGGCGCCCAGACGCATGGCGGACTGAACCGCACGCTTCATGGCGCGACGAAACGCCACACGGCGCTCGAGCTGCTGGGCGATCGAATCGGCGACCAACGTGGCGTCGACTTCCGGCTTGCGGACTTCAACGATGTTGATGACCACTTCCGAGTCCGTCAGCTTCGAGACGAGCTTGCGGATCTTGTCGATATCCGCGCCCTTCTTGCCGATGACGACGCCCGGACGAGCCGACATGATCGTCACGCGGCACTTCTTGTGCGGACGCTCGATGATGATCTTGGAAACGGCGGCCTGCTTGAGCGCCTTCATCAGCGCCGCGCGGATCGCCATGTCCTCATGGAGGAGCTTGCCGTATTCGTTCTTGCCTGCGTACCAACGGGAATCCCAGGTACGGTTGATGCCCAGGCGAAGACCGATTGGATTGACTTTCTGACCCATCGTTCTCTCCTACGCCTTGGCTTCTTGGACTTCGCGAACGACGATCGTCAGGTTCGAGAAGGGCTTTTCAATGCGCCCTGCCCGACCGCGAGCACGCGGGCTGAAACGCTTCATGACGAGCGCCTTGCCAACGTGCGCCTCGGCCACGACGAGATCGTCGACGTCCAGGCTGTGGTTGTTCTCGGCGTTGGCGATGGCGCTCTGCAGAGCCTTCCGCACTTCGACCGAAATACGCTTGCGCGAGAACTCGAGGTCGGCGAGCGCCGTCTCGACTTTCTTGCCGCGGATGAGCTGGGCGAGAAGGTTCAGCTTCTGCGGGCTGACGCGCAACATGCGCGCAACACACTTGGCCTCGTTGTCCTTCAGAGCGCGGGGAGTCTTTGTCTTCGACATGTCAGCCCCTCTTCGCCTTCTTGTCCGCCGCGTGACCATGGAAGGTCCGGGTCGGAGAGAACTCGCCGAACTTATGGCCGATCATGTCTTCGGTCACGTTGACCGGGACATGCTTCTGGCCGTTGTAAACGCCGAACGTCAGACCGACGAACTGCGGGAGGACCGTGGAGCGGCGGCTCCAGATCTTGATGATTTCCGAGCGGCCCGAAGCGCGCGAGGTTTCTGCTTTCTTCAGCAGATAACCGTCGACGAACGGGCCCTTCCAGATCGAACGTGCCATGGATCAGCCCTTCTTCTTGCTCTTGTGACGCGAAGTCACGATGAACCTCGTCGTGCGCTTGTTCGAACGCGTCTTCTTGCCCTTGGTCGGCTTGCCCCACGGTGTGACCGGGTGACGGCCGCCCGAGGTGCGGCCTTCGCCGCCGCCGTGCGGATGGTCGACCGGGTTCATGGTCACGCCGCGGTTATGCGGCATGCGTCCGAGCCAGCGATTACGACCGGCCTTGCCGAGCGAGGTGTTCATGTGGTCGGGGTTCGACACCGCGCCGATCGTGCCGAAGCACTGACCGTGAATCAGGCGCTGTTCGCCCGAGTTCAGACGCATGATGACGTAGCCCTGGTCGCGGCCCACGATCTGCGCGTAGGTGCCAGCCGAGCGAGCCATCGCGCCGCCCTTGCCGATCTTCATCTCGACGTTGTGCACGATCGTGCCCACAGGGATGTTCGACAGCGGCATGGCGTTGCCGGGCTTCACGTCGACCTGGTTTCCCGACACCACTTCATCGCCGACAGACAGACGCTGCGGAGCAATGATGTAGGCCAGCGTGTCGTCCTGATACCGGATCAGCGCGATGAACGCCGAACGGTTCGGGTCGTACTCGAGACGCTCGACTTTCGCCGGCATATCAAGCTTGCGACGCTTGAAGTCGATGATGCGGTACGTGCGCTTGTGCCCGCCGCCACGGAAACGCACCGTGATGCGTCCCTGGTTGTTACGGCCGCCCGAGGACGACTTGCCCTCGGTCAGCGCCTTGAGCGGCTTGCCCTTGTAGAGCTCGCTGCGGTCGACGATCACCAGTTGGCGGAGGCCCGGAGTGACCGGCTTGAATGTCTTCAGTGCCATGTTGCCCGTTCCTCGCCTTACAGACCGGTCGTCACGTCGATCTTGTGGCCCTCGGCGAGGGTCACGACCGCTTTCTTGACGTCCGACTGGGTGCCGCGAATGCCGCGGAACACTTTGTTCTTGCCCTTGCGGATCGACGTGTTGACGCTCTCGACCTTGACGTCGAAGAGGCGCTCAACAGCAGCCTTGATCTGCGGCTTCGTCGCGGTCTTGGCGACCTTGAAGACGACCTTGTTTTGCTCGGAAGCAATGGTCGCCTTCTCGGTGATGACCGGCGACACGATCACGTCGTAATGACGCGCATCCTGATTACGCACGCTCATGAGAATCGCGCCTCCAGCGCTTCGACCGCCGCCCGCGTCAGCACAAGCTTCTCGCGGCGCAGAATGTCATAGACGTTGATGCCCTGAACCGGCAGCACGTCGATTTGCGGAATGTTGCGGGCCGCCAGGGCGAAGTTGTCCTGCACGTCCGAACCGTCGATGATCAGCACAGAGGCGAGACCCGCCTTCGCGAACTGGTCCTTCAGGCTCTTCGTCTTGGGGCCGTCAACGTTGGCATTGTCCCAGACGATGATCCCGCCGTCCCGGAACTTGGCCGAGAGAGCATGGCGCAGCGCGAGAGCGCGCACCTTCTTGGGCAGATCATGCGCATGCGAGCGAACGATCGGGCCGAAGGCGCGACCACCGCCGCGGAACTGCGGCACGCGAGCCGAGCCGTGACGAGCGCCGCCGGTGCCCTTCTGCTTGTACATCTTCTTGCCGGTGCGGGCGATGTCAGCGCGGTTCTTTACCGCGTGCGTGCCAGCGCGGCGCTTGGCCAGCTGATAGCGGATCATGCGCGCGATGAGATCTTCGCGCGGCTCGAGACCAAAGATCTCGTCGTTGAGCTCGATCGAACCGGCGGACTTGCCGTCGAGAGACGTGATGTCGAACTTCACGGCTCAGCCCTCCTTCTGTTCAACAGTTGCGGCAGGCGCCGCTTCCGTGTTGGCGTTCGCGACACGGAACTTGCCCGGCATCGGAGCGTCTTTCGGGAGCGCCTTCTTGATGGCGTCACGGACGAAGATCCAGTTGCCGGCGACGCCGGGAACGGCGCCCTCGACCAGGATCAGGCCGCGTTCGACATCGGTCTGCACGACACGCAGGTTCAGCGTGGTCACGCGATCGGTGCCCATGTGGCCGGCCATCTTCTTGTTCTTGAAGGTCTTGCCCGGGTCCTGACGGCCACCGGTGGAACCATGCGAACGATGCGAGACGGACACGCCGTGGGTGGCGCGAAGACCACCGAAGTTCCAGCGCTTCATCGGGCCGGCGAAGCCCTTGCCCATCGTGGTGCCCGTCACGTCGACGAACTGCCCCACAACGAAATGGTCGGCGGTGATTTCCGCGCCGACCGGCAGGAGCTTGTCGGCGGGAACGCGAAATTCGGCCAATTTCATCTTCGGCTCGACCTGCGCGACGGCGAAACGCCCGCGCTCAGCCTTCGAGACGTTCTTGACCTTCGCGCGGCCGATGCCGAGCTGCATGGACGTGTATCCATTCTTCTCTTCAGTCCGGTGGGCGACCACCTGGCAACCGTCGAGCTTCAGGACCGTGACCGGCACATGTTCCCCAGCGTCCGTAAAGACGCGGGTCATGCCGACCTTCTGTGCGATGACACCTGACCGCATGTTCTTTTCCTAAAAAGGCACGTTCCGAAGAAGAGGTGCCCGGTTACAAATTACAGCTTGATTTCGACGTCGACGCCGGCAGCAAGGTCGAGCTTCATCAAAGCATCGACCGTCTGCGGCGTGGGATCGACGATGTCGAGCACGCGCTTGTGGGTACGAATTTCGAACTGCTCGCGCGACTTCTTGTCGACGTGCGGCGAGCGGTTCACCGTAAACTTTTCGATCTGCGTCGGCAGCGGGATGGGACCGCGCACCTGCGCGCCCGTCCGCTTGGCCGTCGAGACGATTTCCTTCGTCGAAGCATCAAGGATGCGATGATCGAACGCCTTGAGGCGAATGCGGATGTTCTGGCCGTTCATGAATTCATCCCCTGTTCGAGGAGCGCGCGCGCAATCTTGATTGGCGCGCGCCGCCCGGAACTTGCCTCTTACTCGATGATCGAAGCGACGACGCCCGCGCCGACGGTGCGGCCGCCTTCACGGATGGCGAAGCGGAGCTTCTCTTCCATCGCGATCGGCGAAATCAGCGCGACTTCCATCGAAACGTTGTCGCCCGGCATCACCATTTCCG